>DASYCD010000433.1:0-9296 GCA_036500405.1 Bryobacteraceae bacterium
GCCGCTCTGTCCGCGCAAAGACCGCGCCTGGATGGATCTTCGCGTCATGAATATCTACCCGAAATCGAGTGCGTACACGGCGCACGCGATGGACGAGACGAACGAGAACGCGTTTTTCACGGCATGGAGCCCGACATCGAAAATTTCGTTCGGCTACGTCTGGAAGCAGCAGGATTTCCCGTGGCTCGGCATCTGGGAAGAGAACCACAGCCGGACTGCCAGTCCGTGGAACGGGAAGACGCTGACACGCGGGATGGAGTTCGGCGTATCGCCGTTTCCGGAATCACGCCGTGCAGCGGTCAACCGGGGAAGCCTGTTCGGGATTCCTACTTTCCGGTGGATGCCTGCGAAATCGAAGCTGGAAGCCGAATACTGGGCGGTGATCGGCGAAGCGGAGGAGCCGGTGGAAGTATTGCGCTGGCCGGATTAGTGCAGCAGCATCCTGTTGTCTTGTAACTTTGCGCTTCCGGTTCGGGATTCACCGGCGTGGAACAAGAGTTGTTTGTTGGCGGGGTCCGGTCTCTGGCGAAATCTTTCGGTCCGTACCATGATCCAGATGGCGACTATGGTCGAAGACAGGACCGGGACCTCTTTGGTATCGCTCCTCCAGCAGCGCCATCATCACATCCGATCGCTTGCGCTTCATGGAACTTCCGACCGGCTCACGAGCACCAACGCGATCAGCCTGCGCCGCCAACCCGGCAGGACCGTTGAAGATCACACGCAGCTCGAAGGCGAGTTCGATTTCTCGCTCGTCTGGGATCGTGATGAGACTGGCGATTCCACCGCACCATCCCTGTTCGCGGCGCTACGCGAACAACTCGGGCTGCGTCTCAGAGCCGCAAGCGGGAAGATTCCGACTGTTGTTGTCGATCAGATCGAGCGTCCAACGGCGAATTGATATCAGTTGTCCGTTGGCGTTGCGTTTACGTGATCGACGATCAGAACGGGCGCCATCACTTTACGGGTTTCTACCTTCAGGCCAAGCTGGCCTTTCAGGGCATCGAAGAGCGATATAGCGCCGGTGGGCTCGGGCGCCGCTCCTGTTTCGCTGGAACCTGCCTCCGCCAGGCCGACCGGGCTGAAGTTAATAGTCATGTCGAACCTTCCGGAAATACCACTGGCATCGCTCATCGGAGGAGACCCCGGAAAGAAGCCGTTTAACTGCTCGGCAAACCCGGTGAGTGTCATGTTGCGGCAGGTGATCAGCCTGGTTGCGAGCGGATTGGTTAGCCGCGGATCCTTTCCGTCATCTCCCGGTCCTTCTTTACAACTCGGACGATTCGCCGGGTTCGCCTTCCTGAGTTTGCGGCCCGTCCCCGCCAGCACATAGCCGTCAATCGAGCGGTCTTCCAGATGCGCGGCGAGCTGGAAGCGCTCCACCAGAAACGACCGCAGGCTCATTCGCATCGTGTCGATGTCGACGCCGTTCCAGATAGGGCCGTTCCAGCCGCCCGGATTCACCGCGCCCAGAGCATTTTGCTCCATGGGCATTTTCGCCAGAATCTGCCAGCAAGGCGAATCCATGCCTTTCGGGCCCCCGATGAAACGGCTGAAGTCGAACGGAGCTCCCCAGGCTTCCCAGATCAGATTCCGCAGGGTCATATGGATACGCACGCGTCCGCCCGGCTGAATACTGATGACGCCGCAGGGGGGCCCCGGCCCATCGGGATCTTCGGGCCGGATTTCGGCAACCTCGAACTTCATTTCGGGCTTCGGAGCTTCGGTGACGGACGGTGGGGTGGCTTTCTCCACGACCAGGACCGGCGTCGCGACTTTGGTGAGCGTCAGCTTCAGACCGAGTTGCTTCTCGAATGCCTCGAATAGAGTCAGGGTCTCGCCTTGCGCGGGTGACCAGACATAGGCTCGCCGCGGGGACCAGGAGAGGCTAAAGTTCCACTCGCCCGCGAGTCCGGTGCGATCCAGCAGCGGATAGCCGAACACGTAACCGGAGGCTTCCTGGGAGCCGGAGAGAATTTTGGCAAATGCGGGAATGGTTACGTTCCTGCACTCCAGCGTCATTCTCGGCAGCGGAGCGCCCCGAGGTACCGCCGGATATGGCTGAAACCTGCAGCCACTGGTCTCGGTTCCTTTCGACGGCTCAAGTTGTGGCTTTCCTGCGACCGTGATCGCATAGGCGGGATCGTCTTTGTTGCCGTTACGGACCGAGAGGTGGAAGCTGTCTTTCAACATGCTCTGCAGCATGGTTCTGAGCATCTCCGGCGTAGCTGTTGCGGGAGCCAATGCGACCACGTCGTAGCGGTTCAGATCGAGCCAAACCGGTCCGCCCGAGATGCTATTCGCGTCCACTCCCCATGCGGTTCGGATCAGGTCCACCGCCGTGGCGTTGTGCAACTCGTAACGGCCGTTTCCGAACCGGCTTCTCATCTGCGGCATGGTGTTCGTGGCGGCGGCGCGGATTTCCACGCTGTTAAACGCCAAACCCGGCTTTGCGTTCTGCGGTTGCGCGGTCGCGATGACGTACGCAAGCGGAGAACCCAGCGCCACTATCGCCGCAATGCTTCTTTTCGTGATGTGGCGCGATGGCAAGCTGCCGTTCAGGATTCGACGAATTCGATGCTCGGGATTACCGTATCTCGCCATCGGAACTCCTGCCGAAGTCGAGCTCCATACGCCACGTTTCATGAAATCAAGCAGGGACTCGGCATATGCGGTCCGATCCCGCGTCGCCTCCACGGCGGCATCGTCGCTGGCTTCCTCCGCGGTCCGGACGATTCGCTGATGCAGGAACCAACTCAGCGGGCTCGCCCACAGGAGGGCGCGATGCAGGGCGGAGAGCAGTTGCACGGCTGGGTCCCGGCGAGCGATGTGCGAACGTTCGTGGGCCAGGACCGCTTCCAGCCTGAGCGAACTCCAATCGCGCCAGCCGGGCGGAAGCACGATCGACGGCCGTGCAATCCCCAGAGTCACCGGCGCGCTGATGCGATCTGATTCGCGGATGCCGGGAATGCCGGTGCTCCGGCTTCGACGGAGCAGGACGATGCCGATCCCCAGTCCGATGCAGACGCGCAAGAGCAAAATCGCGGCGATCAGTACGTATACGCCGAGGATTGCCTGACCCCAGTCAAACGGTTTCGCGATCGGCGCCGCAGACCGCCGCATGGTGGCTCCATCGGATGTCTCGCGTAATTCGATCGGCGCCCCCACAGGAAGCGCGGCCATAACCGGCTCTGGCGAAGGAGCGTCCACCGCGGGCGCAGGCCGCTCCATCGCCTTCGGAATACCGATATGGACGCCCGGCAGTGCAGTGCTCATGACCGGGATCAGCAAGGACCCAGCCAGCACCGCAGTCCATACCGCACACCGCAACGTTGCGTCACGCATTCGCAGAGCGCTGATCAGAACCGCGCCCGTCAGAATCAGGATTGAAGACCGAACCGCCCATCCTGCAAGGAACAGGATGGCGGTCATGCCCTCTTCCCCTTCCGTTCTGCAATCTCCGCCGCGAGCCGCTGGAGTTGCTGCGGCTTGAGCACCTGATTATCGACGAGACCGACCAGCAACTCCTCCACGGAGCCCCCGCAGAACCGCTCAATCAGCTTCACCGCGGCCTCCGCGGCCACACTCCGTTTCGTGTCGACTGAGCGATAAACGAAGGTTCGGCCGTCGAGCGTGTGTTCGATGTAGCCCTTCTCTTCCAGATTTCGAAGAACAGTGCGAATCGTCGACTCCTTGAGCGCTCGCTTCCCGGCAAGACCTTCGCGGCAGACCTCCGCCGTGCAGCTGGGGTGTGCCCACACGTAATCCATCATGAGTTGCTCGAGCGGGGTGAGTGGCTGGCGCGCCGAGCCTGATGTGCGAAACATAGTAGCGTTAGACAATCTAGCAGTCCCGCTTCAGGAAGTCAATGCGTGGGCTTCGGGAGCGCAAAAATTCCAGTACACTCATGGAACACGCAGCATGCCCGCGCAAAAGGACTCACTTCTCGAAAACCTCGGCGGGGAGCCCGCCTGCCTTGCCCTTTCCAAAGCCTTCTACGCCCGCGTCGGCCGCGACCCCATCCTCCGCCCGCTCTTTCCCGGTAAAACCCTCCGCTGCGCCACCGAAGAATTCGCCGCCTTCCTCATCCAGTTCCTCGGCGGCGACGAAAATCAAACCCAACACCGCTGGTGGCTCAGCCTCCGCGAATCGCACGCGCGCTTCCGCGTCACGCCCGCACAGCGAGAAGCATGGCTCAAAAATATGCGCGCCGCTCTCGATGAAACCATCGCCGGCGCCTCCACTCGAACGGCCTTCCGCCAATTCTTCGAACACACTTCCGCCTACGTCGTCGACCACAAAGAGGACACTCCCGCCCCCAGCCACCCCGAACTCACCGAACGCTGGAATCGGCAACTCGCACTCGACAGGGCCATCGCCGCTCTCGACGCGGAAGGCGTCACCCTCGCCCCCCACTTCCGCTCACGCCCCGCGGTCTTCACCGGACTCCTCGCGCGCATGCTGCAATCCGGACGCCCGCACCTCGTCGATTTCGTCCGCCAATCGATCGAAGCCGATCCCTCGCTCGCTACCCGCCGCTTCGGAGGCTGGACCCTCCTCCACCACGCCGCGGCCGCAGGCACTCTGGAAATTGTCGAATTAGTTCTCAAAAACGGCGCCGCCCCGGATCTTCTCGATCGCGGCGGCCACACCCCGCTCTACCGAGTCGCCAACGGCTGCGCCTCGCCCGCCGGACCCGCCATCGTGCGCGCGCTGACGAAAGCAGGCGCAGACGTCAACGCCTCCGCGGGCGTCACGCGATCCACCCCGCTCCACGCCGCCGCCCGGCGAGGCCACACCGGAATCGCCCGCACCCTCCTCGAACTCGGCGCCGATCCCCACGCCCGCGACACGAAAGGCGCCACGCCCCTCCAGCGCGCCATCAACTGCCGTAAGAAAGATGTCGCGGGCTTACTTGGTCAGCCCCTCACCGCTTCCCATACTCTGTGAAAACGTAATCGTTCGCCTTCGCCGCCGTATGGCACGCGAATCCGCACTTCGCATCGTTCGCCTGCGGCGGCATGCTTGCCTGATCGCCCGGACGGAACGTATCGCTCGCTGCATCGTATTCGAATACTGCGTATCCCCATCCGCCGCTGTCCGCGAATCTCTTGCTGTCCTTCACCATGAAGTCCACGTTCGCCAGCTTGCCCGGCACTGCCGAGTCCGGAAAGAACGCATTCGCTTTCGGGGCCCAGTGGATCTTCGCCATCTTCGCCCCGTCCGGCACAGCTGTCCCGTTGTAGGGAACGCCCGCCTTGACGGCATCCATCATCACCGGATTCCCCAGAATCATCGCCATCACCTTCTCATTGCGGCTGATGCTGATGGCCTGCCACCCCTCATACCCACGGAACTCGGAAAATGCGAGCCCGCCCGGAACCTTCACCGTGTATTTATCCTGCCCAAAAAGGGCGCTCGCAAATATCACGATCGCCAGTATCTTCCTGTTATCCATTCGGGCCTCCTTCGCCTCAGTCTACGCGAGGATGGCCCCACTCGTACCAGCGTTTTCCTGTTACGGAATCGGACGCGGTGGTGTATTTATTACACTCGAACGGTCCGCATCGCGTCGCTCACGGCGTGCACGTTGCTATTCGCGCTGGGCGAACTCTCGGAGATAGACCCGCAATTCATCCCGCACACGCCGGAACACCGCCATCCGTTCCTCTTCCGAACCAACCCCCGGCGCCGGCGGATCTTCAAAACTGTGATGCAGCCTCTCAGCGGTTCCAAAAAACACCGGACACGTCTCACGCGCATGGTCGCAAACCGTCAGCACGTAATCGAACCGCTGCCCCGTGAACTCATCCACATTCTTCGATCGCTGCCCCGAAATATCGATCCCCAGTTCCCTCATCGCAGCAATCGCCTCCGAACGAACGGAACTCGCCTTCGTCCCCGCGCTCTCCACCGAAAACCGATCCCCGGCGTCATGCCGCAACAACCCTTCCGCCATCTGACTCCGCGCCGAGTTCCCGGTACACAGAATCAGCACACGCTTCTTCTCACTCATAGAAATCGCCTTTTACCGTGGGGCAGGTTGCGAAACTGCCGGCCGATTGTGAATCGGCCTCGTCCGCGCTCGGCAGCGCCGGCACAAGCCACCGAAAGAGAAACGTAGCCGCCGCGGCCCCCACAAATTGCGCCGCAACAAAACCAGGCGCATCCGCCAGACGTATCCCGGCAAAAGTATCCGTGAACGCCCGCGCCGCAGTTACAGCCGGGTTCGCAAACGACGTCGACGCCGTGAACCAGTACGCCCCCGTAATATACGCGCCCACCGCGAACGGCACAGCCGACGACCGCAGCCGCGCGCACCCCCAGATCACGCACAACAGCCCGAACGTCGCCACCGCTTCACTGAACACCTGCGAAGCTCCGGCGCGTACATGCCTCGAGACGCTGAACACCGCCTCGCCAA
The DNA here is from genome assembly GCA_036500405.1 of Bryobacteraceae bacterium. Lineage (GTDB taxonomy): Bacteria > Acidobacteriota > Terriglobia > Bryobacterales > Bryobacteraceae > BOG-234. Next base: position 6,425 of record DASYCD010000433.1, read on the forward strand.
ACATGAGATGCGCCGCCGCCACGCCCGCAAACGCGCCGGCAATCTGAGCCGCGATATAACCAGGCGCATCCCGCCACGCCAGCCCGCCCTGCGACGCATCGGCCAGCGTCACCGCCGGATTGAAATGAGCCCCGGAAATCGGCCCGAACGTCAGAATGAGCGCGACCAGCATAGCGCCCGTCGCCAGAGTATTCGCCAGCAGCGCAATCGCGACGTTACCGCCCGCCAAACGATCGCCCATGATGCCCGAACCGACGACCGCCGCAAGCAGCAGCGCCGTCCCAATCGCTTCCGCTGCGATTCGCCGCGCAACGGTCATTGACAGCAGCCCGGCGCGCAGCACGCCGCCGGTTTCACCGCGCGAATGAAGGCGCTCATAAACTTGCCTTCCACCGCGGGGGCCATGGCATCTACATCGACGCCCTGTCCGCCCAGAAATGTCCGCGCATCCTCCACGTTATAAACCCGCGTCGGTTCCACCTCGATGTTGTCGAATCCGGCCCGCGCCAGCTTCGCCACATACTGATAATCTTCCAGCGCCCCCGCAATGCAGCCGACCCACAGCAGCATGTTTTTGCGCACATCTTCCGGGACCTGACCGCGCGTCACCACATCGGAAACCGCGAACCGCCCGCCCGGCTTCAGGACGCGGAACGCCTCCCGCAGCACGCGGTCCTTGTCCCCGGAAAGATTGATGACGCAATTGCTGATCACCACGTCCACCGAATTGTCGGGCAGCGGGATGTGTTCGATTTCGCCTTTCAGAAACTCGACATTCTCCACCCCGGCCTTACGCTGGTTTTCCCGCGCAAGCGCCAGCATCTCGTCCGTCATATCGAGCCCGTAAGCCTTTCCGCCCGGTCCCACGCGACGCGCCGACAGCAACACGTCGATGCCCCCACCGGACCCGAGATCGAGCACCGTCTCACCAGGCTTGAGTTCAGCCAGTGCCGTTGGATTGCCGCATCCAAGCGACGCCAGCACCGCTTCGGCCGGCAGATCGCCGGTCTGCGCGGCGTCATACAAATTGGACGTGATCGGATCGCAACACCCATCGAGGGCAGCCGACGCCCCACAGCAGGAACTACCGCCGGCATTCACCCGCAGCGCGGCCTGTCCATATTTCTCGCGGACGACTTCTTTGATTTCCATATATATTCCTCAGGCGCAGAAGCGCACAATCGTCTTCGGTTCCACCGCCTTGTTGCGGGTGCAGCACTCGGCATACAGGAATCCCAGAAGCTCCTGAAGCGCCTCCGCATTAGCCGAGTACCACAGATACGTGCCCTCACGGCGGAACTTCACCAGTCCTTCGTTCTTGAGCTTTTCGAGGTGATGGGAGAGGGTGGACGCCGGAATCCCGAGCTCGTTGCCGATATCGCTGACCACCATCCCGTCCGGATGCGCCGACAACAACACCCGCATAATGCGTAAACGCGGACCAGTCCCCATCGCCGAGAACATGTCCGCGAACCGCGTGATCTCGTCTTCCGTCGGCTTGCTTGCCATATCGATAATTCTATAACTATGGAAATATAGAAAGCAAGTAAGAAAGGAACTGAAAAGGGGACAGACCCCTTTTCACTCTTCTGCCTTCAGCAGCCCGCCTTTCGCGTCCATCCGCCCTCTCGCCTGGAACTCAGCAATATCAGCCCGCCCTGGCTTCATCCGGCAGCGCGCCCCGGCCTTTCAGTTGTCCGTCGGTGTTCTCTCCGCATGCTCCCCCGCCGCCTCTGCCTGTGGGGCGTGGCTTCTGTCGCGCGCAATCAACCCGAAGCGCCTCTACAGACGATGGAACCGCCGCGCAGGCGCATGACCGCGCAGCCCACCACAAACAGCGAAGTCACGCAAAAGGATTGATCACCAGCACATTCGCCGGCTCGAAATCTTTTACATTCCGCGTCATCACGTGAAGTCCATGCCGCAGGGCCGTGGCCGCAACGAGCCCGTCCGAGGCTCCCAGCGTATCTCCGCGCTTCTGCGCCCCAGCCGTAATCTCGCCCCAGATGTGGCCCGTCTCCCGGTCGACCGGAAGCAGACGCTCGCCGTAGCCGCTCTCCAGTCCACCAAGCCAGTCATTCAGGCGGCGCCTCTTCGCGCTTCCCGGCAGCAACGCGACACCCTTCGCAATCTCACCCAGCGAAATCATGCTGACAAACAGATCGTCTTCGTCGACCGCTTCGACTGCCCTCCGCACAACCGCGCTGCCCTTCGGATTCTGCAATTCCGACAAGACACACGTATCGAGCAGGACTCTCAAAGCGAAACATCCCTCATCGGCGACCGGTCCCGCTTCAGGTCCAGCTCATGCAGTCCCGATCCCGGCTTCGTCAGATACTTTTTGAAGCTGGGCCGCTGCCCCTTGAGCTTCCTGTAATCTTCCGCGGAAAGAATCACGACCTCATCGTTCCGCCGCGTCACTCGCTGCGGTCCCTCGGAAAGGGCGCGATTCACCACTTCGCTGAAACGATTCTTTGCGTCAGCCAATTGCCAAACCATGGGCCACCTCGACTACAATCTAGCTACTCTAGCTGCGATTTTCGCATAAGATCGGGGAGGTGAAGGCCAGCGGGGCGGATCTCTATCCGCCGAAGTCGCGGTCGGAACCCTTTTTCATATCAGGAGGTAACTCAGTATTCAGCAGATTGCCATCGCGGTCCATCAATTTCCTGGCCTGAAGTTCGGCTAAATCGCCTCGGACCCGCGACATTCCTGCGGTAATGACGCTGTTTCGTAAGCGTACGCCGAACACCGCATTGATCCATTCCGCAGATTAGAGCAACCTGAATTTAATGGAGAAGGCGTTAGTTTCCAAGACACGGCGCACCTGGCCGCTTGCAGATAAGATCCGCATCGTTGAAGCCAGTTTCGT
>DASYCD010000434.1:0-7806 GCA_036500405.1 Bryobacteraceae bacterium
GCCGCCCAGATCATGCAGGAAAGCCTGATGGTCGGTGACGCGGCCGCCAGCCGCAAGGGACCTGCTTCGGAAACCGAAACCACGACCCCGGCTGCGACCGAAGCGCCCGCGGAAGCCAGCCAGGCTTAATCGAGCCTGAGCGATTCAGACGGAATAAAAGGGAACATGGCAGAAATCTCAGCATCACTGGTGAAGCAGCTCCGCGAACGTACCGGAGCCGGAATGATGGAGTGCAAGAGCGCTCTCAACGAAGCGAAAGGCGATCTGGCGGAAGCGGAAGTCGTACTGCGCAAGCGCGGTATTGCGTCCGCGGGCAAGAAATCGTCGCGCTCCACGAAGCAGGGCACGATTGGTACCTATGTCCACGCCGGCGCACAGCTCGGCGTGATGGTGGAAGTCAACTGCGAGTCCGATTTCGTGGCTCGCACAGACGATTTCCAGGAACTGGTCCGCGATATCGCGATGCACATCGCGGCCACCGATCCCCAGTTCATCCGCAAGGAAGACGTGACCCCGGCCGCGCTCGAAAAGGAAAAGGAAATCCAGCTCGCGCGCGCTATCAATGAGGGCAAGCCGGCCAACATCGCGGCGAAGATCGTGGAAGGCCGCATGTCGAAGTTCTACGAGGAGGTTTGCCTGTATGAGCAGCCGTTCGTGAAGGACAACGCCTCTACCGTCGATCAGCTCATCAAAACGAAGATCGCGAAGCTGGGCGAAAACATCTCGGTTTCCCGTTTTGCCCGCTTCAAAGTGGGCGACACTCTTCCCGATCAGCCGGAAGCTTCGGCTTAAAGTAAATTAAAAGGGGGCAGATATTCTGCCCCCTTTTTTTGTATCCGCTACCATAGAACTCAGCGTGCCGAAATACGAACGGATTCTTCTCAAACTGAGTGGTGAAGCCCTGGCCGGGCCGCAGTCCTTCGGGCTGGACGCCGGCCGTGTCCGCGACATGGCGACTGAAGTCGCCGCTGTGGCCCGCACAGGCACGCAGATCGGTATCGTGGTGGGCGGCGGCAACATCTTCCGCGGCATCGCCCTCGCGGCCCGCAATATGGACCGCGTCACCGGCGACCACATGGGCATGCTCGCGACCGTCATCAACTCCCTCGCTCTCCAGGATGCTCTGGAAGCCGTCGGACAGCAGACGCGCGTCATGAGCGCCATCCACATGCATCAGGTGGCTGAGCCCTACATCCGCCGCCGCGCCATCCGCCATCTGGAAAAAGGCCGCATCGTGATCTTCGCGGCAGGCACCTCGAATCCCTATTTCTCCACCGACACCGCAGCCACCCTGCGCGCCCTCGAAATCAAAGCCGAAGTGATCGCGAAAGCCACCAAAGTCGACGGCGTCTATGACAAAGACCCGATGAAGTTCCCCGACGCCGTCATGTTCCGGACCATCGAATACACGCGCGTCCTGACCGAATCGCTGGCCGTCATGGATTCCACTTCCATCGCGATGTGCCGGGACAACAAACTCCCGATCCTGGTTTTCAACCTCAACACGCCGGGCAATATAATGCGAATGGCGTCCGGAGAACCGGTCGGAACCATCATCAGTTAACAACCATCAGCCAGAGACGACGAGACCATGAACACTGTAGCGGAAATCGAAGCAGGCGCCAAGCAGCGCATGGAAAAGGCAATCACCGATCTGCAGCACGCGATGTCGGCCATCCGTACCGGCCGCGCGTCCATTCATCTTCTGGACAACATCCGCGTCGATTATTACGGCACTCCCACGCCCCTCAATCAGGTGGCCAATCTCCACGTGCCGGAGCCCGGCATGATCACCGTGCAGCCTTGGGACGTCTCGCTGCTCGGCCTGATCGAAAAAGTGATCCGCACCTCGGACCTCGGCATCAATCCCGCCAATGACGGCAAGATCATCCGGCTGCCGATTCCACCGCTGACCGAAGAACGCCGCAAAGAGATGGCGAAGAAGATCCACGTGATTGCGGAAGACCACAGAGTGGCCGTCCGCAACATCCGCCGGGACGCCAACGAGCAGATCAAGAAGCTCTCCAAAGAGAAAAAGATCTCCGAAGACGACGACCGCAAGGGTCAGGACGAGATGCAGAAGCTCACCGACGGCTACATGAAGCGTCTGGACGAAGCCGCGAAGGCTAAGGAAAAAGAAGTCCTCGATATCAAGTAGCTATTTCTGCTTCAGCACCGCCGGATCCAGCAGGTGATCCGGCCGCCAGAGTTCCGGCGACCACGGCGTTTCGGGCGAAAACTCCATCTCCACCCGCCAGCCGAATTCCTCCTGCTGGACAGAGGTCAGACGTCCCTGAAACGACGCGCCCTCTACTGAGAGCGAGGCATCTGTACCCTCAATCACAACCGCCTCGGATTCCAGAATTACTCCGGTCTCCCAGATCTCCTCGATATTCACCCACTGCGCCTGACCGTCCAGTGTCAGTTTCGCTAACTGGGAACAAAGATAGCGGCGGCTCTCCACTATCAGACATGCTAGCTCTTTACGCCGGTCCAGAGCATAAAGCCTGTCAAAATTACCATTGCAACGCTGGTAATTACCGCAGTCAGATTTGTCCAGAGCCCGTTGCAGTGATCGCCCATCAGCCGCCGCCGGTTGACCAGCACCAGCATGAAGACCAGCACGAACGGCAGCAGGACGCCGTTTGCCACCTGTGAGATCAGAATCACGCGCAGCAGCGGCAGTCCGGGGATCAGGACAAATCCCGCGCCGAACACGATCAGCGCCGTGTAAAGTCCGTAGAAAATCCGTGCTTCCCCGAATCGGCGGTCGAGACCTGATTCGAACCCCAGCCCCTCGCAGATGTTGTACGTGGTCGCGAGCGGCAGAATCGCCGCCGACATCAGGGACGCATTGATGAGCCCCACGCCAAAGAGCAGGGAAGCGAATTGCCCGGCGAACGGCGCCAAAGCTTTTGCCGCCTCGGCCACGTCGCCGATCTCCCGATGGTTTGTCCCGTAGATCGTCGCCGCGCACGCCACAACGATGAAGAACGCAATTACGTCGGTAACGATGCAGCCCAGAATCACATCAATTCGGCAAAGTTTCAGCGTCCTCGCCGAGACGCCTTTCTCGACGACCGACGCCTGCAAATAAAACTGCATCCACGGCGTAATCGTGGTGCCGATGAGGCCGACGATCATCACGACATACCCGGGCTCCGTGCTGATCTGCGGTACCAGCGTGCTGTGCAGCGCCTGCTTCCAGTCCGGATGCGCGAGAAATGCCGAGAACGGATAAGTAAAATAGACGAGCGACAGCACCAGCAAGACCCGCTCCACATATTTGTACGATCCGCGGACCACGGCGAACCACACGAGCGCCGCGCCAGCCGGTACCGCGATGTATTTCGTGACGCCTATCATTCCCATCCCGGAGGCGAGCCCAGCGAACTCCGCCGCAATATTGCCCAGATCCGCGAGTCCAAGCACGAACATCGTGAAGAACGTCATGCGCAGCCCAAACTCCTCGCGGATGAGGTCCGAAAGTCCCTTGCCCGTGATCGCGCCCATGCGAGCCGCCATCTCCTGCACCACAATCAGCGCGATCGTGGTCGGGATGAGCGTCCAGAGCAGCGTATAGCCGTATTGCGCACCGGCCTGCGAATAAGTCAGGATCCCGCCGGGATCGTTATCGACGTTGGCAGTGACGAAGCCCGGCCCGAGCACCGCCAGAAAGGCGGTGACGCGCAGGGCCATCAGTCGAAAGGCCGAAGCCGCCGGCTTGTGGCGGGCGCGCATTTCCATTTGAGTTCTCATCGGTTTTGTGGCGATGGGCCAGTGAAGCGGACAGATAATGAAAGACAAGGCTTCGCCTGCCTGTCTGGTAAGGCAGCCTATGTCATCGATTGCGGAAGGTTATCGGGAAGCGCCGGAAATCCCAAAATCAGGAGGTTCAGACGATGCGGACGAATCTTCGCGCACGCTACTGTCGCAGTCGGTCATCGTATCTCCTTCTTGTGGGATTTGCCCGATGGGAAACATCCGGCCTTTTCAGAGTACAACGCAGACATCGTGAATGTAAACCCAAAAGGAGAGGGAACGCGCGCCACAAAAGTGGGGATTGGATAATGACAGATTGACCTCCGCGACTACCTTACGCGTCCCAGCCTCGAGCGCGAATCTGGGCCCCGGCTTCGATTCCCTGGGCATCGCCATCCAGCTCTATCTCACCTGCCGCTTTTCGCCCGCGTCGCGCCTCACAATTCGTTGCGAAGGCCGCGACGCTTCGCTCATTTCGAACGCCGAAGACAATCTCATCTGGCAAACCGCGCTCGACATCGCCGCACGCGAGGGCCGCACGCTGCCGGCAGTTGATCTGGTCATCACCAATGAAATTCCCCTCGGCAAAGGACTCGGCTCCAGCGCCGCCGCCATTACCGCGGGCGTGATCATCGCGTCGTGTCTTCTCGATCTCGGCTGGAACGCCGGACGCATTCTCGACGAAGCCGCCCGCATTGAAGGCCATCCCGATAACGCCGCCGCCGCCGTGCTCGGCTCGGTCGTCGCCAGCGCCGTCGAGCCGGACGGGACCACGCGCGCCATTCGTCTCGAAATGCCGCCGAATTTCCGCCTGGCCGTCGTCGTCCCGAACTTCGCGCTGCCCACCAAAGAAGCTCGCGCCGTGCTTCCCGACTCTTACTCCCGCGGCGACGCCACTTTCAACATCCAGCGCGCCGCCCTGCTCACCGCCGCACTCGCCACGGGCGATATCTCTGCATTTCCCGCCGCGCTCGACGATCGTCTCCATCAGCCCTTCCGCACCTCTCTTGTCCCGGGCCTCGCCGAAATCCTGCGCCTGCGCGCGCCCGGCCTCCTCGGCTGCACCCTGAGCGGAGCCGGCCCCGGCGTCCTCGTCTTCTACGAACGGGGCAGCGAACACGTCTGCGATCTCGTCCGCCAGACCTTCGCGACGAGCGGCTGCACCACGGAAGTTATCTCCTCCGGCGTCTCCCCCACCGGCTACGAACTGTTCTGATTCCGCCGCGCTAGAATTCAAACAGGGCTATGAGGCTTCCTTTGGTCTTGCCGGCGGCCGCGCTGGCGCTTGCCGGTCTGGTCCTGTACGCGCAGAGTAAACCGGCCGCTCCCGCCTCCGATCCCCTGTTCCACGCCTACACCCGCGAGGTCCCGCTCTACCTCACCGTCACGGACAAAAAAGGCCACTACGTCACCGATCTTAAGGAAAACGCGTTCAAGGTTTACGAAAACGGCGTTGAGCAGCCCATCCGCGCCTTCCGGTACGAAGACGTTCCCGTCTCTATGGCCCTCGTCATCGATAACAGCGGCAGCATGCGCGACAAGCGCCAGGCGGTGGAAGCCGCCGCTCTCGCGCTCGTGAAAGATTCCAACCCCCATGACGAAAGTTTCGTCATCAATTTCAATGAAGACGCGTTTCTCGACGTTGATTTCACCAGCGATCCGGAAAAGCTGCGAATCGGACTGGAGCGCATCGACTCACGCGGACAGACAGCGATGCGTGAAGCCGTCCGCCTCGCCATCGAGCATCTGCATCAGAAAGCAAAGCGCGATAAGAAGGTCGTCCTCGTCGTCACCGACGGCGAGGACAACTACAGCGACCCGGATTTCAGCATGGAAAAGCTGATTCAGGTAGCGTCTCGCAATGACGTTCTGGTCTACGCCATCGGCCTGCTCGATACCGACATGAAATCCGAAGCGAACCGAGCAAAGCGCGCCATCAATGAACTGGTCACCAGCACCGGCGGCGAAGCTTTCTATCCCAAAACCCTGCCCGAAGTCGAGCCCATTGCCCACCAGATCGCGCGCGATCTCCGCAACCAGTACTTCATCGGTTACGCGCCGCTGAATGAGGCGCTGGACGGCACATTCCGCCAGGTCAAAGTCACGGTGAAAGCGCCGGGGAACCCGGTCCCACGCACCCGTCCCGGCTACTGGGCCAATCCGCCCCAGACGAAGTAACCCGCTCCCCCGCGGCCCATCCGCATATGTCAGGATGAGAAGCGAATGCCAGCCGCCAAAGTTCGCAAAGCCGTATTCCCCGCCGCGGGTCTCGGGACTCGCTTCCTGCCTGCCACCAAGGCGCAGCCGAAGGAAATGCTGCCGCTCGTCGACAAGCCCATCATTCAGTACGGCGTCGAGGAGGCAATCCAGTCCGGCATCACCAACATCATCATGGTGACCGGCCGCGGCAAAACCGCGATCGAAGATCATTTCGACGTCAGCTTCGAGCTCGAACACCTCCTCGAAACGCGCGGGAAAAAGGACCTCCTCGATCTCGTCCACCAGGTTTCCGACCTCATCAACGTCGCCTACACCCGCCAGAAGGAAGCGCGCGGCCTGGGCCATGCCGTCTGGTGCGCGAAAGAAATGGTGGGCGGCGAGCCGTTCGCCACGGTTCTGGCCGACGACGTAATCGACGCCGAAACCCCCTGCATCCGCCAACTCCTCGATATCTACGAGTTCTTCTCCGCGCCGGTTCTGGCCGTCATGGAAGTGCCGAAGGAATCGATTTCGGCCTATGGTTGTATCGACGCCGAGCCGGTCTCCCACAACGGCAGCAAGAGCAAGGTTTATCGCATCCGCGATCTGGTGGAAAAACCGGCGCCCGATAAGGCCCCGTCGAATCTCGCCATCATCGGCCGCTACATTTTGACGCCGGATATTTTCGACGCCATCGACCACATTGAAGCCGGCGCGGGCGGGGAAATCCAGCTCACCGATGCTCTCCGTTACCAGCTCCGCAGCCGTCCCATTTACGCCCTCAAGTTCGACGGCAAGCGCTACGACGCTGGCGACAAGCTCGGCTTCCTCAAAGCGACGGTGGAATTCGCGCTGCGCCGTCACGATATGGGCGGCCCGTTCCGTGAATATCTCAAGTCACTCAAGTTGTAGTAGCGCTGCGGCAGATTATTTTAATTTCACTTTTAGCGCCCCGGCGTAACCAGCGCCGGGGCGTTTTCATCCAACCCTGGTGAAGAGGGGGAAATCCTGCATGAAACGATTCGTTCTCGCTTCCTTATTGACCGCCGCCATTCTGTTCGCCCAGGCGCCCGCGTCCGACGATGATCAAAACGCGCCCCAGGACGATCCGCCCTCACGGGTTGCCCGGCTCAACTGGATGTCCGGCGATGTGGCATTTCAGCCCGCCACGGTCGATGAATGGACCAACGCCACCCTCAACTATCCGCTCACCACGGGCGATCACATTTTCGTCAATGCCGGCGGCCGCGCTGAAATGCAGGTCGACGGCAACGCGCTGCGGCTCGATTCCAATACCAACTTCGGCTTTCTCAATCTGACTGACAATACGATCCAGATCAGCCTCAGCGAAGGTTATCTGGACGTCCGCCTTCGCAATATCGGGCTCGATGAAGTTTTCGAGATTGATACCCCCAACGGCGCCGTGACGCTCCAGCGTGCGGGTGATTACCGCATCGATGCGGACGCGAACCGCAATATCACCCTGGTGACCGTGCGCGACGGTCAGGCCGAAATGTATCAGGACGGGAATAGCCTGCTCGTCACGGCGCACCAGACCGCCCGTTTCACCGACTCCGGCCAGCAGGTGAACCCCGAATATCCAGGCGACGATTTCGACACTTTCGTGGTGTCGCGCAACGGAGCCGAAGACTCAGTAAATCGTGGCGGCGACTACCTTCCGGACGATATGACTGGCTCCGAAGACCTCTATACCTACGGGCATTGGGATAACGATCCGGTATACGGTTCCGTCTGGGCGCCGCCGGTCGATCCGGGCTGGCAACCGTACACCACGGGCCGATGGGCTTTCGTGGAGCCGTGGGGCTGGACGTGGGTGGATGACGC
>DASYCD010000435.1:0-2417 GCA_036500405.1 Bryobacteraceae bacterium
CGTCATTCTGGGCTGCGGGCATCGGGTTGTTTTCCCTGGTTCCTTTTTCGAGCGGAATACATAAGTCCGATGCGGCCCGGTTTTGGATGCTGTTGCGAAATCCGGGTCAGGCCGAAGCGTGGATGGCGCTGATCGCGGTGAACGCCGAAAATCTGACAGGAGTGCGGCCGCGCGACTGGACCGCTTCGCTTGCGGAAACGATGATGTCGTCGCCGCAGCAGAATAGCGCCGCCGTTGTCCCTGAGTTGTTTTGCTATTGCCGCCTGCTCGATCAGGGCGATGAGGAGACTGCTCTGGCGCACCTGGAGAATTGTCTCGCGTCATCCGTGAAGCCTGGTTCGAAGATTCGGCAGACGCTTTATCTGGAGGCTGCCTCGGCAACGGCATTTTATCGCCACAACGCGGCGCATGCGCGTATCTGGAGGGAAAGGGCGATCCATCTCGGCAAGCCTGAATTTGGCGCAAGCTCAAGCGCTGCAATTGCGATATGTGAAGGCCGCTATGAGGATGCTTTACGCGAGATTGAGGAAGCGCGCAAGTACATTTCGAAGCGAAACCCCGGTTCCGGCCTCGCAATACTCGCTCTCGAAAAGCTCGATGGTCGGGAACAGGAATGCCGCGCGGCGATTGCGAATGGCGCGGCGAATGCGGCGGGCGCGTGAGCGTTCGTTAGTTGGCGGAGGGCTTTTCGGCATGATCGATCACAAGGAATGTAACCGGACCTTTGCTCGCTTCAAGCTTTAACCCGAGTTGCTCCTGGATGGCGGTGAAGAGAGACGGCCCTTCTTCGGACCAATTCAGGGTGAACGCGTAGCGTCCTTTCAATGCGGTCTGGTCGATCACCGGGCGGTCCAGTCGCCACGACAATTCGTAGGCCAGGACGGCCAGGGCATCGTCTCCGCCTGTGATACTGATCCGGTCTCGGCCTCCCGAGAGTCCCACCGCGGCTGAATCGGTTGCGCGAAGCTTCGATCCATCCTTTCCGATGCGCAGAGCGAGAACCGGGATTTCCCCCTGCTCGGTATGCGCCGTAACTTTGAATCGCTCGGCGAGGAGGGCGCGAAGCATCTGGCGCTTCCTCTCTTTCCCTGGTTCAGCGTCTGATTCGAACTGGGGATCGGACTTCGCTTCGAGATCGAACTTGTCCGTGTGGGCCCACGCGGGGACGTTCAGCATCCGCGTGTCGGGAATATCGTACGCGACTTCGAGAAGGTCGGTCAGAGTGACGTTGATGGCTTTGAATTCCGAATTGCGGGGCGAGTTGTAGATGTGGGTGCGGGCGCCATCATCGTATGTCATCGGGCGGATGGAGGCGGCGTCGAAGGTGGGTGATTGCGCGAGTGCCGTTGCGGCAGCAATCAGGAACGCGATGGTGAGTTTTTCTTTGCGCAGTACCGCGATTATAGCGGGCTACGCGATAATGACGGCTGTATGACGAACGTCGGCAGGCGGGAGTTTCTCTCCACTCTGGGACTGGCGGCGGGCGTGCTTCGCGCGCAGGAGACGAAACCCGACTACACGCTGCGGATTGGCGCGGTGACCGTGGAGCCTCGTCCGGGGAAGACCTTTAAGACTACGGGTTACAGCGGGTCTGTCCCGGGGCCGCTGATTCGGGTTCGGGAAGGCGCGGCGGTCACGATCGATGTGATGAACGAGTTGCTGTTCCCGGAACTGGTGCACTGGCATGGGCTGCGCGTGGCGTCCGCCATGGATGGCGCGATGGAAGAGGGAACGCCGATGCTGATGCCGGGAGAATCGGCGCGGTACAGCTTCACGGCGTCGCCCGCGGGGACGCGGTGGTATCACAGCCACGGGATGGTAGGGTCGCATCTCGACCGTGCGACTTATTCGGGGCAGTATGGGTTCTTCGTGATCGATGGGGCGCGTGATGCGGGGGCCTATGACCGCGAGATTTTTCTTTCGCTCAAGGAATGGGATGCGTATCTGTCGCTGATGGGCGACGAGGATGGCGCCCTCGAGGTGGCGTACAAGTACGCCACCGTGAACGGGCGGAGCCTGGGATATGGCGACCCGATTCCGGTGAAGCGGGGCGAACGCGTGCTGCTGCGCATTCTGAATGCGAGTGCGACGATGCATCGGCGGATTGCGATGGCGGGCCATACGTTTCTGGTGACGGCGCTTGATGGGAATCGGGTGGCAACGCCGAAGCAATCGCCGGTTCTGGAACTGGGGCCGGCGGAGCGAATCGATGCGATCGTCGAGATGAAGAATCCGGGCGTGTGGATTTTCGGATCGACCGACGATAAAGAGCGCGCGGATGGGCTTGGGATTGTGTTCGAATATGCGGGCGCGAGTGGGGAGCCGAAGTGGACTCCAGCTTCGACGGCGGTGTGGGATTACGCCGCATTTGGGAATGCGGGCGTGGAGGCCGGGGCAGGGGAGCCGTTGCCGATCGT
>DASYCD010000436.1:0-5035 GCA_036500405.1 Bryobacteraceae bacterium
CGCCCCCTGGAAGTTTTCATTGCAAAGCCGCGCCAGCGGGACACCGATAAACGTGACGTCATCGCGGAACAGATCCGGATCGAGCGGCCACGTCGAATCGTAAAGCAGATAGCCGCCAGACCGCACCTCGGCCACATCGCGCTTGTAAGTCTGCGCGTTCATCGCGACCATCAGGTCGTAATGCGGCGCCCGCGCCGTGTAGCCGTCCTTATTGACGCGGATTTCATACCACGTCGGCAGACCCTGAATGTTCGAGGGAAAGAGATTCTTGCCGGAGACGGGCACGCCCATCCGGAAGATCGACTGCATCAAAAGGATGCTGGAGCTGGCGGAACCCGTACCATTGACGGTCGCCAGCTTGAATGCAAAATCGTTTATGCCACTGGACATTTTCTGTTAGGCTGCAACGCTCTCGTTGAGTACCGGATCACCGGCTTGTGAGATGAATACCTGGAATTTCTGCATATCCCACGCCGCCGTGGGACACCGCTCCGCGCACAGGCCGCAATGGACGCAGATATCTTCGTCCTTCAGCATCAGCCGCCCTGTCTGCGGAAGAGGCTTTGAAGCAAACAGCGCCTGATCGTGATTAAGGGCCGGCGCGGTAGTCTCATGCCGAAGCTCTTCTTCCGGCGCATCGCGCAGCATCGTGAGGCACGAAACCGGGCAGATATCGATGCAGGCGTCGCATTCAATGCACTTGGGCGCGGTGAACACCGTCTCCACGTCGCAGTTCAGGCAGCGTTGCACTTCCCGCGCCGTCTGCTGCACATCGAAGCCGAGTTCCACTTCGATGTTCAGTTCCTTGAACCGCCGCTCCAGATCGACATGGTGCATCTTCTGGCGCGCCGCCGGATTGAAATCGTTGTGATAGCTCCACTCGCTGATTCCCATCTTCATGCTGATGAGATTCATGCCATTCGGCGGCCGCTGGTCAACCGAAATACTCTGGCAGTGATTGTGGATCGAGATCGCCGCCTGATGCCCGTGCTCCACGGCCCAGATGATGTTCTTCGGTCCCCACGCCGAATCGCCGCCGAAGAAAACGCCCGGCCGGCTCGACATGAACGTCCGCTGATCCACCTTCGCGAGTCCCCATTTATCGAACTCGATGCCAAGATCCTGCTCGATCCAGGGGAACGCGTTGTCCTGGCCAATCGCCAGAATCACGTCGTCGCACGGAAGCGTCACAGTCTCGATCACCTTCGACTTTTCCGCCTTCTCGTCCCACTCCAGCCGGTCGAATTCCATCCCGACCAGCTTGCCGTTCTCGATCACGAACCGCTTCGGCGAGTAGTTGATGACGATCTCAACGCCTTCTTCTTCCGCATCCTCGAGTTCCCAGGGCGACGCTTTGAAGAACGCACGCGGCCGGCGGGCCATCACTTTAATGTCCTTGCCGCCGAGACGCAGCGACGTGCGGCAGCAATCCATTGCCGTGTTGCCCACGCCGATGATCAGCACGCGCTCGCCGATCTTGTCCGTGTGGCCGAACGCAACCGAACCCAGCCAGTCGATCCCGATATGAATATGGTCGGCCACCGCCGGATCCCTACGGCCCGGCAGATCGAGATCCTTACCGCGAGGCGCGCCGCTGCCGACGAAGATCGCGTCGTAGTTCTCGGCGAGGAGTTTCTTCAGGCTTTCGACAGGCGAGTTGTACCGGACCTCCACACCCATATCGAGGATGTAGTTGATCTCGTCCATCAGCACCGGTTCCGGCAGACGGAACGACGGGATGTTGCTGCGCATCAGCCCGCCCGGCTTGTCGTACTTTTCGAAAATCGTGAGCGAGTAGCCGAGCGGCGCGAGATCGTTCGCGACCGTCAGCGATGCGGGCCCGCAACCGACGAGCGCGATGCGCTTGCCGTTTTTCTTCTCGGGCGCGGTCGGCAGCATCGCCGTGATGTCGCCGCGAAGATCGGCGGCGACGCGCTTCAGCCGGCAGATCGCCACGGGCTTATCGCCCTCAAGACGCCCGCGGCGGCACGCCGGTTCGCAGGGGCGATCGCACGTGCGGCCCAGAATCGCCGGGAACACGTTGGATTCCCGGTTCAACATGTAGGACTCGGCGTAGCGGCCCTGCGCGATCAGACGGATGTATTCGGGAACGTTGGTGTGAGCCGGACAGGCCCACTGGCAATCGACAACCTTGTGATAGTAGTCGGGGTTGCCGGTATCAGTTGGCTGCATTCAACCTCTTGGTTGCGTAAACGGGACCTTCAGCGGTCCTGGCAACTTTTTATAGTAACAACGATGTTTCGACGGCCGCAGAAAACAGCAAGATCCCCCAAAATGAACGAGATGGAACCCTACAAAATCAGCGGCACTTATATTGTAACCTTACCCCTCGGTCGCGGTGTTTACTCGTGTGTGGAACCGGTTTCTTCTCAGGGCTTCGAATTTCTTCTCAGGGCACTTACTGGCACCGGAGAGCATTTCGAGTTCAGCGCTTTCAGTAATGAGATCTTCATATCGCCCGCCCCAGAAATTCACCCAAAAGATCGATCCACCCCCAGAGGGTAGCCCCTGCGGTGCGCACGAAGATAGTTCAGCCCCGATGTTTTGCGCGCGTTCTCGCCGCCTTGCGTGCTGAGTCGCTGCGGCTTTCCGCCGTTCGATGACGCGCGCTCGTACGAGCCTGACGCGAAAGAGCGCTGCGTGACGCCGCCGCGTGCCCTTCCTTCTTCAGCGCATGCGTGGTCGCGCGGGAACGAGTGGCAGACGTCTTCTGACTGCCCGATTCGCCCTTCTTCGTATCGCGCCTCGCCTGCGCTTTCGTTTCCGCGGAACCGCTCTTCGGGGGCGGCAGTTTCACTCCCGCGCGCCGAGCTTTCGAAAGTCCAATCGCAATCGCCTGCTTCGCATTCCTTGCGCCGTGCTTTCCCTCCCGCACGTGCTCGATCTCTTCGCGAACGAATTCGCCCGCCTGCGTGGAAGGCGACTTTCCTTCGCGCGCATCCTTGCGCGCTCGCTCGACAGTCTTCTTTTCCGGCATAGAGACCTCCGACACTTTGTGAGCAATCACCTTTCCTTCTCAGCAGTCTGGCGCGGACAAGTGTGGTTGGACCGCAAATTGCTCCACAGCACCTGATTGAGGGCCCCTCTAGCTACATACAGAATCCAGTTGCAGCCAGGATTCACGTTCGATGATGCTGCGCGCATTGCGCCATACCTGCGCGATCTCGGCATCTCGCACGTTTATTGCTCGCCATTTCTACAGGCCGCGCCCGGCAGCACGCATGGATATGACATCGTCGATTACCAGCGCGTCAACCGCGAACTGGGCGGCGAGGAAGCGCAACAGCGTTTCGTCGCGACGCTGCGGGAACTCGGGCTCGGACAGGTGCTCGACGTCGTTCCCAACCACATGGCGATCGTCGGCGGAAACCGCTGGTGGTGGGACGTTCTCGAAAACGGTGAAGCCAGCCGCTACGCTCCGTACTTCGATATTGAATGGCTCGGCCCTGAGGAGCGGTATCGCCACAAAATCCTGCTGCCGGTATTGGGAGATCACTACGGCCTGATTCTTTCCTCAGGACAGATCCGGATCGAATATACCGACGGCCACTTCATCGTCCGCTATCACGAACACACTTTTCCGCTGGCGCCGGAATCGCTGGCCGGATTGCTGGCGAAAGCGGCGGAGCGCGCGGGTTCCTCGCATCTCGGCTTCCTCGCGGATGCGCTCGTGCGCCTGCAGCAGATGGGTGAAGACGACTGGGGCAGCCGTCTGCTGCGCGACCGTAACAAGGAAGCAATCCGCGAGCAGATCGCCCGCCTGACGGAGGAACGCCCGGCAGTCGCCGAGCACATCGCGGCTGTAATCGACGAGACCAACCACGATATCGAGGCTCTCGACAGCATTCTGAACAGTCAGAATTACCGGCTCTCTCGCTGGCGAACCGCGGAGAGTGAACTGGTGTATCGCCGCTTTTTCGACATCAATTCGCTGGTCGGCATTCGCCCTGGCAGGGACCGCGTCTTTAACGACACTCACCAGCTCATACTCGAATGGCTGAAGCAGGGGCAGGTCGATGGTCTTCGTATCGATCATCCCGATGGACTCCGTGACCCCGGAGAGTACTTCGAGCGTCTTCATGACGCTGTGCCGGATCTATGGATTGTCGCCGAGAAAATTCTGGCCACGAATGAAAACCTCCATCCGCGCTGGAATATTGCGGGAACCACTGGGTACGATTTCCTGAATCTCGCATGCGGCCTCTTCGTCGATCCAGCCGGCGAAGCCTCCATGACTGAGCTCTATCGGACGTTTACGAATGCGCAGTCCGATTTCCGCGTGGTGGCGCGCGAATCGAAAGCGCTGATTCTCCGCGATCTCCTCGGCAGCGACATCAATCGTCTCACCGCGCTCTTCCTCGATATCTGCGAGCACAACCGGGATTACCGCGACTACACGCGTCACGAAATTCACGAAGCCATCCGCGACACCATCGCGTCGTTCTCGGTCTATCGCACTTACGTTCGCCCCTTGTCCGATGGCCCTGCCGAACCCCCTACAGAAGCAGAGATCGGTTACATCACCCAGGCAGCCGCGGACGCTGCCGCCGCGCGGCCCGAAATCGAACAACGCTTATTCAACTTTCTGGCCGACGTACTTCTGCTGCGCGTCCCCGGCGAGCAGGAAGAGGAATTCGTCCTGCGCTTCCAGCAGGTCACCGCCGCCGCAATGGCCAAGGGTGAGGAAGACACAGCATTCTATCGATACGCGCGCCTCATCTCTCTCAATGAAGTCGGCGGTGATCCCGCACGATTCAGCGTGACGTTAGATGAGTTCCATCGCTGGTGCGCTCAAATGCAGGCCAGCTATCCGCGGACGATGCTGACGACATCCACGCATGACACGAAACGAAGCGAAGATGTCCGGATTCGAATCAGCCTGCTCGCCAGCCAGGTGCCGTTGTGGTCGGAGACAGTGAATCGCTGGGGCGCCATGAACGCCCAGTACAAAGACGGGGATTGCCCCGGCCGCCGGACCGAGTACTTCCTCTATCAGACGCTGGTTGGCGCCTGG
>DASYCD010000437.1:0-11346 GCA_036500405.1 Bryobacteraceae bacterium
ATTCTTCGATGATTGCGTGCGGCAACTGATGGCGGTCGGAGATTCGAGAGCAGAGGCGCGGGAAACGGCCGGCGCATGGCTTCGAAATCGACAAGCAGAGCGGAAGGCATCGAAACAGGAAACAGGAGCGACGGCATGAGCTCCGGCACGGTCAATCCTCTCACGGCCCCGCGGGGGCATTTCTGCACAGGCGTCAGTGATTGTCCGACCTGCGACGGATCGGGGCAAATATGAGAGCTATTCGGGAAGCGGAAAGAAGGAGGGGGAGTAGATGCGAACGGTGACGATTTATCGGGACGACAGCACATCCCAAGTGGTTTACGAACGAGTTAAGCATTTTTTCTGGTCGGCGGGGAACACGGTTTTTGTCATCGCGCAGTACGTTGGATCGGGTCCGGAGCATAGATATATTCACTGGCCACGTGAGCGATTTTGTTGGTTCAAGGATGAAGTGAAGGAGGACACGCCATGCTGACACCAGATGAACTACGAAAACGGGCGGAAGAAACCCTGCGCGAACACAGGATGAAGAAATACGGACCAATCGAAGACCGGCGTTGTGATTGCGATACCTGTTGCTTTGCGCGTGAGGTGGTTCGCCTCATTCCTCAACCCGCCCTGAACGCAGAGGGATTGCGGGAGTGCCCTGTGCCGTGGTGCTCGCATATGAACACCGTTGCCGTCTTCGATTGGTCGGATAGATTCGGCGTGAGGTGCAATTGCTGCGGCCTGACGATGAAACTTCCAGGCATCTTCACCCGCGCTGAAGCTATCGCAAAGTGGAACGCCCGCCCCGCTCTCGTAAGCGACGACGGGGAGTTGCTGAAGACGCTGATTGCGCTGACTACCGTCGAATCCGGCGAAGAAGACTACGCGTACTTTTGGCGCGACGAAGAGGGCTGGCACCTGTACAAGGCTGGCAGTTGGCATCACAAAGGCGCGATGCCAGAGGATTGCATCCGCGCCGCCCGCAAAGCCGCTGAGACGAATCCATTGGATGGGAAATGATACTGACAGTCGAAGACATTCTGAACGGCATGGCAGACCGCATTGGCGTATACGGCGCACACGACGAAGAAAGGGATTTCGCCCCCGGTGAATCGTGCCCGTGTCGCGTGTGTTTCCTGTCGGGAGTGCGCGATCAACTCGAACAAGCATTTCGCATTGAACGCATTCTGGAAGCAGGGCTAGCCGCTGAGACGAAGGGAGAAACGAAGTGAGCCTGCCAGTCTATTTCATCAAAGCCGAGAGATATGTGCACGATCCAAACGGCGTGCCGAAGTTGTGCCCCGTCACTCTCGAAATCGGGATGCACTTCACCGGCTCTATTGCGTACGTGAAAGAAATCGGTGCGCCTGAGACGCCGAACGCCTCCAGAGAGCGGGGGAAAGCCAAGTGTCGGCAGTGCAACGGAGAAGGCCTGATAGCGGACTACGTTGGCCTTGAGATGCGCTGTGTCGGAGTAGAGTGCGACGCCTGCAAAGGGACCGGCTTTGTCGTCGCTGAGACGCCGGAAGCGGAGACGCGGGGATGAGAATTTACAAGTACGATATTTCGTTGACAGATCATGTGCGCTTGTCGCTCCCGAAAGACGCTCGCATTCTCGACGCCCAGATTCAAGGCGCGCGACTGCGTTTGTGGGCCGTGGTTGACCCTGACGCGCCCCACGAAACCGTGGAGTTCCGCATAATCGGAACCGGCCATCCGATCATCGACTACCGGCCGGATTGGGGGCACGTGTCTACGGTTCAGGATCGTGAGTTTGTCTGGCACATTTTTCGTGTGCCCAGCGGGGAAGCGCAGAAGGAGCGGAAATGAGCAGAAAATGCGTGAAGTGCGGATGTGTGGTCACCTACAGGAACCTCGGCTGTAACGACGGACGCGGCAGTGTGCTCTGCCTGCCCTGCTGGGATGAGAGTGATCCACTGCCGATGCACCTGGCTGTTCTGGGAGTGCGTAAGTTGGGCCTGCCGTCCGCTGAGTTTTTGGCTGCGCCTCCAGCGCGGAAGTGAATGGCGCAACTACCGCCGTTCGCCTGTAGTTTCGGGTCCTTCCGTGGCGGTCAAGCGCGGTGGGTGGTTTAGTGGCATCGCATTCGCAGATAAACCCTCCAAAACCGGGTTCATGTATCGTCAAACGTAGTAGCTACCAACAGAGAAGCGCAGGGATTGCGGCATCCGTCTTCGCCTGTAAAGACTTTCTTCCTATAGTAGCTGCCTGAATATTTCCACTGCCCGTGTGTTTTCAACGATGGTACTACGTGGCGCGTAGCAAGTACGAAAGTACGTGTGTGTCACCTATAGTGGCGACCGGAACGATGCTACGCGGCGCGATATATTTCGGCTCCCGAAACTTTATTTTCCCAATCCCTTGACATCCCCAAATAAGTCAGTATCATTGCTACTGTTAAAAACATTTGTAAGTTGAAATGTTTTATTCACGCGCGATGGTTTTTGCTCATCGCCCGTTCGGTTGGACTCCCAACTGACCCCGCTCAGCGGCTGTAGTTAACCCAATCACGTTCAGATGACAAAGAAGCATCGCCAAACTTCGGTTCGGATCGCGAACCCGCGCGACGAGCGCACTTACACATCCCGGAAGAGTGCTGATGATCTCGTGAGCCGCGGCGCGGCCACGCGGGACGCAGATGGCTCGATTCGTCTAGTCGATGATCTTGACCGACGCCGGGCTATTCAGTCCCAGATTCTCATCAACCGCACAGAGCAGTCCATTGTTCGTGACCGCGGCGGCGTGATCTTCTGGAACGGCTGCCGACCGGTTGAGCCGGGGCAGCAGACGGAAGTTTTACCGGGCCGCGTGCCTCAGATTCCGCGCCCCGATCAAGGCGTACGGTTCGACCGAGCCGCATAGGTGTCTGTGATTCGCCATTGCACTTTCAATCCATCCGGGATCATGCTCGAAGCCCGCGCAAACGGCCACCTGCCGTCGCTGGATCAGATCGACCAGCAGTATCGACCGTACCCGATTCGCAAGTTTCGCCAGCGCCCAGACATGACCGTGCAGCCAGAACGCGCCGAGAGTGAAGTCAACGCCAGTGAACGCCGGTAAGTGGTTGGCCGCCGACCGCGGCGCTGTCGTGACGCGCTCCGCTGCGGATGACTTACCGACGC
Organism: Bryobacteraceae bacterium; assembly: GCA_036500405.1. Taxonomy (GTDB): domain Bacteria; phylum Acidobacteriota; class Terriglobia; order Bryobacterales; family Bryobacteraceae; genus BOG-234. Next base: position 3,132 of record DASYCD010000437.1, read on the forward strand.
CGCCGAAGATGTTCCCGCTGGCCGAACGAATTACCGACGCCGAACTGCAGGCGCTGTTTCTGCTCCGCGCCAAATTGCCGACGAACTGATGGCCCGCCCCAATGACCCGCGCAGTCTAACCGCGCTGGCAAAGAGAATCGACGGCCTGTCGAACAACGGCCTGAAGAAAGCCATCGCTGATGGCCGGTGTCCGCCGATACCCGAGGGCGCTTTCGACGTTGACGATTACGTACAGCGTTCCAGGCGTGAGATCAAGGCCAACACGCGACCGGCATTGAGCCGAGCGGCAAGGATGCAACAGCAACAGCCGATCCGGCCTCCGGAGCCCGGCGACGAAGAAGTTGAGCCCGTCGAAGGCGATCTGAGTTTGGCCGAAGCCAGCCGCCGCCTCGAATGGGAAAAGCATCGCGAAAAGCGGCTAAAAAACGACGAACTTGAGGGCGATCTACTCGATGCCGAAGAGGTAAAGCAGTCATGGGTGGCGATGATTACCGTCGCTAAGTCCAGACTGCTCGGCTTACCCGCAGCAATCGGGCCGGAAGTGGCGCTGGTTGATAGCCCACAAGAATGCACGGCAATAATCGCAGCCGCTATGCGTGAGTGCCTGAAGGATCTGAGTGAGTACGGGGAGATTGGAACTGCTGATTGCGGAGGCGATGAGGGCATGGGCCCCTCCTCCGGAACTGACGGTGAGCGAGTGGGCGGATAAAGAGCGCCGGTTAAGTTCTGAAACATCGGCTAAGCCCGGTAAGTACAGCACAGCGTACACCGAGTACGCGCGCGGGCCAATGGATGCCTTCGTAGATCCAACAGTTCGGATCATTATCGGGATGTTTTCGGCCCAAACGTCGAAGACGACCATCATCGAAAACGCTGCTGGATATTTCGCGCAGCACGACCCATGCCCGATTATGTGGGTCGAGCCGACGCTTGACATCGCAGAGGCGATGAGCAAAGACCGAGTGTCGCCGATGATTCGGGACACGCCGGCTTTACGTGCCGTGTTCTCGCCGCAGGCCGCGAAGTCGCGCGGCGACACTCTGCTGCACAAGATTTTCCCGGGCGGAAGTCTGACGCTGGCCGGCGCGAACAGTTACAATTCGCTGGCATCGCGCCCCATTAGGATCGCAATCGGAGACGAAGCCGCGAAGTGGCAGGCGAACGAAAAGGGATCGCCGATACGGCAGTTGAGCGCCAGGGTGAAAGGCTTTTGGAATTCAAAGGTCGCGCTTTTTTCAACGCCCACAACGGCGGATGAAAATAACGAGTTCTTCCAACTATGGGAGCGTTCGGACCAACGGCTGTTCCGCATCCCATGTGACTGTGGGGTCCGGCTGGTGTTCGTTTTCGATGGCAACGGAAACTCCCTGCCCTGTGGCGCTACTGTTCCGAGGGCCATTCTGGAATGGGAGGAAGCCGCTCCTGTTGTCACGGGCGACGGGCGGAAGATCAGGCAGGCGAGCGCGGCTTGGTTTCGGTGCCTGTCCTGCAATCGCCGGATCGATGATACCGACCGCCGCCGAATGGTCCAGGGCGGCGAATGGGAGCCGACGGCTCCATTTACTGGCATCGCTGGCTTTTGGGGCTGGCAGGCGCTTTCGCCGTTTGAGAGTGCCGCCGCGGTGCATATCGCCAATGAGTGGCTTAGCGCTCTTGGCTCTGACGCGACCCTCCAATCGGCCAAAAATGAAACGCTCGGCCTGCCGTGGCAGGGAACGGGCGACGCGCCAGACTGGGAGCGCCTGTACGAGAGGCAAGACGAATACGAAACCGGTGATGGTTTTATTGTCCCCGCCCGCGCGCTGTACCTGACGGCCGGCGTTGATGTTCAGGGTGATCGTATTGAGGTCCAGATACTCGCGCATGCGAAAAACGGCGAGCATTGGCTGGTTGATTACGTCGTCATCTCCGGGAGCCCATTTGCGGATGAGATTTGGGCAAAGCTGACCGAATGCCTTGAGCGCGGCTGGGCTGGCGAATCCGGCGCGCATTTCTGGGTCAAGTTAACCGCGATCGATTCGGGCCATGCGACTCACGAGGTTTACAAGTGGGCGCGCGGGCGGGCCGATGTGATGGTCGTGAAGGGCTTCGATATCGGCGAGTTGCTGAGGGCTCCATCGTGGGTCGATATCAATTGGCGCGGCCAGAAGATCAAGCGCGGTATCCAGCTTTGGGCGATTAACGTATCGGAGCTGAAGCGGCGGTTTTACAACGCGACGTTGCGGCTGTCAAAGCCGGATGCTGGCGAGCCAGCCGCCAACTATTTCCATTTCTCCGGGCGTGACCGTGAGTGGTGCAAGCAACTCACCGCTGAGCACGAAGTCACGAAAAAAGTAAAAGGCTACCCCAAGAAGAGTTTCGAGCAAAATCACAATCGAAATGAAGCTCTCGACACGCACGGTTACGGGATGGCCGCCGCGATCCGCTTGACGGGTCGATACAGGCCGGATCAATGGGCGCAGGCCGAGGCTGCTATTGCGGCGATGGCGGTTGAAATACGCGCAGAGGAATCCATTCCACTGGCCCCAATTTTCAGGCCGATTCAGCAGTCGAGGCCACGCCCGCAGATCAGACTAGGCGGATTTTAACGAATGGCCGTGCAATACACAACCGCGCAGATAGATGCGAAAATCGCTGCCCTGAATGATCGCCTGGCCGCGTCTACTTCATCCGTTGGGCATGACGGCAATAGGGTGGATTATGTTTCCCCGGCGGACACACGCACGGAAATTGCCCGATGGACGGCGATGTATCCGAACGCGACGGACGCGCCGGTAACTACTCCAAAGATCCGCACGGTGCTCGCATTCGGCGGTAAAGGGTTCGGATGCTGAAAAAACTACTGAGCCTCAGGGCGTTGATTATCGCCCTCGCCGTCTCCGGCGCGGGCTTGCTTGTTCGCGGCGCATGGATGATTTACCCGCCCGCAGCTTATCTCCTGAGTGGCCTTCTGTTGCTCTGCATCGCCTTCGGTCTTGTCAGTTACGCGCCAAATAAATGAACTTCACCCAGACTCTCGCCAGCGCGTTCCTCGGCAAGCCGGTGGCCACGTCGGGCTATAACGCCGCTACCAGCGGACGCCGCATGATTGGCGCCGGGATGTCATCCACGGGCGTCAGTACACTGGCGATGTCTGACGGCCAGATGCTGACCGCCAGGGCGCGCAAAGCGGTGATGGACAATCCGCGCGCAGACATCCTGGTGTCAAACTTCGTTGCTGAAGTTGTCGGGACCGGTCTTCGGCCTCACTGGCGTCATCCGAACGTCGATATCAGGCAGAAACTTGAGCAGGAATTCGCGCTTTGGGCCGTTCAGTCCAGCGCTACTCGCAGGCTGGGGCCTGACGGGAAACCGGACAGCTTGCAGGACTTCTACTGCCAGCAGGGCCTCGTCTGCCGCAATGTAATCGAAGCGGGCGAAGCGTTTGGACGGCTCCGCTACCGGATGGCGTCAGACCTATCGCCAACCGGCCTTCGAGTTCCGCTGCAAATCGACCTGTTGGAACCGGAACAACTCGCGCCGTGGCGGATGTCTGGAGACATGGCATCCCCGCAGAACCTTGTGCGGGCGTCGATCGAGTTCAACCCGATCCACGAACGGGTAGCCTATCACTTTTACCGCGAGCATCCCGGCGATTCGACGCTCTGGCCCAATTCGTGGGAGATTACGCGCGTACCGGCTGGCGAAGTTCTCCACGTGATGGAGTTTATCCGCGGCAATCAGATCCGCGGGCTTACAAAGCTGGCGCCGATTCTGGCGGCACTCGCGGATGTTGACGGTTTCGACGATGCGACCCGCTTCCGCCAGAAACTCGGGGCGTACCTGTTCGCCTGGCGCAAAACGATGACGCCCGATGAGTCGAACATCAACTTAACCGGCACGGCGGGAGCCGACACCGCACCGCAGGGAGCGGCCTACGTCGAAATGCAACCCGGCCAGCTTAACATCCTCGACTCGAACATAAACGAGGAGTTCGATTTCTACGCCCACCCTGGCGTTGAGAACACGTACAAGGATTTCATGCGGATTCAGGACCAGTTGCTCGCAACTGCCGGCCGCATTACCTATGACATGTTCACGGGCGATGGCTCGCAGGCGAATTTCTCAAGCCAGCGCGCCAGGCTCGTGAATCTTCGCCGGATCTGGCGGCAGTTCCAGCGCTCAGTACTTGAGCACCAATTCTGCAGGCCGATTCTCAAGCCATGGCTGGATGCGGCAGCACTCGCCGGCGTGATCGATGCGCGGGATTACAAGAAAAATCAACTCGATTACCTGAACGTCGAATGGCTTCCGCAGCCATGGGAATACGTTGACCCGGTGAAAGACATCACCGCCCTGAGAATGAAGGTCGAATCGGCGTTTATGAGCCGCGAGCAGGCCGTTTCTTCGTTCGGTGATGACGTTCAGGAAGTTGACCAAGCCATCAAGCGTGATCACGACCGCGAAGCGCAACTCGGCATCGTGCCGGTTTATGGCGCGTCCCGCGTAACGGAGACTGTCCCGCCCGGCGACAACGAGGATTTGGCCGAAAGCGAGCCCGCACCGCCCGCGACGGAACCGAAACCGGTCAAAACGCCACCGAAGAAAACGAAGGTCAAAAAATGATCACACTCCCGCACGTTGCAGGGCGCATTTTCGAACAGCCGCTGGCTATCGAGCCGCGAAAACTGGATGTGATCATTGGCGCGATTAGCCCGCGCCTGCGTGGCGAAATGGCGTTCTTGTCCGATGACGACGAGGACGATGACACGCCTCCCAGCGCGACGGTGACAAATGGGGTCGCGACAATTTCGATCTGCGGGACACTCGTTTCGAAGTCTGGCGGCATGAACGCTCTCAGCGGCATGACCAGCTACGCGGATATTGCGCGGCAGTTCACGGCTGCGGTAGCCGATCCGAGCGTTACCGGCATCGTGCTTGCCATTGACTCGCCAGGGGGCGAGGTTACCGGCATGTTCGATCTGGCGGACATGATGTCTGCCGCGCGCGGCGTCAAACCGATCTGCGCGTTCTGCGAATGCGCGGCGTCTGCGGCTTACATGTTGGCGAGCACGGCTGACAAGATCATCGTTTCGCGGACGGCTATCACCGGCTCCATCGGAGTCATCGCGATTCACATGGATCAGTCCGGGGCCGATGAAAAAGACGGCCTGAAGTACACGGCAATTTACGCAGGCGCACGGAAAAACGACGGCAACCCGCACGCGCCGTTGAGCGATGAGGCAAAGGCCGGCATCCAGTCCCGAATTGACCAGATTTACGGCATGTTCACAGGCGCAGTCGCCAAAAACCGCACGATGCCGGTAACGGCGGTGAAGGACACGCAAGCCGCCGTCTACATGGGGCAGGCTGGTGTCGATATCGGCTTAGCCGATGCCGTTGGCACCTGCGACGATGCCGCCTATTCCGTCCTGAGCGCCGCGCGCGCCGGGAGCAAATCAGTATTCGCAGTAACGGCGGTTCCCGCCAATCCAAAACCAACAGGAGTAATCAGCATGGAAACGCAAACCGCTGAACAGATCAAAGCATCGACCGATGCCGCAGTGGCTACCGCAGTAGCGGCGGCGCTCGCCGAATCGGCCACAATCACGGACCTCTGCGCATTGGCCGGAAAGCCGGAACTCGCGTCCGGTTACCTGTCAGCGAAGAAAACGAGTGCCGATGTTCGCGCGGACCTCATGAAAATGAAGGCCGACGAACAGGCGAAAGCCGCGCTGAACCCCAACGTCGATCCGACGAAGCAGGGAGCGGCTGGCGACACCGTGGAGGCGAATTTCGGGAAAGCGAAGCCGTGGAGCGAAATCACGGACGCAATCAACGGACGGAAGAAATAAGCGGGGCCGTGAGGCCATTTAATTTCACAACGAAAGGCAAACATCAATGAGTCTCATTACGGAAAATCCCCGCGTCTGCGACGCCATTCTCTTCGAATCCGGCCGGGAAATCAACTACGCACGGGATCAGATCACCGTGGTAAGCGGCACCGTGGCATCGGCTATCGGCCAGGTGCTCGGCCAGATCACCAAAGGCGCAATCACGGCCGCCGCTGGTGCCAACACCGGCAATGGAACCTGCACCGCCCTGACTCTTGGCGCTAATGCCAAGGTCGGCGCATACACGCTGAAATTCACCGCCGCGACCGCCTTCATCGTCACCGACCCGAACGGCGTTCAGTTGACGAACGGTGTCAACGGAGCGTACACCGATTCGCAGATCAATTTCACGATCACCGCGGGCGGCACTGCGTTTGTCGCGGGCGATACCTTCACCATCACCGTGGCGGCGGGTTCCGGCAAGTGGAATCAGGTCACCCCCGCAGCCGTGGACGGTACGCAGACCGCAGCCGGTGTTCTTGTCGGTGGCGCGTTCACGGCGACGCTTGGCGCGGACGCTACGGCGGTTGCGGTAACGCGCGGCCCAGCGACCCTAAAACTCAACGGCCTCGCCTGGACCGCTGCCATGAGTGGCCCGCAGAAAACGGCGGCAATCGCGCAGCTGCAGGCCCTCGGTATCACGACGCGCACGGATTACGGCGTCTAACTTCGGGCGGCGCGACGGTCGTGAGATAGGCGCGCCGCAAACACTTCAGCCCACAAAACTACCGCCGTGAGGCGGAAGGAGCAGTAATGAACATTCTCGACGTATTCAATCAGGACGCTTTCGGCGCTCGGGCACTCACGCGCGTTGTCAATGACATCACGCCGCAGTATGGCCGTCTCGGCGCGATGGGCATCTTTCGCGATGAGGGCGTTGACCAGCGCCTCGTGGCGGTGGACTTCGACCCGGTAACGAATCAGCTGCTGCCGCAGTCCCAGTGGGGCGGTCCCGGCGTCGCCAACAAAACGGCCGGTGCCCGAGCCCGCAGTTATTCGTTGCCCACTTTCAAGGTGAACGATTCCGTTCTCGCGGGCGACATTCAGGGCCGCCGCCAGCCGGGTCTGGACACAACCCAGTCCATGCAGTGGCTGCTCGGCAAGAAAATGCGCGAGATGCGCGCAAAGCTGGAGCAGACACAGGAGTGGATGCGTCTCGGCGTCCTGAAATCCGGCCAGGTGAAAGACGGCGCCGGAAATCTCATCCTCGACATCTATGCCGATTTCGGCATTTCGCAGGATTCGACCTCGTTCGTCCTCGGGACTGCCGGCACTGACGTAATGGGCAAGATCGCGGGCGTGAAGCGCTCGATCCTCGCGAATCTGCGCGGCGAGCTCATGAGCGGCTTCGTTGGCATTTGCTCGGACGGCTTCTACGACGCCTTCGTGTCTCACGCGAACGTCAAAGTCGCCTTCACTTATTTTCAAAACAACAACGGGCAGAATCTCGCTGGCGATTACAGCGGCACGACCGAGCAACCCAATGCGGCCGGTATGACAAACGGCGGAATCCGCGGCTTCATCTTCGGTGGCGTCACCTGGGTGAACTACACGGGATCGGTCACCGATTCCGCAAGCGCCAGTCAGCCCCTTGTCGATGCCAATTCGGCTTACGTGCTCCCGACCGGCACGGACGTGTTCCGTACTTGGTACGCCCCCGCCGATTACATGGAGACCGTCAACACGGAAGGCTTGGCATTCTATGCCAAACAGGAACCGATGCGGTTCGATCGCGGCATCGAGGTGGAGTGCCAGAGCAATCCGCTGATGATGTGCCTCAAGCCCAAGGTGATCCAGAAGGTCACCGTCAGCTAATCAACGAGAATTCCGGGCGGGTGATAGTCTTCCGCCCGGCTCACTCCCATGACCGCATTTCAACAGGCCAACGTCGATATCGCCACCGACGCGAACTTTGGCGAGACGGTCACGTATTCGCGCAACGCCTCGCAATCCGGCCCAGCGATATCTCTCTCGCTTCAGGTTGCCGTAAAGACTGGCGGCGAGTATGCCAGTCCAACGGGGCCGCTTGAGGGCTCGGTTTTTATCCCACAGGCCAGCGCAATTACAGGCGGCCCGCAAAAAGGCGATCTGCTCGTAATCCCGTCGCTCGGCAGTCGCACGTTCGTTGTTTATTTGATCTACCTCGATCCGTCCATCGGCTGGGCCGAATTGAAAATCCGTCTCGCCTCGAAATGATCACCATCAAAACCACCGGCAGCAGCATCGGCGGCCTCGGCCTCGGCTCCGATTCCCTGTTTCGCCAGGAGCAGATGATGCAATTGGGGAAGCTCGGCATTCAGGATCTGAAGAGGCGTACCGCTCTCGGCCTCGGCAGTGACGAC
>DASYCD010000438.1:0-8357 GCA_036500405.1 Bryobacteraceae bacterium
CATCATCAACCTGCAGGTGGAAGGCGTGCCGCTCGGGCTGCTGCCCGACCGCGATTACGAAGAGATAGTTTTTCAGACGATGCCGGGCGATCTGGTGGTGCTGTTTTCGGACGGCGTTTCCGATCACCTTTCCGAAGCGAGCGAGGAATACGGAGCCGCCCGCCTTGGCAAAATCCTGCAGCGCGATTGCGGTCTCGAACCGCGTGAGATTGTCCAGAATGTCTTTGCGGATCTGGATGCCTTCAATCCGGTCCGTTTCGACGACCAGACTCTCATCGTGATGCGCGTACAGTAAACAGGGAGACGAATGTTCCAGTACAAGGACGGAAGGCTGTATTGTGAGGAAGTTCCTCTCGACGAAATCGCTCGCAGCGCGGGAACGCCCTGCTATGTCTATTCGTCGCGCTCCATTCTCGCCGCCTGGCATGCTTATGACGCGGCGTTCGGAGACCTTCCGCACCTCGTCTGCTACGCGGTGAAGGCCAACTCTTCGCTGAGCGTGCTCGCGATGCTCGCGCGCGCCGGTTCGGGGTTCGATATCGTTTCAGGCGGCGAATTATTCCGCGTCATGAAAGCCGGCGGCGATCCTTCACGCGTCGTGTTTTCCGGGATGGGTAAGACGGCCACCGAAATCGAGCAGGCCCTGCGCGCCGGTATCCGCAACTTCAACTGCGAATCGGAAGCTGAACCGGAGTTGATCGATTCGATCGCCGCCAAACTCGGAGTCCACGCGCGCTTTTCGCTGCGCGTGAATCCCAATGTGAATGCCGAAACCCATCCCTACATCAGCACCGGCTTGCGGGATCACAAATTCGGCATCGATATCGGGGCAGCCGCGGACGTCTATCGCCGCACACGCGCCCTGAAGCACGTCAGCGCATCCGGCGTCAGCTGCCATATCGGGTCGCAGATTCTCGATTACTCACCGATTCTCGAAGCGGCGGGCAAGGTGCTCGCCCTCGTCGAAACCCTGCAAAGCGAAGGCTTCGCAATCGACCATGTAGATGTGGGCGGCGGCCTTGGCATCGCCTATCGGATGGGCGATGAAGCTCCGCTGATCCGCGATTTCATCACCGATCTGCGGGAGCGCATCGGCAGGGCGAAAGTCACGGTCATGATCGAGCCGGGGCGTTCGATCGTCGGCTCGGCCGGAGTTCTGCTGACACAGGTGCTCTACCGCAAGCAGAGCCCCACCAGGGAATTTGTGGTGGTGGACGCCGCGATGAACGATCTCATTCGCCCCGCGCTCTATAAAGCGCACCATGAGATACGCCCGTTGCGCCAGATCGCCAATGCGCCGATTGTGATTGCGGATGTGGTGGGGCCGGTGTGCGAAACCGGCGACTTCCTCGCCCGCGATCGCGAAATGGCGGATGCGGCCCCCGGCGACTGGCTGGCTGTCTCCTCAGCCGGCGCTTACGGATTCGTGCAGGCCTCGAATTACAATTCACGCCCACGCGGCGCGGAAGTGCTGGTGGATGGTTCGAACTGGCGCGTGATCCGCACCCGTGAAACGTATGACGATTTGATCCGCGGCGAAAGCGTCTGAGCGCTGCTTAAACGCCCGGCCACTGATTGCCGTCGTCATCATCGTCGTCATCTACCTCGACAGGCTTTTTGGCTTTAGCGGACTTCACCTTCGCGGGCTTCGCAGGCTTTTCCTTCTTCGGTTTGGGTTCGCTCCTGAGGAAACCAAACAAACCGCCCTTTGCTTTCGGCTTCGGTTCAGCAAACGCCGGCGCCGGCGGCTCCACACAAGTGGTCGCTTCGGCAAACGTCGGTCCGGAATCGGCAACAGGTTCGGGTGGAACAGTCTCGCTGACGGCAGGCGCTTCGGCTGCCGCCGGGGCCGTGGCCACCTCTGCTACTTCGGCTCCGGCTTCGATCGCTTCGCCGGATTCACCCTCGCCCTCGGCGGGCTCCATGTCTTCATCGTCATCGTCGTCGAAATCGGCGCCTTCGGTCTTCGTGTAGTAATACGTGTACTTGCTGTACAGTTCGCCCGCGCGCGCGCCGTTCGCGACGATGCCGAGAACATTGTTTTCGCAAAGCGTCTGGATGGCGCGCACCACGCTGTCATACGTGGTGGAACCGATGCGCACCACAAGAATGATGCCGTCCGTAATGGTGGCCAGCAGGTTCGCGTCCGCCGAAAACAGCAGCGGCGGCGTATCGAGAATGACCCAGTTGAAAACCTTGCGGAAGGAGTCCAGCGTATAGCGGACCGGCCGCATATTCAGAAGTTCGAGCGGATTTCGGACGGCGGAACCGGCGGGGAGCAGATACAAATTCGTCCCTTCGACGTGGCGGATACACTCCTCCAGCGATTTTTCGCCCAGCAGAAAATCGGAAAATCCCGGCGACCGCTCGCACTGGAACTGCTGGTGGACAACAGGACGGCGAAGATCCAGATCGGCGAGCAGAATGGGATGCTCAAGCTGCGCCTGCGCCAGCGCGAGATTGCAGGCCGTAAACGTCTTGCCTTCCGCGGGTGACGCGCTCGTGCAGACGATCACGCGCAGGTCCTGCTGCGCCTGCATGTGATTGAGACGCGTTCGGAGGCTGCGGAATTCTTCCGACGCGCCGTCGTGCGGCTCATCGGGATTGATCAGATGCGCTTCCGGAGCCGGACGGAACGGAATGGTCTTGCAACGCGCCAGAAACGCGCGCGCGTCAATCTGAAGACCGCCATTCTCGGGACGCATGAGCCCGCGGGATGGCTGCGCCGGTACATCGACCGGCGATTCCACTCCGGCAATGCCGGCTTCATCTTTAACGACAAGAGCGCCCTCGGCGGATGGATCGCCCGAGCCCTCGAGTAACTGCTCCGCGCGCCGAAGCGCATCATGAACCCGGCTCACGCTGCCCCCGCTCCCAGCGTGTGCTGGAAGTAATACACCACGGCTCCGCTCACCGCGGCCGCGCCGAGGATGACCGCCGATGCCCACGCCAGATAAGTCAACCGCCGCTTCCGCCGCACCAGCATGGTGTTCTCGAGCAGCGGAATGCTGCACAACACAGGCAGGTTCGTGTAAGCGCGAACATCCTTCAGATTCTTGAGCGAAGTGTCGCGCGCTTCCTGCAGACCGGCCATCGCAAGACCCAAAATCATCGAAACGGCAAAGCCGGCCCCAATTATCAGATAACGGTTGGGCTTCGCAGGATCGATTGGAAGACTGGCAATATCGAGCACATCGAGCACCTCGCCTGCCTTGCGCTCAATCAACTGGCCGTTTTCATCCGCCAGCTGGTTTTTCTTCTGGAGCTCGATGTAATTCGCCTGGGCCATATTCACGGCCTGGTTGAGCTGAGCGTAGGTGGCTTCGATGCCGGTGCCCTCTTTGAGATTCCGCTCGATATCGTCGCTTTCTTTCTGATAATCGGTCTTACTTTTTTCGAGCAGCGTGATATCGTCGGCCATCGACTTCATCTGCGCCTGATACTGCCTGATCTGCTCTTCAATTCCGCGGCGCTGCTCGGCGGCTTTCATCGCGATCAGCGTCTTTGGCCCCGATGCGTCCTTCTTCGCCTGAGCCGCGTCGGCTTCCTGCTTCGCTTTCGCTTTCGCCTGGACCTGCGCGTAACGCGCCTGGAATGCATCCAGTTGTCCCTGCTGCGCGCGGAGAGGCGGATATTTCTCGTTGTGAGTCTTACTCAACGTGTCGATGCTTAACTGGATCTCGCTGATCTGTCTCTCCAGCGTGGCCAGTTCCAGATTCTGCTGCGCGGCGGGGCTGCCGGGAAGTATGCTCAGGTTCTCGAGCGCCGCCTGATCCTGATCGAAAACATCGAGACGGGCCTGAGCGGTGTCCTTGGCGATCTGATATTGCGAGATCGTCCGCCGGTCGTCCGCGATCTTGCTCGTCGCGGCTTCGATTTTCGCGGTGAAGCTCTGCTGACGCGCAACGTTGATCTGGACGTCTTCCGGAAGCTTGCCGGCGTTGCCTTCTTTGAACGCGGTGAGCTTATCGTTCGCGTCAGAGAGATCGGCCTTGGCTTTCTGGAGCATGTCGCTCACGAAATCCTTGACGGTGTCCTGATCCTGCTTCTGAGTGTTCTGGTTCTGCTCTTCGAACTTGGAGATCAACGCGGTTACCGTCTGCTGAGCTTTAAAACGGTCCTTGTAATCGAAGCTGATATTGAACGCCACCGCCCTCTTTGTGGCGCTTCCCTCGCCGGCAGTGACCGGATCGATTTTGATCGCCTTGCGCATGTCGTCAATGACATCTTCGAGAGGCTTTTCCTTCTGCTCCTCTTTGTAGAGCTGCAGACGCGGGTCATTGATAATGGAACTCAGCTCGGCGCGGCTCATGATCTGGGTTTGCATCGTCTGAATGCGTTCACCGAGCGAACTGGCGATGGTCGACTGCACCATGTTTTCCGTAACGTGCGCTGGCATGATCTGCATCGTTGCCTTGGAGGTGTAGGTGTTGTGGAGAATGAAGGCCACACAGATGGACACCACCATGCCGAAAAACGCCGGACCGGCGATCCAGCCGGCGTGACGCCGGCCGATGTCAATATAATCTTCGACGTCGAGTGAACGTCTTGAAATGCTGAATGATTGCGTTGCTACCATCGAACTCAGTCTCCGGGGACGTAGATCAGGTCCCCGTCCTCCAGGGTTACGTTCTTATCGAGACCCTCGCCCTTCGACACTGCCTTCTTATAGTTAAAGGTCGCGATCATTTTGTTTCCCCGCCGGACCGTGATTTTGTCCTTTTTGGCGAACTCCTGAAAGCCTGCCATCGAAAGCGCATCGAGAAGCGTGGTTTCCTGTATCAGCGGGAAGGGGCCTGGCCGCATCACCGCGCCGAACACCGTATAGTGCTTGCTGTTACTCCGCAGAAGCTGAACATTGACCACCGGCTCCAGAATGCCGCCATCATCCCGCAGCTTCTGGGTGATGATATCGGTCAGCTGCGGTCCCGTCATCCCAGCCGCTTTGAATTCGCGAATCAGCGGCATCGACATTCGGCCGTCGGGCATGATCGTAAACGTTCCGGTCGCCGCAGGTTCGCCCGCCACTGTTACGCCCACCACGTCGTTCGGTCCATAGACATAGAAAGGCGTCTTATCGTCATTTCCAGCAATTTTTCCTGCGGAATCTTCCGGGGAAGGCGCCTGCGTCGTGCTGCCCGCTGTTTTAGTCGATGCCGCGGGTCGCGCGGCCGGCCGGCGTGAGTTGGCCGGAGCCCCTTTCTGTGGAGCGGGCGGCGGAGCAGCCCCGGCAACGGGACATAACCACGGCTGATTTTTCGGACAATCCGGCGAAGTTCCGGGAGCAACGACAGGCGCACCCTCCGGCCCGGCAGCCGACGACGTGGCGGATGTCTCCGGGGCCGCTTTCGAATCGGCGTCCTGCGCCACATCGCTCGGATAATTCAATAAAAACTGGTTCGCGTCTTCGAAGCCCTTGATCGGAGACTTTGGGGCGTTCTCCGCCTTCATCACGCCGTCCAGAATCATCTTCTGGATTGCAGGTGGCACGCTTTGCTCTATTTCCGCATCCGATTTGTGCGTACCATTCATATTGAACATCAGCCGCTGCAGCGTCTGGGTCACGCAAAACCACGCGGCGCCCGCCGGGCACCCGGCAGGACTCGCGCCCGCGGGACGTGTCGCGGGAGCAGTCGTCGCGGGAGCAATATTTTCTGTACTTTGAGGGCCGGGCGCTGGCGGAGATGCCTCCGGTGCCGACTGCGCGCCCGCGAGACAAACCGTCATCATGACGCCAACGGTCAGCCTTGACCAGAATTCCATTCCCACTCTATAAATCGTAGCAAGACAGATGGACGTTCGAGAATATACTTCGGTATATGGGACATAGTACTTTACATCAACGAGCCTGGTTCCTGGCGAAGACTGATCCTGAAACGTACTCAATCGAACAACTAGCGAAGGACAAGCAGACAGTTTGGGACGGCGTAAAGAATCCGCAAGCTCTGCGAGCCATTCGGGAGATGCGGACAGGGGACGGCATCTTCATCTACCACAGCCAAGGTGAGGCCGCGATTGTTGGCATGGCGGAGGTGGTGAGCGATGGCCGTCCCGATCCCAAAGATCCGAAGCTCGCCGTCGCCGATTTTCGTTTCGCCGGCCGGATCGAACCGCCGGTCACCCTCCGCGAGATCAAGGAATCCGAGGAATTTTCCGACTGGGCTTTAGTCCGGCAAAGCCGCCTCTCCACCATGACGGCTCCGGCAAAGTTTGTGGACTGGATACGTAAGAAACGGCCGGAGATAAAGTTCTAAACCCAGGATTCCCCCCGCTCTTATTCGGCGATTATTCCAAAATTGGAATTTTGCCAATTTGCAGGAGAGCTAAATCTTTTATTTTCAAACTAAAAGTCGGCCAACACTGGCATCACAACTGCACTTACAATAGTGATGACGGCGTCGTGTGTGCTCCCACGGCGGACGGTCTTGTATGCTTCAGGATTTGAAGTTCCAGCTTTCGACTGCACTTCTCACGGTGGCGACCATCGCCGCGGCGATCGCTGCTGTCGTGAACTTTCAACAGATCCAGAAATTTCGCCTCCCGGATGACGGAGTTCTCTGGGCGGAGCATGCCGGCAATGTCATCGCCGCCCGGGTGGCATCCGATGGACCGGCGGAACATGCCGGAATTCATGAAGGCGACGTCCTTCGGTCAATCCAGAACGTTACGATCGCGCGCGCCGATCAGGTAGCGCAAACGCTCGGCGCGATTGGAGCCTGGGGCAAGGCAACTTATCATCTGGACCGCGACGGGATCGACATCCCGGCGACAGTTTTCATCGGCGAAGTGCGGCGCGGCGCCACGCTTTCCTATCAATATCTGGTCGGCATCGCTTATCTGGCGATCGGTTTATTCATTTATTTCAGGCGAGCAAGCGCGCCCAAAGCGCGGCATTTTTTCATTTTCTGTCTGGCTTCGTTTGTCTTTTCGTGTTTCCACTACACGGGTAAGCTGAACGCGTTCGACCAGGTCATGTACTGGGGCAACCTGGTCGCGGGCTGGCTTGCCCCCGCTCTGTTCCTGCATTTCTGTACCGGATTTCCGGAACCCCGGCAGTGGTACCGCCGCTGGATGACGGCCGCGATATACGCTCCCGGCATTCTGCTGACAATTCTCGCGTTCGGATTCGCCGCCGGGTTCCTGACCGCGCCGAATTACTCGCCGCTGGAAGTTCGCTACGTTCTCGATCGCGTCTGGCTCGGATTGCTCACGATCACTTACATTGCGAGCGCCATCGTACTGCAAAGCGGCTACCGGAAGTCGGAAGACACGGTGATCCGCCAGCAGTTGAAGTGGCTGCGCAACGGCATTGTATTTGGGTTTGCGCCATTCGGTATTCTCTACGCAGCCCCGTACGTCCTCGGGACGTACATGCTGGATTACCCGTACCTCGATTACGCGGTACTCACGCTGCCGCTGATCCCGCTGACCATTGCCTATGCCATCGTGCGCTACCGGCTGATGGATGTGGATGTGATTTTCCGGCGCGGCTATGCCTACACGCTGGCGACTCTTTGCGTGCTGGCCGCGTTCTACGCGATTGCGCTGGGCGTGAGCCGCCTGGTGCAGGTCAGCATCCACGATATGAGCAGCAGCAACCTGGTGATCGTGATGCTGATCGCCACGTTTCTGTTTCAGCCGATCCGCAACTGGATTCAGGAGCGCCTCGATCGCTATTTCTACCGCGACAAATACGATTACCGGCGCACGCTGGTGGAATTCGCCCGCGAACTCAACTCGAATTCCGATCTGGACCCGATGCTGCAGTCGGTGGCGGACCGGCTGATGCAGACGCTTTCGATCCGGCACGTCGCGTTTTTCCTGGGCGACGGTTCGTGCGGCGAGAATGCGAGCGAGACATGGAAGCTGCGGCTCGCGATGGGCTCGGGAGCGCGTGCGCGCGGCGCGGGCGAAGAACTGGACCTCAGCTTTCTCGCGTGGCCGCAGAAGGGTCCGTACCTTTTCTTCGAGCGCACCCGGTATCATCTGGACGTCGTGGCGCGCGGCTGGCCCGCCACGGTTCGCCAAACCATTTCCGATCTGGATCTGAACTACTATCTGCCCTGCTCCGTGCGCGGGCGAACCATTGCGTACCTCGGCGTCAGTCGCACCGAATCGGGTGAGTTCCTTTCGAGCGATGACGTGGAACTGCTGCTCACGCTCGCCAACTATGTCGGGATCGCGATCGAAAACACGAATCTCTACCGCTCGCTGCGCGAGAAGGCGGACGAATACGAACGCCTGAAGGAATTCAGCGAAAACATCGTCGAGTCCATCAATGTCGGAGTTCTGGCGGCGGATCTGGAAGATCGCGTGGAAAGCTGGAATACCCAGATGGAGCGCCTGAGCGGCATTGG
>DASYCD010000439.1:0-46682 GCA_036500405.1 Bryobacteraceae bacterium
GCGCGTCAGCCTGGTTCGTGTGTCGGCTTCTCCAGGGAGAAGCTCGCTGTGGGCTGGTACCAGAAGTACGTCGTCGAATGTGAGACCTTCGGGGATCGTTTCAGGGATCATCTTCGGTCATTTCAGTTTAACCTGCGACCCCCAGGCACTTCGACGCATCCATTCACTTTGACGGGGCTGAAGACTCTAACTCCCGTCGACTGAAACCGTTCCGAAACAAAAAGAATCGATTAAAAAGACCTCATTTTATGAGTAAGACTGGTTTTCTGATTTCGCTGGCAGTAGTTCTCGCCGCCGCTTTGGCGGGTACGGGTTGCGGTTCCGCCGCCCCCGCGGGACCCGCCGCGCCGCCTCCACCGCTGGTGGAAACCATCACGGCCAAGACGAGCGACGTTCCGATCTTTTCCGAATACGCGGCCCAGACTTTCGCGCGTGACCGCGTGGAAATCCGTTCCCGCATCGAAGGCTACGTGGATAAGTGGCTCTTCAAGCCAGGCGACCACGTCACCGCCGGCCAGACCTTATATGAACTTGATCTGCGGCCCCTTGTTGCGGCGGTCGACGAAGCCTCGGGCAACGTGAAGCAGACCGAGGCGGACGCCAGGTTCGCACAAAACCAGGTTTCGCTCCTCCAGGCGGAAGCGAATCTGGCCGCCGCAAAGGCCACCGAATTGCGCACCCAGCAGGATTACGACCGCCTGAAGCCGCTCGTCGAACAGGACGCGGCCGCGAAGCAGGATCTGGATACCGCCGCTACCGCGCTCACCGCCGCGCAGGCCACCGTCCGCGCCAATCAGGCGACCGTCGATCAGGCGAAGCTCTCCACGCAAACGCAGATTCAATCCACGCAGGGCAAGCTCGAAGCCCAGAAGGGCGCGCTCGAAGGCGCGCAGCTTCGTCTGCAATACGGCACCATCAAAGCGCCTATCAGCGGCGTGATCGGCGATACGCTCGTCCCGGTCGGCGGCTATGTGACGGCGAACGCAGCGCAGCCGCTCACTGTGCTGGTGCCGCTCGATCCCATGTGGGTGCGTTTCCAGATGACCGAGCAGCAGTATCTCTCTTATGGGAAGCGCAAGGCGAACGGCCTCGAACTCATCCTCGCGGATGGCTCGGTCTTCCCGCAGAAGGGAGAGCTCACCACCATGCTGAATCAGGTCGATCCGAAAACGGGCACTCTCGAAGTGCAGGCCCGCTTCCCGAACCCGAAGGGCGAACTCCTGCCAGGCCAGTTTGGCCGCGTCCGCTTCCAGACCGAAGAACGGAAGAACGCGATTACGATTCCGCAGCGCGCGGTTCAACAGGTGCAGAATCTCCAGACGGTTTACACGGTCAGCGACGACAAAAAAGCGCAGAACCGCGCCGTCACCACCGGCCCGCGCATCGGCGAAGACTGGATCATCGAGTCTGGCATCAAGCCGGGCGATCAGGTCATCGTCGAAGGCCTGATGCGAATACGCCCCGGCTCCCCGGTCAGTCCCAAACCCTGGCAGCCAGCGAAGGCGGTGCAGTAGAAGATGGCTCGTTTTTTTATTGACCGTCCGGTGTTCGCGATGGTCATCGCGATCATCATTGTCATTCTCGGCGCGGTCGCCATTCCGTCGCTCCCCATTTCGACTTATCCCGAAGTGGTGCCGCCGGTCGTGCAGATCACCGCCAATTATCTCGGCGGCAACGCGCAGGATCTCGAAAAAACAGTTGCGCAGCCGATCGAAGAACAGCTCGTCGGTCTGGACGGCATGCTCTATTACCAGACCACGGCGTCCAACACCGGCGCGATGACGATCAGCGTCACGTTCAAGCTCGGGACGAATCCCGATATCGCCGCGGTCCAGACGCAGAATCGCGTCAGCGTTGCCCTGCCCCGCCTTCCACCGGAAGTCCAACAGCAGGGTCTCGTGGTGAAGAAAGTGTCGAGCGCGTTCCTGATGGCGATCAGCCTGATCTCCACCGACAACCGCTACGACTCGCTCTTCCTCACGAACTACGCCCAGATCAATCTGGTGAATCAGGTGGGCAGCATCGCGGGCGTGGGCGAATCACGTCTCGGCTCCCAAACGGTCTACTCGATGCGCGTCTGGGTGAACCCGGACAAGCTCGCCAAGTACGGACTCACCGCGGCCGACGTAAACGCGGCTATCCAGGCGCAGAACCGCCAGAATCCGGCAGGTTCGGTGGGCGTGCCACCCGCCGCGACCGGCACGGACTTCCAGTACACGATGGTGGCTCCGGGCCGTATGGTGGACCCCTCGCAGTTCGAGAACATCATCCTGCGCGCCGAACCGGATGCGGCCATCCTCCGCGTGAAAGACGTGGCTCGCGTCGAGCTTGGCGCGCAATCGTATACGGGATTCAGCCGCCTGAATGGCAAGCCCTCAGCGAACGTCATCGTTTATCTCTCGCCCGGCTCGAACGCGACAGACACTGCCGACAAGGTGCACGCGTTCGTGGATCAGGCTCGGAAATCGTTTCCCGCCGGGATCGACTTTGTCATCCCCTATGACTCCACCATGTTCGTGCGCGCCGCAATTAAAGACGTGCTGATCACGCTGCTTGAAGCCATCGGCCTCGTGATCCTCGTGGTGTTCCTCTTCCTGCAAAGCTGGCGCGCCACGCTGATTCCCTTGCTCACCGTGCCTGTGGCGGTGGTCGGAACATTCGCGCTATTCCCGATTTTGGGTTTTTCGATCAACATCACAAATATGTTCGGCCTGGTACTCGCCATCGGCATCGTGGTCGACGACGCGATTGTGGTGGTGGAATCTGTCCAGCGGCATATCGACGACGGCATGTCGCCCAGGGACGCGACAGTCCAGGCGATGGCGGAAGTGTCTGCGCCTGTGGTGGCGATCGCCTTCATCCTCGCGGCCGTCTTTATCCCGGTCGCGTTCCTCGGCGGCATCAGCGGGCAGATCTACAAGCAGTTCGCGCTGACTATCGCCGTCTCGGTGCTGATCTCGGCGTTCAGTGCGCTGTCGCTCAGCCCCGCTCTCACGCGCCTCCTCCTGAAGCCGAAGAAAGAATCTCGCGGCCCGCTGGCGCGCGCGTTCGGCGGTTTCAATCGCGCGTTCCAGTGGACGACGAACCGCTATCTCACCTCGGTCGGCTTTCTGGTGCGGCGATCTCTGATCGCGCTGGTAGCGCTCGGCTGCTTCTGGCTGCTCGCCGGCAGTCTGTTTAAAAAGCTGCCCACCGGCTTCCTGCCGGATGAGGACCAGGGCGCGTTCTTCACCGGCATGCAATTGCCCGATGGCGCTTCCGTGGACCGCGCCGACGCAGCGGCGAAGAAGATCGAAAAGGTGGTCGGCGGCATTGACGGCGTCCAGAATGCATTCGTACTCGGCGGTCTGAATATCGCGACCGGCACCACGGGCCCGAACATGGCGACCATCATCGCCACGCTGAAGCCCTGGGATGAACGAACCACAAAGCAGACGCAACTCCAGCCGATTCTGGGACAGGCATTCGGTGGTTTCGCGAAAGTGCCGGAAGCGCTCACTCTCGCGTTCGGGCTGCCGCCTATTTTGGGTCTGAGTACCACCGGCGGTTTCCAGTTCATGCTGGAAGACCGCGTCGGCGTGGACGTATCGGAACTTTCGAAAACGGCGGATGCGCTCGTTGCGGCCGCCAGTAAACGGCCCGAGCTCCTGAACGTCATCAGCACCTTTCGGTCGAACGTTCCGGCCTACTCCGTGAAACTCGACCCGGCGAAGCTGCAAACAATGGACGTTCCGATCGCGCAGGCGTATCAGACGATGCAGGCGTTTGTCGGCGGCCTCTATGCGAATGACTTCAACGCGTTCGGCCACACATGGCAGGTGATCGTCCAGGCCGAGCCGCAGTTCCGTTCGAAACCGGAAGACATCAATCGCTTCTACGCACGCAGCAACAACGGCAATATGGTGCCGCTCGGGACGGTGGCGAGCGTCGAAGCCACCACGGGGCCGGATGTGATCTATCGCTATAACCGGTTTCGCGCCGTGCAGATTCTCGGCGGACCGGCGCCTGGCTACAGCAGCGGTGAAGCGGTGAAAGCCATGGAAGAAGTGGCCGCGGCTACGCTGCCCTCCACTTATTCGTATGAATGGACCGGCACGACGTACCAGCAGAAGCTCGCCGAGGGCAGCGACGTAGCGGTCTTCGGCTTCGCGGCCGTCCTGGTGTTTCTCTTCCTCGCCGCGCTGTATGAAAGCTGGTCGATTCCGTTCGCGGTCGTGCTCGCCGTGCCCATCGGCATCTTTGGCGCGCTGCTCGCGGTGGATATCCGGGCCTATCCGTATGACATTTACACGCAGATCGGCATTGTGACGTTGATCGGCCTTTCGGCGAAGAACGCGATTCTGATCGTGGAATTCGCGCGAGAGCGTGTGGAACACGGCCTCTCGATCCGCGATGCGGTCATGGAAGCGGCCCATCTTCGATTGCGTCCGATTCTGATGACCTCCTTCGCGTTCATCCTCGGCGTGCTGCCGCTCGTCATCGCGAGTGGCCCCAGCTCCGGCGCGCGTCGGGCGCTGGGAACCGCGGTGTTCGGCGGAATGCTGGCTTCTACGCTATTAGCGGTTTTTATCGTGCCTGTGCTCTTCGTTGTGATCGAAACTTTTGCGAAACGGAAGAAGACCGCGCCCGGCGGCGCGGCAGTTCCCGAGGTGACAGGATGAGGCGGCTGCTATGGCTTGCGCCCGCCGCCCTGCTCCTCGCAGGTTGCACGGTGGGGCCGAATTACAAGAAGCCGGATATCACTCTGCCCACGCAGTTTCGTGGCGCGACGGGCGCCACCGGCGATACGTCGATCGCGGATACGAAGTGGCAGGACCTCTTCCATGACGCGACGCTCGAAAAGCTCGTCACTACGGCGCTCTCGCAGAATTTCGATCTGCAGATTGCGGCGGAACGAGTGGAGCAGACGAGCGCGCGGCTCCAGACGCAGCGCGCCCAGCTTTTTCCGTTCGTCAACGCTTCCGGCCAATACACGGTCGCGCGCGGCTCGTCAATTGGAGCGACGCCCGGCATTCCGCCGGGCTCCGACACCTCGATTTCCTACGCTCAGGTGGGCGTGGGCGCGAGTTGGGAACTCGATCTCTGGGGTCGGCTGCGCCGGCTGAACGAAGCGGCGCGCGCACAGTTCTTCGCGGCGCGCGATAACCAGCTTGCCGTCCGGATGTCACTCGTCGCGGACGTAATGAACACGTACTTCCAGCTGGTCGAACTGGATTCCGAGCTCTCCATCGCGAAGCAGACCCGCGACATCGCGCAGAACGGCCTGAAGCTGACCACAGTGCGCCACAATCAGGGCGCAGCCACGGGCCTGGACGTCCAACAGGCGAATCAGCTCCTCTACACCGCGACGGCGCAGATCGAAGCGGCCGAGCGGGAAATCACGCAGACCGAGGACGCGCTCAACCTGATCCTCGGCCAGGCCCCCACCGATGTTCCGCGCGGCGCGACCGCCCTCGATCAGATCGGCCGGCCCGCGGCGCTGCCCCCCGGGCTTCCGCTCACGCTGCTCACTCGGCGTCCGGATATTCGGGCGCAGGAAGAACAGCTCATCGCGGCGAATGCGCAGATCGGCGCGGCCCGCGCGCTCTATTTTCCGCAGATTTCGCTCGACGCGTTTCTGGGAGGGCAGAGCCGCGCGATCGGCGACCTTCTGACCGGCCCGGCGCGCCTCGCGTCGTTCACGCCGTCGATCACCGCCCCGATTTTTGAGGCCGGTCAGATCCGCGGCCAGGTGCGGCTGAGCCAGGCTCAGGAACGGGAGGCGCTTTTGGCCTACCGCCAGAGTATTTTCACTGGGTTGCGGGACGTCTCGGATGCGCTCGTCGGCTACGACCGAACGCGCTCTCAGACTGACCAACAGGTGCTGCTGGTGAAGGCGCTGGACGAATCCACGCGGCTTTCGAAGCTCCGCTACCAGGGCGGCCTCGACAGCTTCCTCCAGGTCCTCGATTCTGAACGGAATTTATTCCAGGGCCAGCTCTCGCTCGAACGGCTGCGGCTGCTCGAACTCCAGAGCATCGTCCGGCTTTACAGCGTGCTCGGCGGCGGCTGGCAGTAGACGTTAAAACGGTCGTCCCGCAAAAATCCGACGAGGGTCATCCCGGCCGCCCGGGCGGTTTCGACCGCCAGGGTGGTTGGGGCGCCGACGGCGGCGAGCATCGGGATTCCCGCCATGGCCGCCTTCTGGACCAACTCGAATCCGGCGCGGCCGGAGACCAGGATCAGGCGGTCCGAAAGATCCTGACCCAGAACGGCGCCAATGACCTTATCGACGGCGTTGTGCCGCCCCACGTCTTCCCGTATTTCGTGAAGTGTCCCGTCAGGACCGAATAAACCCGCAGCGTGCAATCCCCCTGTACGGTGAAATACGAGTTGCGCATCCTTCAACGCGCCCGGAAGGCGAAGTAAGGCTTCAGGGCTGATCTGGAATTTGCTCCGCACAGTGGGGCAGCCATGTTTAAAGAGTTCGTCCAGTGAAGCTTTTCCGCAAACCCCGCAGGCCGAGGTCATCGTCAAGCGCGGGGCGATTTCCGGATCGTGGTCAAGCTGGATTTCGACCCGGTTCCCCGCTCCGGCGATCGACAGAATCTGGCTCCGATTCGTTATGATCCCCTCTGTCAAAAGGAAGCCAGCCGCGAGTTCCTCATCGTTCCCCGGCGTCCGCATCGTGACCGATAGATTGCGGCCGTTGATGACGATTTCGAGCGGATCTTCGACAACGATCTGATCCGTCTCACCGTAGGCACCGAAGCGCGAAATCGCGACGCTGGCGAACGAGCTCACCGGCGGTCCTTCTTCCAGCGGCGCTCGACTTCGACGCCCGACTGCGGCGTAGGACAACCGAAGCGATGGTTGCGGCGCGGCAGCGGCGATTCGGAACTTTCGCCGAGAACCTGCAGGCGGACCGCGGTGTCTTTGTACGCGGGTGTGTGGGTCGGCTCGTCCGTGTGGCTGCCGGTGAGGACGTTCACCGGGCTCGTCGACGAGTTCATCGGCATGTAGAGCTCGTGGCCCGTCACGCGGTCGGTCACGAGCGCGCGCACGCGGACGTGGCCGCGTCGCGATTCGAGCCGCACCCAATGCCCCGACGCCAGGCCGCGCTCATCCGCGAGCTGGTGCGAGATTTCGACGAAAGTATCTGGCGCATTCTCTTTGATGCCCGGTGAGCGGTACGTCAAATTGCCTTCGTGAAAGTGCTCCAGCAGGCGGCCGTTGTTGAGGTGCAGATCGTACTCCGCGTCCGAGCGCTCGCCTGGCGGCTTCCATTCGAGCTGATAGAGCCGCGCTTTGCCATCGGGAAATTTGAACTCCTTCGTATAGAGGAGCGGCTCGTCCGTGCCATCAGGGTGGACCGGCCACTGCAGGCTGCGATACCCGGCGAGGCGCTCGTACGTGACGCCGGCATACATCGGGGTGAGCGACGCCATCTCCGCCATGATTTCGGACGGATGCAGGTAACCCCATTTCGCTCCGAGACGGTTTGCGACGTTCTGGATAATTTCCCAATCGGGCAGACTTTCGCCCAACGGCTTCAGCACCCGATACAGCCGCTGGATGCGGCGCTCTGTGCTCGTAAACGTGCCTTCCTTCTCGAGGCTCGGCGCGGCGGGCAGAACCACATGCGCGTACTTCGAGGTCTCACTGAGAAAGATGTCCTGGACGACCAGAAACTCGAGCTTCGAAAGCGCCTCGCCTACGTAGTTGCTGTTCGAATCCACGAGGTGCATTTCTTCGCCGATGATGTACATCGACTTGAGGTCGCCTTCGAGAATCGCATCGACCATCTGGTGGTTATCGAGGCCCTTCTTGTCGGGCAGCGGTAAGCCCCAGCTTTGTTCGAATTTGTGGCGGAGCTCTGGATCCTCTACGTGCTGGTACCCCGGAAATGTATTGGGCATGCTGCCGCAATCGCTTGCGCCCTGCACGTTATTGTGGCCGCGCAGCGGATAGGCGCCAGTGCCGGGCCGCATGTAATTGCCGGTGACCAGAAGCAGGTTGGAAATTGCGGTGGAGGTGTCGGAGCCGTTCGTATGCTGCGTGACGCCCATCGCCCAGAGAATACAGACGCGCTCCTCGGCGGCGATGAGGCGCGCGACCGTTTCGAGGGTTTCGCGCGGCACGCCGGTCTGCTCGGCCGCGAACTCCATCGTGAAGGGTTCGAGGCTTCTGCGGTACTCGTCGAGGCCGTTCACCCAGCGATCGAGAAATTCCTTTTTCGCGAGGCCGTTGTCGAGAATCCAGCGGGCGGCGGCGCAGAGCCAGACGATGTCCGTGCCCGGCGCGCAGTGCAGATGGATATCGGCGCGGCGCGCCATTTCGTTCTCGCGAAGATCGGATACGATCAGCTTCTGGCCGTGCAGCTTGTGCGCTCGCTTCACCCGTGTGGCCAGCACGGGATGACTCTCGGCCGTATTGCTCCCGACGATGACGACGAGACTGGCCTGCGCGATGTCCGTTATCGATCCGGAATCGCCGCCATAGCCGACTGTGCGGAACAGACCCATGGTGGCGGGCGCCTGGCAGTAGCGCGAGCAGTTATCGATGTTGTTCGTCCCGATGACCGCGCGCGCGAGCTTCTGCATCAGGTAGCTCTCTTCGTTCGTGCATTTTGACGAAGAGATGAGCGCGAGGGCATCCGGGCCGTGCTCGGCGCGAATCTGTTTAAACGTACGTTCGATGAGATCGAGCGCTTCGTCCCACGATGCCTGCTGGAGTTCGCCGTTGCGGCGGATCAGCGGTTTCGTGAGACGCCCAGGATCGTTAACGAAATCCCACGCGAACTTTCCTTTAATGCAGGTGGAGACGCCGTTGGCCGGGCCTTCGGACGGCGAAATTTTCAGAATATTCCGTTCATCTTGCCATGCGCCGCCGGTCCATACATCGAAAGTGCAGCCGACGCCGCAGTAGGTACAGACCGTTTTGGTTCGTTGGATATAGCTTTCGCGCATCTTCGATTCCGCGTCGGAAATTGCGAAGATCGGCCTGAGGCCGGTGATGGGTTCGGCGGCC
The DNA here is from genome assembly GCA_036500405.1 of Bryobacteraceae bacterium. Classification (GTDB taxonomy): domain Bacteria; phylum Acidobacteriota; class Terriglobia; order Bryobacterales; family Bryobacteraceae; genus BOG-234. The sequence goes on from DASYCD010000439.1 coordinate 9,010, forward strand.
TTGACTGCGGCGATCATCGTGTTCAGCACGGGCTTCGGCAGACCGGTCATCGCGCCGGCGTGGCCCATCATGGTGTTCTCCATCAGCGCATTGCAGGGGCAGACGCTGACGCAGTGGCCGCACGAGACGCAACTCGATTCTGCAATAGGGGCGCCGCCATCCCAGAGAACGCGCGGGCTTTCGTCTTCCCAGCGGATGGATAACGTTTCGTTTACCTGCAGGTTTTGACAGGCTTCGACGCAGCGCCCGCAGAGAATGCACTGGTTCGGGTCATAGCGGTAAAACGCGTTGCTATCGCACTGCGCGCCCGGTTTTTTGCGGAACGGAATTTTCTGTTTCTTTACATGGATCAGATCGCCCGTATTGTGGACCGTGCAGTTTCCGTTGTTGCGGTCGCAGACCGAGCAGTAGAGATCGTGGTTTCCGAGGATTCTCTGGTACGCCATCTCGCGCGCGGCGCGGGCTCCGGAGGAATTCGCAACGAGAACCTCGCCGCTCATGGGCACCGTGGTTCCGCAGGCGCGGACAAGTTCGTTGTTTACTTCGACCATGCAGGTATCGCAGGTCTGGATGGGGCCGAGTTGCGGGAGGTAACAAACCTGCGGGAGCGGCACGCCGGCGCGGTTGATGGCATCCACCACCCGCTCGCCTTCCACGACCTGCACGGGCAGTCCGTCAATCCGGATCATCGGACGCACTCCATCACTGGGCATAATCTCACGGCGTCGCAATTCGGCTTCCAATGCCGGATTGCGATACGATTACCAGAGGCGAGCCATGAAGAAAGTCCTCCCCGTTGTCGCCGCGTTTCTCCTCATTGTGACGACGCTGCCCTCGCAGCCGCCATCCCCCGGGAATTCCGAGTTCGCGACCAAAGTTCTGCCCATCCTGAAGGAATCGTGCTACGGGTGCCATTCGGGCAACCGGCCGATCGGCGGGTTGCGCCTGGATGCGCGGTCATTCGCGATGCGTGCGATTACGCCGGGCGATGGGAAAGGCAGCCGCATTGTCCATCGTTTGCAGGGCCTCGATAACGAGCCGCAGATGCCGTTCGGGATGGCCGCGCTCAGCGCGGACAAGATCGCGACGATTCAGGCGTGGATTGATAAAGGAGCGCCGTGGCCGGATACGCTGGCGGGCGATGAGCACTGGGCTTATCTGAAGCCGATAAAGCCGACGCCGCCCGCGGTGAAGGATGACAAGTGGTTGCGGAATCCGATTGACCGTTTTGTGCTGGCGAAGCTCGAAGCGGAAGGACTGCATCCTTCGCCCGAAGCATCGAAGGAAACGCTGATCCGGCGGCTGAGTCTGGATCTGATCGGGCTGCCGCCGACGCCTGAGGAAGTGGAGGCGTTTGTGAAGGACACGCGGCCGGATGCGTATGACCGGCTGGTGGACCGACTGCTCGCTTCGGATCATTACGGCGAGCGATGGGGGCGGATGTGGCTCGATCTGGCGCGCTATGCGGATTCGAACGGTTATGAAAAAGATGACCGGCGGTCGATGTGGCCGTATCGCGACTGGGTGATCCACGCGTTCAACAGCAACATGCATTTCGATCAGTTCGCGATCGAGCAGGTGGCGGGCGACATGCTGCCAAATGCGACGGACAGCCAAAAGATCGCGACCGGATTTCTGCGTAATTCGATGTTCAATAACGAAGGCGGGGTGGACCCGGAGGAGAACAACTGGAATATCCAACTGGACCGCACGACCACGGTAGCGACGACTTTCCTGGGCGCGACCATCGGCTGCGCGGAGTGTCACGATCATAAATTCGACCCCTACACGCAGAAGCAGTTCTATCAGATGGTGGCGTTTTTCAATAACGCCGAGTTCAGCAAGACTTCATCTACGCCTTTCACAGAGCCCGTGCTCGATCTCCCGAATGCTGAACAGAAAAAGCAGCGGGACGCGCTCAACGCCGAAATCAAGCAGTGGCAGAGCAAGCTGAATGACGAGTCGGATGCTGCGAAGGAAAAGCAGCACGCGTGGGAGCAGAGCGTGCTCGATGCCGAGAAAACCTGGCAGCCACTGCATCCGGATCGTGCAGAGTCTTCGGGTGGATCGACGATCCAGGTGAAGCCGGATGGTTCGGTACTGGCTTCGGGGACGAATCCGGAAAGCGACACGTACACGATCGAGGCGAAGGCGCCAATCGGCGACATCACAGCCCTGCGTCTGGAAGCGCTGCCCGATTCGAGTTTGCCGCGCGGCGGACCCGGCCGGGACTACTACGGCAATTTCATGATCCGCAAGGTGACGGTGGAAGGCGCGACCATCAAAGAGTCGGCGATGGACGAGAAATCCGGCACCGGCGCCCAGGGTCCGGGCACGAAATATCCGCAGGTTTGGGTGGTGGATGTTTCGAAGGAAGAGAACAACCAACGGCTGCCGCGGCAAATGGTGATGGCGCTGGCGAAGCCGGCGGCGAGCGGCACGCTGCGGATCACCATCGAACAGGTGACGGAAGGGGGTCATCAGGGGCTTGGGCATTTCCGCCTCTCGGTGACGAATTCGCAAACGCCGGAGCGGATTGTGGAAGTTTCGGCGACGCTGCGTCCGGTGCTCAGCATCGCTCCGGATCAACGAACGAAACAGCAGACGACGCAGATGGCGTCGCGCTATCACAGCCAGTCGGCGGAGCTGAAGCCGGTGCGGGACGAAATCAAAACTCTGCAGGAGCAGGTGACGGCGCTCGGCATTCCGACGACGCTCGTCATGTCTGAGAACAATGCGGTGACGCACCCGGACGCGACGATTCGCGTGCGCGGCAGCTTCACGAGTAAAGCGGAAGAGGTGCACGCGGCGATTCCGGAATTCCTCGGCAAGCTGCCGGCTGATCAGCCACAGAACCGGCTGGCGCTGGCGAAATGGCTGGTGAGCCGCGATAATCCGCTGACGGCGCGCGTCATGATGAACCACATCTGGGAGACATATTTCGGGCGGGGGATTGTCGAGACTGCGGAAGACTTCGGGACGCAGGGATCCAGGCCGTCGCATCCGGAATTGCTCGACTGGCTGGCGACCGGGTTCATGGACAACGGCTGGGACATGAAGGCGATGCACCGGTTGATCGTGACCTCGGCGACGTACCGGCAATCGTCGAAGGCGACCCCGGAGCTGATCGAGAAAGATCCGGCGAATATTCTGCTTTCGCGCGGGGCGAGGTTCCGGGTGGAAGCAGAGATGGTCCGCGATATTACGCTGGCCGCGAGTGGACTGCTGAGCGCGAAGGTGGGCGGGCCGAGCGTGTTCCCGTATCAGCCGAATGGCGTGTGGGAGTTGCCCTATGAGAAAGACACCGATCTGTGGGTGATGAGCAAGGGCGAGGACCGCTACCGTCGCGGCATTTATACCTTCATCCGGCGCGCGGCGCCGTACCCTGCGCTGACAGTGTTTGACGCAACCAGCCGGGAATACTGCACGGCGCGGCGGAGCCATACGGATACTCCCCTGCAAGCGCTCACGACGCTGAACGATACGGCGTTTTTCGAGGCCGCGCAGGCGATGGCGAAACGGGTCCTGAAAGAGGGCGGGCGTTCGAAGGTCGACTATGCGTTTGAGCTGGCCACTTCACGCAGGCCCGAAGCGAGCGAAGAGACTACGCTGGATGACGCGCTGAAGACGGAAGAGAAATATTTTAAGGAACATAAGAAAGAGGCTGAGGCCGTGGCCAATGAGCCCGATGCCAAACTCGCCGCGTGGACAATGGTGTCGCGCGATCTTCTCAATCTGGACGAAACGTTGACGAGGCACTAAACGGAAAATCGAATTCACATCAGGGTCTTCTTCGCAATTGTTGCATCCATCATCGCGGGAAACCTGTTCGGTCAGAGCGCCCCGATGTTCCAGGCCGCCGACGTTCATGCAAGCCCGGATCATCATGAGATTGAAGCAATGGCCAGAGTCAGTTTTGGCGGCGAGCGATATCGGATACGAACGGCCAACATGCTGGAATTGATCGCGAACGCATACGATATCGATGCCGCAAGCGTGCTGGGAGGTCCGAGCTGGCTCGAAGCGGACCGGTATGACATCGTTGCGAGGACGCCCGCGAACACTTCGCCGGACGCGCTCAAACTGATGTTACGGAATCTGCTTTCCGTTCGTTTTGGCCTGAAAGTACACGCTGAGACGAAGACGGAGGATGGCTACGGTCTGACCGTCGTCAAACTGAACCCCCAGGTCAAAGCGGCTGCTGGCGCGGAATCGAAAGGATGCCAGAAAGTTCCCGATTCATCAGCCCTCAATCAATCGCTTTCCTGCCAGAACACGACGATGGCCGATTTTGTACGTGGACTGCGTGCATGGGCGTCCAGCGTTGAATATGTTGGCAACTTGCCGATCGAGGACCAGACGGGCCTCGACGGCGCCCGCGATTTCACGCTCCGGTATTCGGACCGCGCCATGCTGGCGAAGTCGGACGACGGCATATCGCTCTTTGATGCGATCCAGGACCAAATGGGACTGAAGCTCGAGCGGAGGAATGTTACAGTTCCCGTGGTTGTGGTGGACAGCGTCAACAGAATGCCTACGGCGAATGCTCCGAACCTGGCGCTTCAATTGCCGCCCCTGAAAATAAAATTCGAAGTAGCCGATATCAGGCCAAGCCCGCCGGACACGAAGCACAGTTTTTCCATTCAGGCGGGCGGCGGCGTCTATGCGGCGGGAGTGACTCTGGCGGAACTGCTCCGTCTCGCGACTAATGGTGACTCTTACTTCTACTTCCCCGGTATGTTGGCGGCCCCCGCGTGGATGGACAGCAAACGATTCACTATCGCGGCGAAAGCGGCGGACAATGCCGGCGAGCTGACCGCGGATGATGTCAGACAAATGCTGGGGACATTGGCCGCCGATCGTTTTAAGATCGTGAGCCACCAGGAGGACCGGCCAGTGGATGTTTATCTTTTGACCGCGTCAAAACCAAAGCTCAAAGCCGCTGAAGGGTTCAATCGTTCTACCTGCAAAGCAGGTGCGCCGCCCGGAAGATCGCCCGCGGCCGCCCTCCGCACATTCGATTGCCAAAACATGACGATGGCGCAGTTCGCAAAGGCTCTCCCGTCAATAGCTCCGCCGTACTTCGACCATCCACTTGTGGAAGCGACCGGCCTGGCGGGGGAATATGACTTTAGCCTGACCTTCTCAGCTCGCCGGGTCGCGGAAGCCGCAACGGCGGATCCGACAGGCGCGATCTCGCTTTTCGATGCGCTGGACAGGCAACTCGGTTTGAAACTTGAATTGCGAAAACATTCGATGCCGGTGACGGTCATCGATCACGCGGAACAGATGCCAACGGAAAACTGATATGGAGCGCAGCAAATGACAATCCGTGAACAGACACGCCGTCAATTTTTTCAGAACGCAGCCGGACTCAGCATTGGGGGCGCGGCGTTCGCTTCCCTGCTCCAGGCGGGGACAAGTTCCGCTTATACGGGCCTGCATTTTCCGGCGAAGGCGAAGCGGGTGATCTACCTCTATATGGCGGGCGGCCCGTCGCAGGTGGATCTGTTCGACCACAAGCCGAAACTGGCGCAACTGGACGGGCAGCCAATTCCGGAATCGTTTATCAAGGGCGAGCGATTTGCGTTTATTAAGGGCGTGCCGAAAATCCTGGCGTCGCCGCATACGTTTAAGCAGTACGGGCAATCGGGCGCGACGATTTCGAATATACTGCCGGGGCTGCAGAGCATCGCGGATGATGTGACGTTCATCAAGTCGATGCATACGACGCAGTTCAATCACAGCCCGGCGCAGATTCTGTTGAGCACCGGATTTCAGATTCCGGGGCGGCCGAGTTTCGGTTCGTGGCTGACGTACGGGATTGGGAGCGACAGCAAGGATCTGCCGGCGTTTGTGGTTCTGCTTTCGGGGTCGAGCCAGCCGGATGGCGGGACGGCGTGCTGGTCGAGCGGATTTCTGCCGACGGTGCATCAGGGCGTGCCTTTTCGCAAGCAGGGTGATCCGATTTTGTCGGTGTCGAATCCGGAGGGGATGTCGGCGGCAACGCAGCGGCGGTCGCTGGATGTGATCAATAAGCTGAATCACGTGGAACTGGCGGATGTGAACGATCCGGAAATTTCGACGCGCATTGCGGCGTACGAACTGGCGTACAAGATGCAGACCAGCGTGCCGGATTTGCAGGATTTTTCGAAGGAGCCGGAATCGATTCACAAGATGTATGGGACGACGCCGGGGCAGCCTTCATTCGCGAATAATTGTTTGCTGGCGCGGCGTCTGGTGGAGCGTGGGGTGCGCTTCGTACAACTGTTCCATCGCGACTGGGATACGCATGGAGCGAATCTGGGCGATGACATCGTGAACAAGCTGCCCGCGGTTTGCCGCGATACGGATGGTCCGGCGGCGGCGCTGGTGAAGGATCTGAAGCAGCGCGGGATGCTGGACGACACGCTCATCATCTGGGCTGGCGAGTTTGGCCGAACGCCTGTGAATGAAGGCCGCGGTGGCGTGAAGTTTCTGGGGCGCGATCATCATCCGAAGGCGTTTACGGTGTGGCTGGCGGGCGGTGGCGTGAAGCCTGGACTCACGTATGGAGCAACGGATGAGATCGGGTACAACATTGCAGAGAATCCGGTCGCGATAAATGATCTGCATGCGACCGCGCTGCATCTGCTGGGGATCGATCATAAGAAGCTGACGTACCGGTTCCAGGGGCGTGATTTCCGGTTGACGGATGTGGCAGGCGAATTGGTGAAGCCGATTATCGCGTAGAATCCGGAATGCCAAGGTCCGCCTTGGTCGCGGCCCACCATGACCTCCAGAATTGGGCATACTGCGCCGGAGTTTCGGCGGAATTCTGCGACGGCATTTCCTGGCGGGCTGCTGAAGACTTCTCGTCCATAGACATCGCGAAGTAGCTGAAGAACCGGGCGGCTCTTAACTGCGCCTGCGGATCGTGACTATCCAGCAGCAGCGCCATGGCGGGCAGGACATCTTTCGTCCCGATCTTCTGGAGCGCCGAACCTGCGGCCGCGTCGAGTCCGGGAATGTCCGAATGCAGTGCCGCGATTTGCTGCAGCGGCGCAATGGCGGCGGAGCCATCCGGTTTAAAGTAGTTATGGATTGCATCGGTGATCTGCATCAATTTTGGATTCGATCGCAATTCTTCCGCGCGCTGCGCAACCGTGAAGAGCGCGTCCACCGAGCCGAGGTGAATGGCCGCCGCCAATCCCGTTCCGTATTGGTCTGCGCGGGTGGACTTCAGCAGAGGCGCGATGGCAGCCCTCGCATCGTTTGGATCCGCCGCATCGAGACTTGCCAACAGGCGAAAATCCTTGTCGACCCCGACAGGGGATGGGGCGGATTGATACCAGCGAACGAGCCATGCGAGAAGCTGCTGACTCACGCCACCGGCCGGCGCGTCGAGCGTCAGGTCGACAGGAATTGAGGTATAGATCTGTTCACCTATTAGGCCGTTCAGCGGGATGACCTGCCAACCGGTATCAGCCGCTTTGAGAAACCATATTCCGCTCCTGCCGATCATAGATGGGGGTATGATGCCGATCTTCAAAGGGGTTTCTTCACCTAAGCCCGCCCTCTGTGCCGGAGGCATGAGGGCTCTTATTGATAGCGCCCCCGGGTGTCCCTGGATCACCCTGGCGACGCTCAGTTGCACCATCTCGACACCCTGCGAATCGTCAATGGAAGCCAGGCTTGCGAGAGCGATCACTTCGGACTGCTTCTGCAATGCCGTCATGGTCGGGGGCCCCGGCATCAATCCTGCCATCACAGGCAGTGAGACACACACAAGGAAGATTAGTCGTCGCATTCTGCTCTTCTTACCATCTCAGATTTTTGATTGAAGTGCGAACCAGCACGTGCCCTGTGGCTCTGATTTTCCACGATTCGGTAATCGATACTTTTCGCCTCAATACTTCCGCCTGACATGTCATTTTCACCCCATGTTTATTAACCCATTGCTTTGAGCTACTTGTCTGTCGCAGGTCTCTTGTCCTTCCAACGTGGCGGCGAAATTGCGACAGTAAATCGACTCAATTCAGGGGTGAAATTCCGCTGAGTTAGAGCTTATTGGCGAAAAGAGAGGGGCAAAGACGTGGCACTCAATCGTGTTTTCGTATCGGGTTTCATTGCATCCATTATCGCTATTATTGTTGGACTTAGCGGTGTTCCGTGGCCGCTCGCGGCGCAACTGACCAGCGGAGATCTCTCCGGCGTTATCACCGATCCTTCCGGCGCAACTGTGGCTGGAGCATCGGTCAGCGCCTCAAATCTATCCACCGGCGTGAAATCGGATACAACCTCGGACACAAACGGGGTGTATCACTTCGCGAATCTGGCGATCGGAACTTACGATCTCGCGGTTACAGCGAACGGTTTCGCGCCCCAGACCATCAACCGACTGGTTGTTTCTCTGAACCGAACCACCACCCAGAATGTGTCACTGGCTCTCGGAAACGCGCAGACAACAGTACAGGTTACCGATGCGGTCTCGACTCTCGATACCACCTCCGCGCAAATCACCAACTCCTATGACCAACGCCTCACCGCCGATTTACCCAGTGCGAGTTCGGGACAGGGGGTTATCAATCTTTCGCTGCTTTCCGCCGGTGTCGCGACGGGCGGCGGTGTGGGCGCGGGGGAAGGACCTTCGGTTGGCGGCCAGCGGCCGCGCAACAACAATTTCACGATCGAAGGCATCGACAACAACAGCAAGACGGTCACTGGCCCGCTGGTGTATGTGCCAAACGATGCGGTTCAGGAGTTCACTCTGCTTCAGAACGTGTTTCAGGCGGAGTTTGGCCACTCATCGGGTGGACAGTTCAATACGAATGTGAAGTCCGGCACCAACAGTTTTCACGGCGAACTCTATGAATATATGAATAACCGGAAACTGAATGCCATAGATCAGATTTTTCAAAATCAGGGCATCAAAGAGAACCCCCGGTATGATCAGAATCGCTTCGGCGCGAACTTCGGCGGCCCGATCCGGAAAAATAAGCTCTTCTTCTTCGGGGATTGGGAATACAACCCCGAGGGCAGTGTGAGCGCGTCCGGTGTGCCCGCGCCAACGGCGGCGGGTCTGGCTACCCTCTCCGCACTCCCCGGTATCAGCCAGACAAATCTAAAAATTTTTCAGCAGTATATGCCGCTTGCGCCCACAGCCGATAAGGGGACGACCGACTACACGCTTCCTTCCGGCGATAAAGTCACCATCCCGATCGGCACGGCGAACCTGAACGGGCCAGCATTTCAGAACTGGGACTACGGGGTTGCGTCCGTTGACTACAATATCTCGGATAAGGATCAGATTCGGGGCCGCTTCATTTACAACAAGAACAGCGGCTACCCGCCATCGGCGGAACCTCAGCTGCCGGCATTTTTCCTGCCGTCCCCCACGACTTACTATTTGGGGACGGTCACCGAATACCACAACTTCTCGCCGTCCGTCACGAACGAGCTGCGCATCGGGTACAACCGCTATAACCAGTCGGTTCCGGAAGGGAATTTCCAGTATCCCGGGCTTGACAAGTTTCCGACGATTACCTTTGACGATGTTGGGATTCAGCTCGGCGTCAACATTGACGCACCTCAATTCACGATTCAGAATACTTACCAACTTACGGATAATCTGACGTGGACAAAGGGCCGCCACACCTTCAAATTCGGATTTGACGGCCGTAAAATGATATCGCCGCAATCCTTTACTCAGCGCGCGCTGGGCGATTACGAATACACGCAGATCACGGACTTCCTCTATGACTTGCAGCCATTCGATTTTGCAGAACGCTCCACCGGCAGTTTTACCTATTACGGTGACCAGATCGCGACGTATCTTTATGCGAGCGACAGCTGGAGAATCAATCGGCATCTGACCGCGGATCTGGGGCTTCGCTGGGAATTCACCAGCGTGCCGACGGGCGAACGGTCGCAGAGCCTTAACAGTCTGGCCAGCGTGCCCGGTCTGATTTCATTCCACGCCCCTCAACCGTCCTATCGCAACTTCGCTCCAAGAATCGGCCTCGCGTATTCACCCGGAGACAGCGGCACGACGTCGATTCGCGCAGGATTTGGCATGGCGTACGACGTTCTCTTCGACAATCTGGGAATTCTGTCGCCCCCGCCGCAGCTGGGGCAAACCGTGGACACTCCATGCACGACGGACAATAGCTGGGAATGCCCGGCGGGCTTTCTGAAAGGGGGCGGGATCCCAACGAGCGCCAGCGCCGGTACGCTTTCGGCGAGCGACGCAAGAGCCGCGACTTCAGGCTTCATCCCCGACAAAACGATGCCGTACGCGATTAACTGGACTCTCGGGGTACAGCACGTATTTCGGAAGGACTATACGCTCGAAGTCCGATATGTGGGGAACCGCGGCGTTCATCTGCCTTTGCAGACCCAGCTCAACCAATATGCGCCTGTGACGGCCAACCATTCGCTGCCGGTTTATCTCGCGCGGCCAAGCCAGGCCACTCTGGATGCTCTGCCGCTCACGTTGACGCAACTCACGGATCAGGCGAACGCCACCGCCGCGGACAGCCCGGATTACTACAACGCAGGTTTCACAAGCAAGATTACTTCGTATCAGCCGCAGGGCTGGTCGTCCTATCACGGCATGGATGTGCAGCTGGACCGCCGTCTGACCAACGGTCTGGTTTTCCGCGCCGCATATACGTGGAGCCACACAATCGACAACAGCACCGCTGAGGTCTTCTCTACCTATCTAACTCCTCGCCGTCCCCAGGATTTCCGGGACCTCAGCGTGGAGAAATCCGATTCCGCGCTGGATCATCGCCATCGCTTAACCCTGACGATGCTCTACGATGTTCCGTTTTTCTCTCACCACTCCAACTTCTTTCTGAAGAATCTGGTGGGCAACTGGGAAGTGGCGCCCATCTATACCTTCCAGAGCGGCGAACGATACACGGTGCAAAGTGGAATCGATTCCAATCTGAACGGCGATGCCGTCGACCGCACGGTTATCAATGTTGCCGGAATTCCCGGTACCGGGTCAAAGGTTTCAGCGCTGCTGAACACTAACGGAGACACGGTTGCCTACCTCGCGGACACGCCGACCGCGCAATACATTCAGGCGGCGAAGGGCGTGTACCCGACCTCGGGCAGAAATACGCTGTTGGGACGTCCGACCGACAACGTCGATCTGACGCTGGTGAAGAGGTTCGCGTTCGGTGAGCGGGTCAAGCTGGAGTTTCAGGCGCAGTTTCTGAACGCGCTGAACCATCCGCAGTTCATCGCGGGGCGCCTGAATGACGTTTATCTCGACAGCTACAACAATCCGAATTACCAGACGCTGCTGAAGCCGGACAATGTGAACTTCAATCAGCCGGAGAATGTTTTCTCGAGCAATCCTCGGAGTATTCAGCTGGCGCTCAAGCTGAAGTTCTGAGAAGCAACTCTTTTCTTCTTGACATGCTATGTACGTAGCATTATGCTACGTACATAGCACATGCCTGCCCCGCCACCTGAAAAGCTCTCGCGTCGTGAACGCGAAATCATGGATGCGATTTTTGCGCTGGGGAACCGTGCCTCCGCTGAGGGCGTGCGCGGTCGGCTGACCGATCCACCGAGTTATTCTGCTGTCCGCGCCATGCTCGTCAAGCTCGAGGCCAAGGGCTTTGTGCGGCATCGCGAAGAAGGATTGAAGTACGTCTATGAGCCGACGCGGTCGCGCGCCGCGGAGCAGCGTTCGGCGCTCGAAAGGCTGACGCGCGTGTTCTTCGGGGGATCTCCCCGGCAGACCGTGACGGCGCTGCTTCAGCAGGAGCGGTGGACGGATGAAGATCTCGAAGCCCTGAGGAGACAGATCGATCAGGCGCAGAGAGGGACGAAGCAATGATATCGATTCAGTCTACGGCTATTCTCGCGCTTGCGCTGATTATCGTGGCGCTCTCTCGGCGTGCGCGAGCTTCCGTTCGGCACCTGGTGCTGGAGGCGGCGTTCGTTGGGTTGATGTGTATGCCGATCTCCGTCAATTCTCCGGTACGAATTCCGGTTCACGTATCGCTTCCGGTTCACGTATCTATGGTGCAATCCGCGCCGCCGCTACCGCACGCATCAGGTCTGGCGCAGTCTGCTTCTCCCGACATTCCCTGGGATGCCGTGCTTCTCGCGGTGTGGATGTCTGGATTCGTGGCTTTCGTGGTTTGGCTGGCGATCGATCTGGTACGGCTCCGGCGGATTCGCCGTGAGGGACTTCCATGTCCTGAACTCTCATCAGAAGGAATCCAGGTTCTTCTCCACGAGAAGATACAGGCGCCGTTGACGTTCGGCATAATACGTCACTCGATTATTCTCCCCGTGACCGCGCGGACATGGTCGGAAGCGGAACTGCGTCATGCGCTGGTGCATGAAATGGCGCACATCCAGCGGCGCGACTGGATTCTGCTTCTGTTCGCTCAGTGGGCGTGCGCGATCTATTGGTTCAATCCGCTCGTGTGGATCGCGCGGCGGCGGCTCTGCCTCGAAGCAGAGATGGCGTGCGATGACGCGGTGCTGAAGGATCACGAGCCTTCCGGGTACGCGCGGCAGCTTGTGGCGCTCGCCGAAGAAATGTCGCACGCACGCCCACGGCTCGCATTGGGAATGGCGAAGCGCAGCGATCTCTCGATCCGGGTATCAGCGTTGCTGGACACCCGCCGGCGGCGAGGCGGCACGGGATGGCGGGCCAGCCTTTTGGCAATTGCGGCGACAACGCTGGTGGTGTTTGCGTTAGCTCCTGAGCGTGCGGTGGCGCTATCGCGCAGCGATGACTCGGCGCTCCTGGAGGCCGCGCAACGGGGCGATGTGGCGGCGATCACTTCGCTGCTGAAAGCGGGCGCGCATGTAAACGCTTCCATCGGCGGCGACGGGAGTCCATTGATTGCGGCGGCGCGCGCGGGGCAATCCCAGGCGGTGCGGCTTCTGCTGGACCGCGGCGCAGATCCCAATATGGCCGTTCGGGGCGATGGCTGTCCGCTGATCGCCGCCGCGGCGTCCGGCTATCCCGATATCGTTGCGCTGCTGCTCGACCGCGGCGCGTGGGTCGATCAGATTGTGCCGGATGATGAGGATGCGCTGATACAGGCAAGCTCGGGCGGTCATCTCAGCGTGGTGAAACTGCTGGTGGGGCGCGGCGCGAATCCGAATGCGCGCGTCTGGGCAGAGGGAGGCATCCGCCGGCCTGGTGAATGGCGTACGCCGTTGAGCATGGCGCTGCGAAGGAAGCACGAGGATGTCGCGGTGTTCCTGCAGGCGTCCGGCGCTCACGAATAGTCCAATGAAAACCAGATTATTTCCCGCGCTGCTCTCGCTGGCGGCGTTTGCGGGAGGCGTGTGCGCTGCGCCGCTTTCGACAGAGATCGCACAGGCGCATGAGGTCGTGAAGAACCTTATCGCGGCGAAGCGGATTCCGGGCTTCTCCATTGCGGTGGCGCGCGGCGGCCAAATTGTTTGGTCGGAAGGATTTGGTTTCGCGAATGTGCAACAGGGGGTGGTGGTCACGCCACTGACGCGATTCCGGCTGGGCAGTGCGTCGAAGATTGTGACGGCCGCGGGACTGGCGCGGCTCGCCGAGGAAGGCAAAATCGATCTCGATGCGCCGGTTCAGCGATACGTTCCGGATTTTCCGCAGAAGCAATGGCCGATTACGACGCGGGAGCTTGCGGGGCATCTGGCCGGGATTCGTCATTACAGCGAACAGGATTTCGCGGTCACCATGCAAGGCGCGCCGCACTTCGAGAGCGTTTCAGCGTCACTCGCAATTTTCAAAAACGATCCGCTGCTTTTCGAGCCCGGAACGAAATATTCGTATTCGAGTTATGGCTGGAATCTGATCAGCGCGGTGATGGAAGGCGCATCGGGTGCAGACTTTCTGACGTATATGCAGCAGGCCGTTTTCGATCCCCTGGGTCTGCGCAGCATTCACTCCGATCACGCGCTGGAGATTGTTCCGTACCGGACGTCGTTCTATCAGCGCGACCCGAAGGGCGAGTTGCGTCCGGCGGATCATGTGGATAACAGCTATAAGTGGGCCGGCGGCGGATTTCTTTCGAACGCTGAGGATCTGGCGATGTTCGGCTCCGCCATGCTGGAGCCCGGTTTTCTTCGGCGCGAGACACTGGAGATGATGTTTACGTCGCAGCGATTGCGGTCCGGCGCGGAGACAGGCGTGGGAATTGCGTGGCGTATCGGCAAGGATGCCAAAGGCAACCGCGTTTCCCACCACGGCGGGACGATCGATGGCGGGCGCGCGATGATCATGATGTATCCGGATTCCAAAGTCGTCGTAATCATGCTGTCGAATATTCTGGTGGATTTCGGCGAGCCGGACGCACAGGAAATTGGGCGGATTTTTCTGCCCTGAACGGGACGTTATCAGGGAATGAATGTCGGTGGATGCCGGGATCTCGCACGGCTTTTCATGGCCGAAGAAGCGGCGCGGGTTCCCGGATTTTGTGCGGCGTACACGGCGGGATCGACGAACTGGATGGCGGACGATGCCGCGCTGCCAGCCGGGTCCGATATCGACATCATGGTGGTGGCCGCCGGCGGTGATTTGCAGGGCACGCGGCGGAAGTTTGTGCGGGATGGCGTGCTGTTCGAAATCTCGTATCTCGCGCAGGAGTTGTTTGACTCGCCCGAGCAGGTTCTGGGTGACTATCATCTGGCGCCCTCGCTGCAGACGGCGAAGGTCGTGTTCGATCCGGAGGGACGGCTGGACCCGGTGAGGGACCTGCTTCGCCGCGAATATGAGAATCCGCGCTGGATCCGTGCACGGTGTGAAGCGGCTCGCGAGAGAGTCCTGAAAACTCTCGGTGCGAAAGGCGATCCGGTGATGTCGTGTTTATTCGGAGCCGGGATTACGACGCATGTTCTCCTCGCGGCGGGGCTGCGGAATCCGACCGTGCGCAGAAGATATGTCGGGGTGCGGCAACTGCTCACGGATCACGGGCTCGGCGAGTTTCAGAAAACTCTGCTGGAATTGCTCGGCTCGGGGCAAATGAGCGCCGAACGAGTCGCGACTCACGCAACCGCTCTCGGTGAGGTCTTCGATGCGGCGTGCGAGTGCATGCCAAATTCATTCGCGTTCGCAGCGGACATTCAGGAATGCGCGCGTCCGGCGGCGATTGACGCGGGCCTGGAGATGATTGCGCGCGGAGATCATCGCGAGGCGATGTTCTGGATCGCTGTCACCTGGTCGCGTTGCATGACTGTACTGGGGATGAACCGCTTCCAGGATCGTTTTCGCAAAGTGCTCAACGATCTGGGCCTGTCTTCGGACGCCGCGATCCAGCAACGGCGGATCGAGATTGAACGAACCCTGCCGCGCGTGTACGAGGTCGCGGAGGGGATTATTGGATCAGGCGTTCGCACGCCTTCACCATCGCCAGCGCCGCATTCCGATTGACCCAGCTTGCGGCGTCGCGATGAAGGGTATGTAACGCCTCCGGGTTATTCAGCATTTCAGCCAGCCAGGCGGCGGCGTTGCCGGCATGCCACTCTGTTTCCGGGATCACCTTCGCGCCGGTGCGGGCCGCGTACAGGCTCGCGTTGGCGAATTGATGATTCCTCGCCGCGCCCGAAAGAGGCACAATGAGCGACGGAATTCCCGCCGCCGAGAGTTCCGCAAGCGTGTGGATGCCGGCCGATGTGATGGCAAACGTCACACCATCGTAAACAGAGGCCATGTCATTGGTAAAGCCTTCGACGCTCGCGTCGATGCCCGCCGCCGCGTACTGCGCGGAGATCGCGGCGAGGTCGCCGAATCCGGCGATGTGGCGAACGGAAAAGCCGATGCCACGCTCTTTCAATGCCGCGAACAGACGCGGCGCTTCTTCATTCAGCGGCGGTGAGCCTTCCGATCCGCCGAGTACGAGAAACCGCCAGGGCGCCGCCGCGCGCCATGTGGAGGGATGAAGCGAGGCAAGAGGGACACCGGTGATCTCCACCGGCTTCGTGATTCCGAAACCGGTCTCGCCGAACGCGACGCAGACCAGCGCGGCGAATTTCTCCAGAATTCGGTTCGCCATCCCTAATTCCGCATTCGATTCGTAAATAACCACCGGAATTTGGAGAGAACGGGCCGCGAGGCAGGCGCCGAAGGATGCGTACCCCCCGGCACCAATCAAAAGCTCCGTTTTCTCGCGCCGCAGAAGCGCGCGCGCCGCAAGCACACCTCGCGGGATATTCAGAGCAGCTCGCAGTTGCCCCATTGCGTTCTGCCGCGCCCAGGGGCCGCCAGGAATGAGTTCCAGCCGCTCTCCGCCCGCGGACACCAGGCGCGTTTCAAAACCACCGGCGCAGCCGATGAAATATCCTTCCGCGCCCCACTCCCGCCGAAATGCCTGGAGAAACGCAATTCCGGGCAGCGTATGCCCAGCTGTTCCTCCTCCTGTGACTGCGATTTTTATCGCTTCCGGCATTTGGGTCAAATCTGTATTCTAGTTAAGGCTTGAGAACGCTGCCCAGATATGCAGGATATTTTTCGGATCGCTGGCCGCGCATTGCCAGTCTGATATCGGCCGGCGTGGCGCAATCTTTCCTCTGGCTGCCCCTCTCAGTGGTGCTGCGGCGAACGTTCGACCGCGTTTTGCCGGCGCGCGATATGAAGGCCTCTTGCTTTCGGTGGGAGCGCTTCTTTTCCTGCAAATCGGCGGTCTCGCGGTGACCTGGTACATACGGTTGCGGGCATCGGGATCAATCAGGAGATGCTGGCCCGGCTGCGGAAAGATTGTCTACGGCGGCTCTACGATCTGCCGCGCGATTTTCACGTGGCCGTCGCTCGCGATCATCATTGCAATCGCGGCGCCAGCGCTGTTTGCGGTGAACCGGCTGCTGGTGCGACGCGTCTGGTTTCAGCCGGAGCGCCTGCGTGAAGCCTTCGAGAGTTTCAGCCGCGGCGTGCGTTTCGCGATCTCGGCTCTGGAACTGACGAGATTGCAAGCCGCCGAAAAAACCGAACTCGAACGGCAGTATGGTCATATCGAGACGCTGCAGCGGGATTCGCTCGATCTCACGCGGCTCGATAGTGGACAGCAGCTTGTGCAGGCGGCGCTGATTCTCACGTCGACGCTCGCGGTTTTGCTCGCGGGCGGATGGACGGCGGCGGGGGGGCGAATGTCCACCGGCGATTTGATGTCGTTCTACGTGCTGGCGGCGCTGTTCGCTTCGCAGGCACGCAGCATCGTGGATGGAATTCCGGCTGTCCGGATGGGGACGCGGGCGTTTCGTCAGATTGCCGCACTGCTGTCGGTCCCCGCGACCGAGCCGTATTCCGGGGCAGCGGAGCCTGGGCCGATCCGGCAACTGAGCCTGGAGCGCGCGGCGTTTTCTTATCGCCATGACGTTCCGGTGATTGCGGATGCGACGCTGACGGTGAATCGCGGAGAGAGCGGCACGATTCGCGAAAACGTCACGTATGGAAATAACGGGGCGGGCGCGGATGCTCTCGATGAAGCGCTGCGCGATGCGGGCGCCGATTTTGTGCGGGAATTTCCGGAAGGGCTCGATACGGCGATCGGCGAGAATGGCGTGCGCATTTCGGGCGGACAGCGGCAGCGGTTGGTAAATTGCGCGCGCGTTGCTGCGGGTCCGGAGTTGCTGATTCTCGACGAACCCACCAATCATCTGGATGACGAAGGAATCGCGGGTTTGATCGAGAATCTCGCGAGGCTGCCGTATCGTCCGGCGGTGATTCTGATCTCGCACGAGCCCCGCGTGCTGCGCCATACTGAGCGCGTCTGGCGATTAACAGGCGGGCGGCTGACGGCCCGCCGGTGGAAATCGTGACTGACGTCGCGGTGGTTGTGGTGGGAGATCTGGCGCGGAGTCCACGGATGCTGAATCATGCGCGCGAGCTCATTCGGCATGGTTATGGCGTGACGCTGATTGGACTTTGCGAAAGGCCGCTCACTCCGCCGCCAGGGGCGGGCGTTCGTTGCCTGCGCGGGTGGTCTGGTCTGAGAAGGTTCGGTCTCGCCGGGGCGGCGCTGCGGATGAGCCTCACGTTGGGGCAACTCATCGTGTTGCTGGTTCGCAAGCACCGAAGACGATGCTGGTTCAGCATCCGCCAGCGTTTCCGACTTTAGCGGCTGCGCGGATCGCGGCGCGGTTGACCGGATCGCACGTGATCGTCGATTGGCACAACTATGGATTTATGATGCTGGCGCTCAAAACCGGGGGCAGGCTGGTTGCGTGGGCGGAGCGGTATGAAGGATGGATGTCGCGGCGCGCGGCGGCGCATTTCTGTGTGTCGCGGGCGATGAAAGAGGATCTGAAGCGACGCTTCGGAATTGAGGCGGAGACGGTTTACGACCGGCCTTTAGAGATTTTGCCGAAGCAAAATAAGCCGACCGCTGAAAAGCGCGTGCTGGCTTGCCCCGCCGGATGGACTACGGACGAAGACATGGAAATGCTGCTCGATGCGCTCGATCGTATCGCGCCCGCGCCGGATGTGGAAATTCATCTGACCGGTGACGGTCCTTCGCGGGCGGCATTGATGCCGCGGATTGAGAATCTAAGGATTACCCGGATTCACCCAGAGGGCCATGGTGATACGGTCTATAAGTGCGTAGCTGTCCAGATGAAAAAACCCGGAGCTGCTATCGAACACGAGATCGGCAGCGGTCAGGTCGTTATCCGGCATCGACGAATAGAGAATCGAGGCCGACGCGATCGACGGAATGGAAAGCGCGATGGTGAGCGCTGCGAGAGCGTAGAACGATTGCAAGCCTTATCTCCGGCGGCGGATAACTGCCACGAGCCCTGCGATCCCGGGAACGAACATCAGCCAGGTGGCCGGCTCGGGCGTTGCAGCGCTGCCCTGAATGGAGAAAGCATATGTGCCGATTGTGGATGGCGTCTCGCCGTTGAACTGAATGTCATTGCCCCCGCCGGTTTGATCGGCGACAAGGCCCCAGCCGCAGCCATCGTAGTCATTCGTTCCGCAATTGGAAATATGCAGCAGATAACTGCCGGCTGCAAGGTTGAGATTGGGCAGCGCAAGCGTGCTGTAGTACAGCGAAAAATCGCCGCCGCGAACGGGAGCGGGACCGGCGTTGGTCAAAGCAGCGCTGGCGCCGGAGAAAAGAGTGTTTGCGCCTGTCGAGTCCTCAATCGACCAATCCAGCGTTGACGGCGTCACATCATTATTCATCCACAGCGCGAGGGTGGCGCTATTCAGGATGGAGTCGCCAGCCAGACTGAAATGGGCTGAACCGGACCAGGTGAAAAAAATATTCGGCGAGGAAATGTCGTTGTCCGGCAATGCCGAATAGAGGGTCGATGCCGATCCGAAGGATGGCAGTGAGAGGGTGATCACGCAGGCCGCGAGGGCTAATAAAGGTTTCATTACCTTTGTCCGTTAAGCCAGATTAGCCTGACGTTAAGAAATGGTCAATGGGGTTGGGACGGGAGTAGTACTGGTATCCCTTAGCATCCGGAAACCGCACCAGCCGCAGAAGAGGAACGCGATGAGACTGACCAAAACGCCAGCATACTGGCCCACCGGAACGTAGGTTAGAACCACGTGATTTGTCCCGCGCTTGAGCAAAATGCCGCGCAATCCACCATCGACCCGGAGGACTTCGGCATCCCCTCCATTCACCGTGGCGCGCCAGCCGGGATAGTAGATTTCGCTGAGGACGAGGACCCCGTTGCCTGCAGCCTGGACTTCGAGCGTTATGGAATCGGGCTCGTACGAAGTGAAATGAAGAATGTCACCGCTGGCGGCTTCGTCGAGCGTCTGGTGGAGCGGCTCCTGGATGAGGGCGACGCGACGGGGATCGATCGAGCCGTCCGTGATGCGCGCATAGGTATCGTCGTCAGATGAAACGACGTTCGCTTCGTGAACTATCCAGGCGCGCGGGAAAGCCGCGTCATCATGATAGATTTTCCAATACGCGTCCTGATAGATCGCGCCCGGATCGGCCGTAGACGCGGGCTTGATCCGGTAGCGGACGTTCAGCAAGTCTTCGCGCACGCTGAGTTTCGAAAAATCCTTCAGCGCAGTAACGCCTCCGCCCCAGAATGTCTGCACTTCGAAGATGTCGCCAACGCTCGGCGCGGGTTCCCCCGAAATGCGGACGCGATTGGGTCCAGGAAGTTTGCGGAGAAACGCCGCAGGACGCGCGAGGCTCATGGCCTGCTCATAGGAGTCGCCCGTTTTCGCGAGTTCCCCTTTGTCCTTCACGCTCCAGTGGAAAGCTCCGAGATCGAAGAGCACGAAAGCAACGAGCAGCAGACTGGCGCTTCGCGAAGGCGGATTGCGCAGGAGGTAACAACCCCAGGCGCAAGTAGCGAGGATCAGAAGAAGATTCAGGCTCGTGAAGATGCTGAGAACGCTCGGAATAAAGAGGCCGGGCACGATCAACAGCGCGGCGGCCGCGATGGCAATCCATTTCAGGATGGGAGTGAAGCGCTCACGGGGCAAAGCCTGCTCCAGCAGAGCGTCCAGTCCGAAGGACGAAAGCGCAGCGATGGCGAAGCAGGTGAGGAACAGGAATCGAGGCGGCTCGCGGTTGCTCCAGCGGAACGGGACGATCGCATAGAGAATGCCGTTGAGCGGAGAGAATTCGCCCAGCGCGTAAAGAAATCCCAGCACGGCAATTCCAGCCAGAAACCGCACCCAGATTCCGGAGCGCCACTTCCAGAGCGCCGCCAGCGCAAGGAAGAACGGCAGTGTACCCACGTAGATGGTCCACGTCTCGCCTCCGGTGTTGGGGCCGGCAAATGGAAACAGGACCGTGAATATGGAACTCGGCCACGTGCCCGGATCCATGCGTCCGTAGGGAATCTTGTCGGACATCGGGAACGTGCCGCCCTTGATCCAGCGCAGGGCATGAAGTCCGTATTCAGCCGACGGAACCAATTGAGCGGCGCCAACCGCTCCCGTCGTTACTACGATAACGGCCAGCACCACACCCACGCGGGGCCACGCGGCCGGGTTCGTCGCTCCATACCAGAGCCCGGCAAGGAAGACGCAGATTGCCGCGATCATGGCGAACTGAATACCGCCCGTCAGGATGGAGAGGCCGAGAGATAAGCCGGCGAGGGACGCCTCCAGCAATGCACGCCGTCGCGAAATGGCGCGAAACGAGCGCACCAGAAAGAGCAGCGAAGCCGGCATCCAGATGCAGGCCTCGAGCTGGTGCGGCCATGGCATATCTTTCATCAGCCCGCCCATGGAGAACGCACACGCGCCGATGAAAGCCGCGAGGTGGCTGCGGCGCAATTCGCGCAGCAATGCGAACATGAAAACCGCGCCCAGAAAGCGATTGATCGCCAGATATTCGTGGTAGACACGCGGGGAAATCACGCCACTGCTGTTGAAGGGCGCGAGCGCGAAGAGCAAGTGCAGCGGGTACCACGCGCCGGTTTGGGTTTCGCCCGCGAAGGGGCGGCCGCCGAATGTATATGGATCCCAGAGCGGCAGATGACCGTGCCAGACGGATCTCAGCCAGAAGTGCAGCCAGGCATAGGTCTGGTTGACAGCTTCCGAGCCGAAAAGCGCGGTGTACTGATCGGTAAGAAGCGCTTTCCAGTGGAAGACGATGACGGCCAGCGCCAGACAGAAAATGTAGTGAGCCGTGGTCTTGCTCATGGGACGAAAACGTATTATCGCCCACGGATTTCACGGGAATCAGGCCGTGAATGGAGGCGGGGCGGCGGCGGGTATGGAGCCTTTGCCCTGCAGCCCGGTGAACGCCAGACCATAACGGCCGCGCACGCCGGTCTTTTCGAAAATATGCTTCAGGTGGATTTTGACTGTTCCGGTCTGAATGCCGAGGACTTCGGCAATATCGCGATTACGAAGTCCCTTTTCCACAAGCGCCACGATTTCGCGCTCGCGGCTGGTGAGTTCGGAACGGCGCGGATTGTAGATTTTTTCGGCGGCGCCGAAGATACCATCTTCCATCCACGTGCCCCCGGAAATGACGGAGCGCAGGCAGGTGAGGAGAGTATTCGATTCGGAGGTGCGGCGCAAAACGCCCTTCGCGCCGGCCTGAAGAAGCCGCAACGCTTCATTCTCCGTCACGGTGGTACCCCAGACAACCGCCGGGGCCGACTGCGACTTCGCCGCGAGGCCGCGCAGAAGCGCCATCACTTCCACCACGCCGAATGCCTTATCGATAATTACGGTATCTACCTGAAGTGAGTGGGGGGCTGAGTTCTCCAGCACCGCCTGAAGTAATTCCAGGTTCGCCACGGAACCGGCAAACCGGAGGTCCTCCGAGTTGTCGATCAGCCACTTCATTCCTTCCACCGCTACAGGCTGGGTGTCACAAACCAGAACGCTTTTCCGTGTGGAATCCATCCGCTTTTCGTCCTCTTGTATGTTCATCGGCCGAGTGGGCTCAGAACTTTAGTGGGATGAAACGGGGAATATCTCAGTTATTTAGGAACGGCGCATTTCACGTCACTCTTTGACGTTAATGGTGCCGCGGCAGGTCTTCGCTCCGCAATGGCAGGGCACTTCCTCGATGTCTTTCCCGAAATGGTAATCGACTGTGAGCTCTTCCCCGCGCCGGATGGGACGGCGGCTCATATAAAGGATATGGCCGTTGCGAATCTCGGTGACGATATTCGGATCGCAGCAGTGGTTGATGAACTCGGCGCCGCTACCCCCCACCGCGCCGTCGAGAGTCCAGTAATTATCGAGCGTGAACAGGTAGATCATCTTGTCCTGCGCGTCGCTGCGGCGGCGGGTTTCGCGCCGGCTGATGCGCTCGCCCGTGTACTCGATGACTTTACGCCGGACCGGAATATCTTCCCCCGCATAAACGCCCCAGCGGTGAATCTTCGAGGGGCGCACGATGAGTTTGAAGCCAGCGTACCGGGCGTCAATTGTCGGGATCGGACCCGAAACTTTCGAGGAGGGCGCGGACTTCTTCGCGGCCGGTGACTTTGCAGCCTTCACAGGCTTTCGCGATGCCATTTTTTGTCATTGTAGCGGGCGGGTTGTGGCAAGGACAACAGGTCCCCGAAGATTCCAGTAAAATCCGGTAAAAAGAGATACCATTGCCGACGGGAAATCGGGTATCCTGAATCCCATATGAAGCGCACCCTACTTGCAGTTGTTGTTGTCTCTGTCTTCGCGGCCTTATTGGGCGCGCAGGACGATGCCGCCTATAAGACGGCGATGAAGGCTGTGAATGCGTCGGCTGGCGGAAGAATGGCGCCGCTGACGGCCGCTATTACCAATAAGGACGTCGCAGCAGCGGCGGCCGAGGCGAAGAAGGTCGAGGACGGCTTCGCGACGATCCTGGCGTACTGGCAGGCAAAGAAGGCCGATGACGCGATCCAGCTGGCGACCACGGCGCACGATGCCGCAAAGACGATCGCCGAGGCCAAGGATGCGGACGCTCAGGCCGCGGCAGCAATGCAACTCCGCCGCACCTGCAACGCGTGCCACATGGCGCATCGTGGCGGCATGCCCCCGGACTTCGAAATCAAGTAAAGCGTGGACCGGGCGGGGTGCGGTTCAGAACCGCATTCCGCCCGTACACATGACCACTTCCCCAGTCACGAAGTCGCTGAGCGGCGAGCAGAGGAAGAGCACGGGTCCGGCTGCTTCGTCGGCGGTGCCCGCGCGGCCGAGGGGCGATGCCGCGATGATCTGATCGAGTACCACCTGCCGAACTCCCGCCTGTATTTCCCTTCCCTTCACTTCAATCTTTGACGTTTCTGTCCACGGCTGCGTGAGGCGTGTGTCGATCAGGCCGAAGCCAACCGCGTTCACGTTCACGTTGTAGCGTCCCCATTCCTTTGCGAGAGTACGGGTGAGTCCAATGACGGCGGCTTTTCCGGAAGCGTAGCCGGACTGCCCGGCCCCGCCGTCCGTCCCGGCGATCGAAGTGATGTTGACCACCTTGCGGGTGACGCGGCGGCCTTCCGCGGCTTCACGCTTTGCGGATTCGCGGATGAAACCTGACGCCGCGCGCAGGATGCGGAATGGCGCAACAGTGTGGATCTCCAGCATTGCCTGGAATTGTTCGTCCGTCGTTTTCTGAATGACGTTGTCCCAGGTGTAGCCTGCGTTGTTGACGATAATGTCGAGACCGCCGAGGTCAGCCACCGTGCGATCGACGAGTTGCTGGGGGAAAGCGGCCTGGGTGACGTCACCCGCCATTTCGGCGTGTTTACCCGAAAGAATGCCAAACGTTTCGGCGAGCGGCGCGGGATCCAGATCGTTGATCATGACCGACGCGCCGGCCGCGGCAAGTTGGCGGGCGATGGCGCGCCCGATCCCGCGGCCCGCTCCGGTGACGAGAGCGACTTTCGATTCAAGACTGAACATAGCGCTACTCCAGTTTGGGAATGACCTGATCGCCGTTGTGCACAGTAATGTCGGAGGGCAGCATGACCTCCGCGCCTTCCGAAAGGCCGCTGGTCACTTCGACGTGCAGCGCGTCGCTCGCGCCCGTTGTGATGTTGGTCCACCGGACGGTACCGTCCGGCTGGTAGACGTACACGCCCTTCCCCTGCTCTTCCTGGCGGACAGCGGATTTCGGAATCGTCAGCGCACTCTCGACAACCTGCGTCAGGATGAAGGCATTGATATTCGTGCCAGGAAGGAGCTGATGTCCTTCGTTCTGAATGGTGCAGAGGACTTCGCCGACCTGCCGCGCGCCCTGCGCAACGATCTGGGTGGGTAACTTGTCGACCGCGCCAGTCCACTCTTTGCCCGGTAGGGCGTCCCACGTGATGCGGACGGGCTGGCCGATGGCGACACGGCCGAGTTCGGGCTCATCGACATAGACCCGTACGCGGACGGGATCGACCTTGCCGATGGAGCCGAGGAGATCGCCAGGATGAATGTACGCGCCCGCGCGGGCCGGGAGATCGTAAATCACGCCCGAGAGCGGCGCGGTGATCACATTCTGCGCCATGCGAGTTTTGGAGAGCGCCACGCCGGCCTCGGCATCGCGGACGCGAGCCTGCGCGGCTTCGAGATCGCCCTTGCCGACGAGGGCGGGCCGGCGCTTTTCAGCAGCCGCGATGCGAGCATCGATTTCGGCAACGGCGTCCTGCGCCTGCTTCAGCTCAAAAGTGGTAGCAGCCTGCTTATTCACGAGGCGCTGCAGAGAATCGACCGTGGCCTGCGCGTCCTGACGCTGACGGCGAAGCACGGCGAGATTGCCTTCGATTTCGGCGATATCGGCGCTGCGCCCGCCTGCGCTCAGCGTGCTGAGTTCGGCCTGCGCCTGAGCGACGCGCGCTTCGGCGGATTGCAGCTCATCCTGCTGACCCGGCTGGCTGATTTCGGCGAAGACCTGGCCTTTGGCGACGGTGTCGCCCTGATGAACGGGAAGACGCGCGATCAGACCCTGCACGGAGGTGCGGACCTCCCGATAATCCTGCGGCTCGACTTTGCCGTTGGTGGAAAGATTATTCGCAATCTTCTGGCGGACGGTTTTGGCAAAGGGCACCGTGGGCGGCGTGCTCCGGATTTTGTAGATCCACCAGCCGAGGGCAGCCACCGCGATCAGAACGATGGCGAGGATAATCTTCTTCAAGCCGTCGCCACCCGATCGGCGCAATAGTCAAACAGCAATTGCCATTCCGCGAGCTGGACACGCTTCGCCAGATCCTCATCCTTCGTGCCGGCAGCGGATTCGCAGAAGCCGGCGAAGTCGGAGGGATCCCACCGGCCGGTCGTGCGGTAGCCGAGAGCTTCGGCCTTATGCTGCAGGAGCGGATACACCGGGTGCGAGGGCACACGGTGGAACCAATAGCGCGAATTGCCGATATCGCCTTCCATGCGGTGCAGGATGGCGTGCCAGAAACTGCCTTCGCGATGGCCCAGACTCTGGGCAATCTCATGGGCTTCGTTCAGGCAGGAAAAATAGAGAAAGAGCCCGGCCAGAGCGGCCTGGGGATCGCGCGCCGATGGGAAAAGCCGACTGGCCTGCGCGCTCGCGAGTTGCGAGCGCGCAGCTTCATCGGCACAGCTTCGCGGGAACAGATCCATTGGCCGCGTCCCGCCGCCGCCATCGCCGAGCGACAGAATCCGCGCAACTTCCGAACCGTAGTTATCCGTGTGAAAAGGCAACAATACCAGGATATACGATTCGCGCGGGCGGCTATTCCACTTCCGTGAGTTTTACTTCCGTCATCAGCGGCCGGGCGCACTCGGTCAGTACGCAATCGGCATTCTCCTCTTCCGCAAGGGTTTTGCTGAGGAGCATAGCGACATCGGGCTGACCAAGCTGAGTGGCCATGGTGCGAGCCGTGCCGTAAGCGGAGATCTCATAATGCTCCACCTTTTGCGCGGCGGCGATCAGAGCCAGATCGCGGGCAGCCGAGTCCTTCTTTTTGGACTCCTGGATCATTTCCTGGCCTTCCTCGATCAGGCCGGCCATACCCCGGCAGACTTTACTTCGAGCCTTCACCCCGACCATCCCGCAGATGTCCTTCAGGCGCTCCACATGATTTTTGGTTTCTCCGAGATGCGTCTGAAGCGACGCTTTGAGAGCGGGCGACTCGGCGGCTGCGATCATCTCCGGAAGGGCTTTGAGGATCTGGTTCTCAGCGCTCAGCAGATCCTGTACCTCTTCCGCGAAAAGCTCTCGCAGGACCTCCGACTCGCCGACCTGGGTGTGGTCGATGTCCAACTGCTCGATTGGTTCGCCCGAGCCATTTGTGGAAACGACAGGCGACGTGACGTACTTCCATTCGCCTCCCTGGTTCCACGGACCGCGGGTATCGATTTCACCCATGTCGCCCTGCCCGGTCGAATCGTTGAAGTACTGATTCACCAGACTTGTGGTCGGCGGTATCTTGCCGATCGAGAACGGATTTTTACCCAGGCTCTCGAGCGCCGCCGTGAAGGCTTTCATGTGAGTAATCTCGCGGGTCATCAGAAACTGCAGTGCGTCTTTGGTACCCGCATCGTCGCAGAAGTCAATGAGACGCTCGTACACGATCTTGGCGCGCGCCTCGGCTGCTATGTTGCTTCTCAGGTCGACGTCGAGTTCTCCGGTGATCTTGAGATAGTCGGCCGTCCAGGCATTGCCCTGCGAATTGAAAAGGTTAACGCCTCCGCCACCCGCTACGGCCACCAGAGGATCGGCCTCCGCGGCGTCTCTGCCAAACTTCGTCGGCTTCAGATGCATGCGCGCGAGAGTGCCGACAATTTCGAGGTGGCTCAACTCCTCGGTGCCGATATCCATCAGCATGTCCTTGCGCGCCAGGTCGTCACAATTCAGACCCTGAATTGAATACTGCATGGCTGCGGCGAGTTCGCCGTTGGCTCCGCCGAATTGCTCCAGCAGCATATTGCCGAAGCGCGGATCGGGTTCGCCTACCCGAACCGTATACATGAGCGTCTTGATGTGGTGATACACGAATCGTCTCCTTGGTTGAAGTCCCGTCCTGGGACGATCAAGGGAGCACGAGTCTCGCCAGTGTTGGATTCGTACGAAGCCGGTTCGATCAGGCAGCAGGATCGATGCGGAAGGGATCGCCGCCGTTTTTCAAATCCGCGCCAGAACTGGTCCGGGCCCGAACGGCGGCACAACCCACAAGCCGGAGCGACTCCCGGCGTCGCAAGGCTTATCCAGCATTTCGCGGCAAATCTGGATGCAGAGCCGCAATGGTTAACTGCGCTTTCGGGCGGCATCATATTCGGCCTTTGCGGCCGCAAAGCCAACCGGGTCCCCAGCCCGCGCCGCCAGGCCCATGTGGCGCGTCAGATGTGCCGCGGTTCTGACTTCTTCCGCATTTTCGCGCAGCAAACGGTTGAAAAGTTCGTCGTGAGAAACAGGCAATTCTGGTTGTCCTCCCTTCCTACCCAGGGATTCTAACAGGTTCGCAGTCCAGAGCTCCATCCACCTTATGCTGGTGTGGAAGGAGAACCGGATACAGATGGAATACAGGTTGTTGGGTGCGAGCGGGCTGGAGGTTTCCGTACTAACCTTCGGGACTATGACCATGGGAGGCGAGGGCCGTTTTGCCGCTATGGGGAATGTGCAGGTGGAGGAGGCCCGGCGGCAGGTGGATATCTGCATTGAGGCCGGCGTGAACGTCTTCGATACCGCGGACATGTATTCGAATGGGAAGTCCGAAGAGGTGCTGGGGAAGGCGCTGGGCGCGCGGCGCAAAGACGTGGTGGTGGCGACCAAGTGCTTCGTGCGGCTCGGACCGGGTAACAACAAGGCCGGGCTCTCGCGCACCCACATTGTGGAAGCGTGCGAGGACAGCCTGCGGCGGCTGGGGACGGACTACATCGATCTCTACCAGGCGCACAATTTCGATGCGATTACGCCGCTGGAAGAAACGCTCGGCGCGTTCGACGATCTGGTGCGGGCGGGAAAGATTCGCTACTTCGGGTCTTCGAATTATTCGGGATGGCAACTGATGAAGGCGCATGCGACGTCCGACCGGATGGGCGTGCGGCGGTACATCTCGCAGCAGATCAATTATTCTCTGATCGCGCGCGGGGCGGAGCACGATCTGGTTCCGCTCGGCGTGGATCAGAAGACTGGGATTATGGTGTGGAGCCCGCTGCAGGGTGGATTGCTTTCCGGCAAGTTCCGCCGCGGGGAGAAGCCCGCGGAGAGCCGGCTCAATACGCTGGATGCGCCTGGACTCATTGATTATGAGCAGTTATACGCGATTGTGGATGTGATGGATGAGATCGCGAAGGCGCGCGGGGTTTCGGTCTCGCAGGTGGCGCTGAACTGGCTGACGCGGAAGCCGGGCGTGGATACCGTGATCATCGGGGCGCGGCACGAAAAGCAGCTTCGGGATAATCTGGCGGCGGCGACATGGACGCTGACGGATGACGAGGTGATCCGGCTGGATGAGGTGAGCGCGATTCCCCTACCCTATCCGTACTGGCATCAGCAGAAGTTCGCGACGGAGCGGAATCCGCCGGCGAAGCATGTGCGGTGAAAATTTTATGGCCGCGGATGAAGGCAAATAGACGCAGATAAAATGCATCTGGGGGGCTTGATGCGCTGGATTTTGATTTTGGGTGTTGCTCTTGGGATGGCTTCCGGCGCGCTCGCGCAACGCGGTCCTCGTGCGATGCCCGATCCCGGCGTCGATCTCGGCGGGCGGCTTTACGCGACGAATTGTTATCACTGCCACGGCGACGGGAATCAGGTGGCGGGCGTCGACTTCCGCAAAGGGCAGTTCAAGCGTGCTTCGACCGACGCCGATCTCGCGGGGGTGATTCGCGGCGGGGTCGCGGGGACGGCGATGCCGGCGCATACGTTTTCCGCATATGAGATGACCAGTCTGGTGGCGTATCTGCGCTCCCTGCATGATGCGGGGGGCGAGGCGCCGGCCGGCGATTCGGCTGCGGGAGGCTCGATCTTCGAAGACAAGGGCGGCTGCGAGAGTTGCCATCGGGTGAATGGGAAGGGATCGCGGGTGGCGCTGGATCTCAGCGATATCGGGACGATGCGGTCGGCTGCTTACCTCGAGCGGGCGCTCGTGGATCCGAACGCCGTGCTGGTTCCGCAGAACCGGTTCGTGCAGGCGGTGACGCGCGGCGGCGCCACCGTCACGGGGCGACGGTTGAATGAAGACACGGAGTCGGTCCAGCTGATCGATGAGCATGAAAAGCTCGTCTCTCTTCAGAAGTCGGACCTTCGGAGCTATACCGTGCTGGCGAATTCGACCATGCCCTCCTATAAAAACAAGCTCACCGCGAAGGAGAGAACCGATCTTGTGGCGTATCTCGTCTCGCTGAAAGGTTCGGGCGCGCGATGAAACTTCTTCTTTTTGTGCTGCTGGGCAGCACGGCCTTCGCGCAGGTGACGCCGGAGAGATTGCTTCGAGCGAGCACCGAGCCCGCGAACTGGCTGAGTTATTCCGGCGGCTACATGAGCCAGCGCTACTCGCCATTGACTCAGGTCACGCCGGCCAACGTGAAGAATCTCGAACTGAAGTGGGTCTTTCAAGCGAATTCCACGGAGAAGTTCGAAACCACTCCGCTCGTTGTGGACGGCGTCATGTACCTGACGCAGGCCCCCAACGACATCGTGGCGCTCGACGCAAAAACCGGCCGCGTCTTCTGGGTTTATCACTATCAGAATTCTGCGTTCATCCCCTGCTGTGGACAGGTGAATCGCGGCCTCGCGATCCTCGGCGACACGCTGTTCATGGGCACCATGGATGCGCATCTGCTGGCGGTGGATGCGAAGGCCGGAAGCCTGCTCTGGAACATCCCGATTGCCGATGGAGCGGCCGGCTATTCGCTGACCGGCGCGCCGCTCATCGTCAAAGACAAAGTCATCATCGGGACAGCAGGCGCTGAATACGGAATCCGCGGCTTCATCGCGGCGTTCGACGCGAAAACCGGAAAAGAAGCGTGGCGGTTTAATACGATCCCGATGCCCGGCGAACCGGGCTCCGAAACCTGGAAGAACGATGCGTGGCAGCACGGCGGTGGATCGGCGTGGATCACGGGCAGCTACGATCCTGAGACAAACCTCGTTTACTGGGGCACCGGAAATCCGGGGCCCGATTTCAATCCGGACCGCCGCCCCGGCGACAATCTCTACACCAGTTCCGTAGTGGCGCTCGACGCCGACACCGGCAAGCTGATGTGGCATTTCCAGTTCACGCCACATGACGCCGGCGACTGGGATTCGGTGCAGGTTCCCGTACTGGCGGACATGACTTTCCGGGGCGCGCAGCGCAAGGTCATGCTCTGGGCGAATCGCAACGGCTTCGCTTATGTACTCGACCGGACCACCGGCAAGTTCCTGCGCGGCGCGCCGTTCGTGAAGCAAACGTGGGCGACCGGGCTCGATGATAATGGGCGTCCCATTCGCGCCGCGAATTCGTATCCCACGGAAAAAGGGACGCTGCTCTATCCGGGGATTCAGGGCGGCACCAACTGGTATTCGCCGTCGTTCAGTCCCCGAACCGGATTGTTCTACGTTTCGGCCTGGCAGGATTATTACGCCACGTTCGTCGAAGGCTCGGGCGACTTTGTGGCGGGACGGTATTACATGGGGGGATCATTCCGTTCGCCGATTCCGACGGTGGCGAAACGCGTGCCGATCAATAGCTGGACCGAAGAAGGCGGCCACGGCGAAGTGATGGCGATCGATCCGCAAACCGGCGACAAAAAGTGGACCTTCCCGATGCACGACGTCACCGACAGCGGGATTCTGACGACCGCTTCAGACCTCCTTTTCACCGGCGGACGCGAAGGATATTTCTACGCCCTCGACGCAAAAACCGGAGAGAAGCTGTGGCAAATCACACTCGGCGGACAGGTGGTCGCGGGGCCGATCAGCTATGAAATCGGTGGCGCTCAGTACGTCTCGATCGCGGCCGGCCAGGGCTTGTTTGTTTTCGGACTGAGATAACAACCCTCCGCTTTCTTCCGGTCTATGATAGGTGCATGAAACTGCGGATAGCGGCGGCTTTCGTGCTCTGTGCCTCGGCGCTCTGGGGCGCAGACGCCGTTTACGACGCGATGCAGGCCGAGCTGGCGCGCTCCATGACGCTTTCGCTTAAGAATCTCGAGAAGCCCTACTTCATCAGCTACGCGATCGACGACGGCATGGCATGGACAGCTTCGGCATTCGAGGGTGGCCTGGTCAACACCCGCGCCAGCAAATTCCGGACTCCGGAAGTACAGGTGCGCGTGGGCGACTACGAATTCGACAACACCAACGGCGGTCCGAGCCGCGGGCGCGGAGCTTCTTACGATCTCACCGGTTTCCCGCTCGATGACGATCCGCTGGTCATCCGCCATTACCTCTGGCTCGAAACGGATTCCGCCTACAAAGGCGCGGTGCAATCGATCGCACAGAAGCGCGCTTCGCGGCGCAGCGTCAACGTGACCGATCACCTGGCGGACTTCGCCAAAGCGAAGCCCTTTACGCTGAGCGAAGACCGTCCGCTGATTTCGTTCGATAACAAAACGTGGAACGAGCGCATCCGGCGGGTGTCGGCCATCTTCGGCGAATTTCCTAACCTGCGCGATTCCGCCGTGACGTACAGCGTGCTCGATGGCGTGCACCGTTATGTCAACAGCGAAGGAACGCGCGTGCGCCAGATGCAGACCGAAATACGGATCCAGCTGGCCGCGAATATTCAGGCGCCGGACGGCATGCTTCTTCGCGATACCGAAAGCTTTTATCGGCACGATGTAAATCAGATGCCCTCGGAAGATCAGCTCTCGAAAACGGTCCGAACGCTCGCGGATCAGCTCACCACACTCGCGGCCGCGCCGATCGGCGAAGATTACTCCGGGCCGATTCTGTTCGAGGGCACAGCCTCCGCGCAACTGATGGCGGATTTGCTGGGGAGGAATCTGCATGTCGCGCGCCCCTCGCCCGGCGGCGGCGCCTTCGGACGTGGTGGCAGAGGCGGTCCGCCGGCCCGCGGCGGCGCAACCGAGCTCCAGGGACGCCGCGGCGTCCGCATCATGCCGGATATGTTCACGGTGGTGGACGACCCCACGTCTGCGGGCTTCGGCCACAACGAAGTGGATAACGAGGGCGTGCCATCACTGCCTGTGACGCTGGTGGAGAAGGGTGTCCTCAAAGATTTTCTGCGCACACGGCTGCCGGTGCAGGGCTTCGACGAATCGAACGGGCGCGCCATGATGGGCAACTCGCCCGCGCCCACCAATCTGGTCATCTCGAGCGCCGAGAAAAGCGGGCTTACGGAGATGAAGCAGAAGATGATCGATCTCTGCAAACAGAGGAGCCTGAAGTATGGCGTAGTGGTTCGGAAGCTGGATTTCCCCACTGGCGGCGGTCCGTTCGGCGCGGGCGGCATCTCACCGCCGCTCTACGTTTACCGCCTCTACACGGATGGCCACGAAGAGATGATTCGCGGCGTGCGGCTGCGCAGCGTGGATGCGCGTTCACTCAAAGATATTCTGCTGGCGGGCGACGATATGACGACCGTTGACTACGTGGAGGGCGGCAGCGCCGACGTGTCCGTGCGGGCGCCTTCGGTGCTGATCGACGATCTGGAGCTCGAAAAGGTGAACGACACGCTGCCGAAATTGCCGTCAACGCCTTCGCCTTTGGTCGCAAATACAGGCCGCTGAAGCAACCGTATTGTAATTCGTGTAATCCTGCTGTAATGTAATGCCATGGTTGGCCGCCGGCTGTGGCTCTCTCGCATTGTTGTCTTCGCCGCACTCCTGGCAATCGCCGCGTATCCGCTGGCTGGCGCGGTGAAGCTGGAGGTCCGCGAAGGGCGCGCCTTTGTGAGCGGAGTCTTCGTGAATGGCCACGGTCCGTATCGATTTCTGATCGACACGGGCGCCAACATGAATCTGATTGAAAGCGATCTTGCGGAAAAGATCGGGATGAGCGCAACGTTCGCGGACGTGGTCGAATCCTCGCTGGGAGAAGGCAGGATGCCCGGCAGCGATGGCAATGTCATCGAACTCGGGCAGGTTCGTGGGGAGAATCAAAGGTTCCAGTTCTCCACCCTGGATTCGCTTCATACTGTCTGGCCGGATGTGAAGGGGATTTTGGGCCAGTCTTTCCTTGCCTGTTTCGATTACACGATGGATCTGCGGCATAAGACCCTCGAATTCGGCAAACAGGAGCGCGCCGGGAAACGTACGCCCTTCCGTCTGGTTGAAGGGCGCACCATGCTCGCTACGAGTCTTGGCGACCTGGTAGTCGATTCCGGCGCCGGGCGGCTTCTGCTGTTTGGGGTGACGCCGGGGGTTGGCGACCAGATGCCGATGCTGACGATGACAGGATCTCAGAACGTCGGAACCGTTACACGCAAGCTACTCATCGAGGGGCGCGATATCTGGCGCGGCGATGCGATTGCGCTACCCGGCCGGCCTGAGCCGGGCATTGCGGGATTGATGCCGATTAGCTTTTTCAAATCCGTGTACGTTTGCAATTCGGAAGGCTACGTCGTATTAGAGTAGTGTGGTTATCCGCTCGCTGCTGACCGAAGATATTGACGACGCTTTCGAGCTCTCGTCCCTCGCCGGGTGGAACCAGACGCGCGATGACTGGCGTCTGCTGCTGGAAACCGCGGAGGTCTGCATCGCGATCGACGCCGGCCGTCGACTCGCATCGACCGCGACGCTCATTTGTTACGGCACGAAGCTGGCATGGGTGGGGATGATTTTGACGCATCCGGATTTCCGGCGGCGTGGATATGCGCGGCTGCTGATGAACGAAATCATGGCGAGGGCTTGTGAGATGAGGATCGCGACCGTCAAACTCGACGCCACGGATTTTGGCCGGAACCTCTACGAAAGTTTCGGATTCCGCACCGAGCAGACGGTTGAGCGATGGGAGCGCCCCGGCAGCCCCGATGACACAGCATTGCCACGGGAGCAAATCGTGTGGAACAGAGACTATGTGGGTGACCGGCCCGGCAGGTTGAAGCGCTATCTGGGACCGTGCGTTGCGCACGACGCCGGGACAGCGCGCGATCTGATTTCCAGCATGATCTCGCGAGCGCCCCACATCGGCTGGTGCTGGGATCTTCTGCCGGAGAATCGCGCCGCTGTTCAGATCGCGAGCGAGTTCGGGTTTGAGCGCGTGAGAACATTGACCCGTATGGTCTGGGGACGCGATCTGCGCGAGCACGAAGAGCAGGTGTTCGCCATCTCCGGATTCGAACTGGGATGAACGGACCTCAAACCGAAGCGGAACTCGAGGAATATCTTTCGCGGCCCACCGGGGCGGATGTGGCGCATGCCGCCACGCTCAGGGGCGATCTGCTGATTCTGGGCGCGGGCGGCAAGATGGGGCCGAGTCTGGCGCGGCTGGCGAAACGTTCCGGCGCGCGGGTGATAGCCGTGGCGCGTTTCACCGATCGCGAATTGCCGGCGCGGCTGCAGGGCGATGGCATCGAGACCATCGCGTGCGACATGCTCGAACCCGGCGCCCTCGCCAAGCTGCCCGATGCGCCGAACGTGATCTTCATGGCGGCGAGGAAGTTCGGGACCGCCGGGGCCGAATACCTCACATGGGCAATGAACACGTTCCTGCCGGGCCTGGTTGCCGAGCGATATCGCGATTCGAAAATTGTGGCGTTTTCGACGGGCAATGTGTATCCGCTGACGCCGGTGAAATCGGGCGGCGCGACGGAGACGGCCCCGCCCGCGCCGGTCGGCGAGTACGCGCAGTCCGCGCTGGGGCGCGAGCGGATGTTCGAATACGGCTCGTCGCGCTGGGGTACACGGGCGGCGATCCTGCGGCTCAACTATGCGGTGGAGATGCGCTATGGCGTGCTGGCAGACATTGGACGCGCGGTCTTCGAGCGGCGGCCGGTGGATGTGGGGATGGGGTTCGTCAACGTCATCTGGCAGCGCGATGCGAATTCAGTAGCGCTTCGGGCGCTCTCAGAGTGCGCGAATCCGCCGCTGGTTCTGAATCTGACCGGCCCCGAAACGCTTTCGACTTGTGAGATTGCCCTGGGGTTCGGGAAGCGGTTCGGCGTGGAGCCGTTGTTTCGGGGCGCGGAAGGCTCGCACGCGCTGCTGAATGATGCGGCGATGTGCCATGGGCTTTTCGGTTATCCAACCGTCACGCCGGAAACGCTGATGGACTGGATTGCGGAATGGATCGCGCGCGGCAATTCGCAGTGGAATAAGCCGACGCACTTCGAAGTGCGGGACGGGAAATTCTGATGGACGTTCGCGCGCGCCTTCTCAAAGGCATGGCGATTCCGGCGCATCCCCTGGCGCTCACCGCGGACCGCAAGCTCGATGAAAAGCGGCAGCGCGCGCTCACCGGCTACTACCTCGCGGCAGGCGCCGGCGGGGTTGCGGTGGGCGTGCATACGACCCAGTTCGCCATTCATGATCCGAAAGTGGGGCTGTTGCGGCCGGTTCTGGAGATTGGACGCGAAGAAGCGAAAGACGCTGTCACGATTGCGGGCATATGCGGCGGACGTGAGCAGGCGGTGCGGGAAGCCGAACTGGCGCGATCGCTGCGCTATGACGCGGGGCTCGTGAGTCTGGCGGCGCTGCGGGACGCATCCGAAGACGAACTGATCGATCACTGCCGCGCGGTGGCCTCCATCATCCCGGTGGTCGGATTTTATCTGCAGCCCGCCGTGGGCGGCCGAATTCTGCCTTATTCCTTCTGGCGGCGGTTTGCGGAAATTCGTGATGTGGTGGCGATCAAGATCGCGCCGTTCAACCGCTATCAAACGATCGATGTGATTCGCGCGGTGGCGGAAAGTGGACGCGCCGGAGAGATTGCGCTCTACACCGGGAACGACGACAACATCGTGGCCGACCTCGCAACCGAATTCGACTTCGGCGGGCGGCGGTTGCGAATCGTGGGCGGGCTGCTCGGCCACTGGGCAGTCTGGACGCACCACGCCGTGACACTCCTGCAGGACGCGGGCCCGGAACCGCTGACATTAGGCGCGCAAGTCACGGATGCGAACGCAGCGATCTTCGACGCCGCGAATCAGTTCCGCGGCTGCATCCCGGGTATTCACGAAGTGCTGCGCCGCCAGGGATTACTCGCCGGGCGATGGTGTTTCGACGAGCAGGAGGAACTCTCGCAGGGGCAAAGCGAGGAAATCAGCCGCGTGACGCGGATGTATCCGCATCTTTGCGAAGCGGACGACCGGCTCATCGCCGAAAATCTGGATCGCTGGCTTCGATAGCGGCTGGCTTTGGCGACGGCGGCGGAGAAGAAGAACGGCGCCGCCCATCAGAGCCAAACCAATCGTACCCGGCTCCGGAACCGTGGACCCCATGCCGTCGGGACCGTCCAGTTTCAGGATCAATGTCGCCTTGCCTCCATTGCCATTAATCTGATCAAGCATGTTCAGATCAACGCTCACTGACGAGTTGGTGACGATCGCCCCAGGATCCGCCAACGCGGCCGGTACATCGCACGTGCAGCGCTGTGTGGGGAGAAAGATCCGCCTTGCAGTAGAATGCGGGTAGCGTCCCCGAGGCGCAGGGAGATCCGGCTTAGTGGCAACGGCGACGACGATTCGTCCGCGTACCCAGACAATTGCGCCGCTCGTGGACAGCGTGGAAATTCTGCGCGCTCCCCTGTTCCACACGCCGGGCAATCCGTTCGAGAATCCCCGGAGTTTTGTCGCGCTGTATGATGGCGCGCTGGCGATCCAGGCGGGCCGCATCGCTGCGTGCGGCGATTACATAGTGGTGCGGGCGCAGTATCCGGAAGCCGCCGTGCGCGATATGCGCGATGGCTGTATCCTGCCCGGCCTGATCGATACGCATGTGCATTTCCCACAAGTGCGGATTCTCGGCGGGCTCGGGCTTTCGTTTCCCGAATGGCTGGAAACGCTGGCGCTGCCGGAAGAGGGGCGGCTGGCCGAGACGGAGTATGCGCGCATCGTGGCCCGCGAGTTCGTGCAGGGGCTCGCTTCGCACGGCACAACGGCGGCGCTCGTTTTCGGCTCGCACTTCGCAGAGGCTACCGCCGAATTATTCAACGCCGCCGATCATCACGGGCTCCGTGTAACCAGCGGGCTGGTTCTCTCCGATCGTGGACTTCCGCCGGTTCTCTGCCAGACGCCGGAGATCGCGCTGAGCAACTCGCGGCTGCTGCTTGAAACTTTTCGTGATAAGTCCCGGCTGCGATACGCGGTGATACCGCGCTTTGCGCCTTCGACGAGCGAGGCGATGCTGGAGGTCTGCCAGACGCTGCTTCGCGAGAATCCGGCGCTCCTGTTCACGACGCACGTCAATGAAAGCGCCGCGGAGGTTGCACAGGTCTTGCAGGCATTTCCGTGGGCAG
>DASYCD010000440.1:0-7880 GCA_036500405.1 Bryobacteraceae bacterium
CGTGCCTCAGATTCCGCGCCCCGATCAAGGCGTACGGTTCGACCGAGCCGCATAGGTGTCTGTGATTCGCCATTGCACTTTCAATCCGTCCGGGATCATGCTCGAAGCCCGCGCAAACGGTCACCTGCCGTCGCTGGATGATATCGACCAGCAGTATCGTCCGTTTCCGATTCGTCGGCTTCGCCAGCGTCCAGGCGTAAACGTGCAGCCAAAGCGCGCCGAGTGTGAAGCCAACGCCAGTGAACGCCGGTAGGTGGCTGGCGGTTGACCGCGGCGCCGCCGAGACGCACAACGCTGCGGATGAAGTGCCGACGCCTCCGAAGATGTTCCCGTTGGCTGAACGCATTACCGATGGCGAATTGCAGGCGCTGTTTCTACTCCGCGCCAAATTGCCGAAGAACTGATGGCCCGCCCCAATGACCCGCGCAGCCTGACCGCGCTGGCAAAACGAATCGACGGCCTTTCGAACAACGGCCTGAAGAAAGCAATTACCGATGGCCGGTGTCCGCCGATACCCGAGGGCGCTTTCGATGTTGACGATTACGTACAGCGCGCCAGGCGAGAGATCAAGGCGAGCACGCGACCGGCGTTGAGCCGGGCGGCAAGGATGCAACAGCAACAGCCGGCCCGGCCTCCGGAGCCTGGCGACGAAGAAGCCGAGTCCGTCGAAGGTGATCTGAGTTTGGCCGAAGCCAGTCGTCGCCTCGAATGGGCGAAGGCACGCGAAAAGGAACTGAAGGTCGAAGAGCAAAAAGGAAAACTGGTCGATACCGCCCTGATTAACAACTGGGTTGCCGGGATGATTATCACGGCACGCGATGAGTTGGCGCGTATCGGTCCGGAGCTGCGGGAGCGACTCGCCAACGAGCTCGACCCGATTGTATGCGAAAAGATGGTGACGGACAGGATCTCTCAAGTCCTGCAGAAGTTGAGGCAGTTCGAACCGCCCTCACTGATGGCCTGAGAGAATCCGGGCTATTCGAGCAGTGGCGCGAACTCTGGCGCGCACCGGAACGCCTGCCGCTATCCGAATGGGCGGAAAAGAATTTCGTTCTTTCGTCGGAGTATTCCGCCGCCTCAGGTGGCCTCCGGCTCTACAGTTACCAGCGTGAGATATTCGACGCCTTCACCGATCCGACCGTAACGGATATCGTGCTGAAGGTCGGCACGCAGGTAGTTAAGACGCTGTTTATTCAGTGCGCGATGGCCTATGTGGCTATCGAAGATCCTGGCCCGTGCCTGATATCGCAGCCGACCGAGACAGACGCTGAGACGTTTTCGAAAGAGCGCCTGACGAAGATGGTCCGGGATATTCCCGGCCTCCGGGCGATCATCTCGGACCCGAAAAGCCGCTCGACGGCTAACACGGTCTTGTACAAAGAATTCCCCGGTGGCTCCTGGTCACTGGTCGGTGCTGGTGCCGCTGGCAACGCCGCCCGTCGCTCGATTCGTTACGCCTTCCATGACGAAATTGACAAGTACGAGACGACGAAGGAAGGCACATTTACCGAACTGGCAGAGCGCCGCACGGCGACGTTCGGTGATCGGGCGAAGCGCATTTACTGCTGCTCGCCGACAAAGCCGGATTCGCCGATCGATCGCAAGTATCAGCAGAGCGATCAACGGGAGCCGTATTGCGGTTGCTGGAGTTGCGGCGAGTTTCAGCGCCTCAAATGGGCGCAGGTCTGGTGGGATAAGACGCTTCCGGTTGAAGATCAGCCGGCAAGTTCCCGTTACATCTGTGAGCATTGCGGCATCCACTGGAATGACGCGCAACGATGGAAGTCGGCAGCAAGCGATCCGATTGAGTGGCGACCGAGTAAGCCGTTTCGCGGCACTCTCGGCTTTGGCGCTCTCGGGCATCTCTACTCGCCGAATTACCGGCTTTCCCAGATGGTGCAAAAGTGGATCGCGGTAACGGCGAACACAAGCGCCGAGGCGCTGGAAGACCTCCGGGCCTTCATCAATACCGACCTCGCTGAAGACTGGACCGAGAAAGGCGACGCTCCCGAATGGCAGCGCCTGTATGAGCGATCCCGGCAATCGTACCCGCAAGGGATGGTTCCCGATGGCGGCCTGTTCATCACGGCGGGCGCGGACGTTCAAAAGGATCGAATCGAGATTTACCCGTACGCATGGGGCCGCGGTAAGCGGTCCTGGTGCGTGGATCACGTAGTCCTCGACGGCGACACGAACCGCCCCGAAGTCTGGGACCGGCTGACCGAGTTCCTGAGCACGACGTACCAGCATGAGTACGGCGTCGATATGCGGATTGAGAAATTCGCGATCGACTCCGGTTACGCCACGCAGGAAGTTTACGCCTGGGCCAGAAAGCAGGCACCGGGCCGCGTGATGGTTGTGAAGGGCTCGGATCACGGCGCCGGAATCGTCGGCGTCCCGACCGACGTTGATATCGCCCATTCCGGCAAGCGCATCAAGCGCGGCGTGAAGGTCTGGCCGCTGAATGTATCGGCGCTGAAGAGTGAATTTTACGGCTGGTTGCGGCTGGAGAAGCCGACAGACGAAGCGTTTATCGCCGGGATGGAGTATCCGCCCGGCTATTGCCACTATCCGGCATTCAGCGAAGAGGTATTCCGCCAACTGGTCGCCGAGCAGCTTGTAACGCGACTAGTCAAAGGCTACCCGCGCAGTGAGTGGATCAAGACGCGGGACCGCAACGAGGCGCTGGACTGCCGCAATTACGCGCGCGCCGCTGCATCGCACGCAGGGCTGGACCGGAACGCTCAGCGAGACGTATGGTGGGCTGACCTGGAAGCGGGCTTAATTGACCGCGCGGCCCTGCAGCAACGAAGCAAACCGATGCCGGAAGCGTCCATCGTCGCTCCGGTAGCCGCCGCGCCGGTAATAGCAGCGCAACGCCGCGAGTCGAGCGGTTGGATTCCACGCCAGCAAGGCTGGCTGAACAGATAAACATGGCCTTTACCCAAACCCAACTCGACGCCCTCGAATCCGCCATTGCCACAGGTGCGCTTTCCTGCGAGTTCGACGGGAAGCGGGCCACATACCGATCGCTCGACGAAATGATGCGTATCCGCGACACGATGCGCGTCTCGTTGGGCCTCAATAGCACCACGAAACGCTATTCCCTGACCTCGTACACGCGCGATTCGAGCGCCCCGTGCGCCACGCAGGATTTAATCGACCCGTTCGGCCAGAACAACGCATGATGAAGGCTACCTGGCTGGATAAAGCCGTCTCATGGTTCGACCCGCGTGCCGGGCTGAAGCGCGTACAGGCCCGTGCGGCGGCAGATGCCATGCTCCGGTACGACGGCGCCGCTCGTGGTCGCCGAACTTCGAACTGGAACGCTACAGGAACTTCCGCGAACGCCGAAAACGGGCCGGATCTGCCGAATCTCCGCGCGCGAAGCCGGGATCTCCAGCGCAATAACCCGACGATCCGGCGCGCACTGCGATCGTTGAACGCGAACACGGTTGGGAAGGGCATTATCCCGCAGGCCGACACGGGTAACGCAGCGCTGAATCAGCAGATCGACGCCGCTTACGGCATCTGGAAGACGGAATGCGACGCGGATGGCCAGCTTACCTTCGAGGGGCTCGAAAGGCTGATTGACGCCACGATACGGCTATCTGGCGAGGTCATCATTCGGGACCGTTACCGGCGAATCGTTGACGGCCTGCACGTTCCGTATCAGATTCAAGTGCTGGAACCGGATTATCTGGACTCCAGCCGCCAGTATTGGCCGAATGACAGCGGTGGTCCCACGGTCGCGGGTGTTGCGTTCGACCAACTCGGCAAGCGCTCCGGTTATTGGCTTTTCGGCTGGCATCCCGGCGACGTTGTGCGCGCCAACAAAGACGGCTTCGTTTCGAAGCTGATCCCCGCCGATCAGGTCACGCACGTTTACGAGAAGGAGCGCCCCGGTCAGGTCCGCGGCGTCCCAATGCTCGCCTCCGCGATGATGACGGCGTACGACCTCGACGGCTATTTTGACGCCCTCCAGATGAAGGCCAAAATCGCGGCCTGTTTCGGGATCGCGGTCGAGCAGGCGGAAGGTTCCGAAGGTCCGTCACTCGGCGGGCAGTCCACGGATCAGAACGGCAACCGGATCGAGACTATCGAGCCGGGAATGATCCAGTACCTTAAGCCGGGCGAGAAGATCAGCGCCATCGCCCCGGCCGACACGAGCGGCACGGACGCCTTTATCGGCAAGCAACAGCACCGGCTAGCAGCGGGCGCGGGTGTGACCTACGGCCAGATGACGATGGACCTCTCGCAAGAGAGTTTCAGCAGCCACAAGGCCGGCCAGATCGAAGTTCGCGCGGACATCGAAGCGTACCGGAAAACGGTGCTGATTGAGATGTGCTTGCAGCGCATCTGGCAAAAGTTCATCGACGCGGCATTCACCGCTGGCAAGATTTCCGAACGCGACTACGGCGTGAAGTGGACCCCGCCGCCATGGCAGAGTGTCCAGCCGGTCGAAGACGGCGAAGCGGAATTACTGGCGCTCCGCGTCGGCACAAAGACATGGGATCAGGCCGTTATCGAAAAAGGCCACGATCCCGAAGCGCAGATGGGGAAGATCATCGCGCGGAAAAAGCAACTCGACGCAGCGGGCATCATGTTCGATTTCGAAGTCGATAAGGTAGACCGCCGCACGGGTGCATTTCAGAAAGCGCCCACAGAAGGAGGCACGAATGCGAAAGAAAACGCCACCGGGAAAGACTGAACAGGTCGAGCAAGCCGAACAGCGTGAGATTGAATGGCTGCACGCCGAAATCACGCCCGCGACGCTCGATGAACTGGCGGCTTCCGGCGCTGCTGGAGATTCTGGCTATACCGCAAACATCAACTGGTACACCGGTACCGCTGTCGAGCGTTACGACTGGCGCACGGGCGAGAGATACGACCTTACGCTGTCGATGGACCCCGCCCACTGTGACATGTCGCGGTTGGCAAGCGGCGGCGCCCCGTTCCTGAACAATCACAGTTCGTACGACCTCTCTGACGTGATCGGCGTTATTCAGTCAGCGGCCCTCAATGGCGGCAAGGGAACCGCACAGGTTCGATTTTCGAAGCGCCCCGAAGTGGACCCGATCCGCAATGACGTGAACGACGGCATTTTGCGGAACGTATCCGTGGGGGCTTCAATCCGGAAGCTGAAGAATATTACGCCGAAGGACGCGCCGGAAGGCACCAAAAAAAGTTACCTCGCGATCGATTGGCAGCCGATGGAAGTTTCGGCGGTGCCAATCGGCGCGGACGCGGGAGCGGGCTTCCTCTCGCATCAGGTTATCGAAGCTCAGCTTGAAGAACGGGCAACTGCCCACGAGGAGTTACACATGGACGAAACTCAACAGGCGGCAGCGACAGCGGCAGCTAACGAAGCGGCACTGGCGGCGGCCCGAACTGAAGCACTTGCAGCGGAACGCGCTCGCGTCGCCTCTCTCAACGCGGCCTTCTTGCCGATGGTGGCGCGACTCGGCGCGGACTTCCTGCCCGGCGTGATCGCAAACGGCAACACGGTCGAACAGGCCCGCGCCGCGGCATTCGACAAACTGGCAGCCACAACCGCCACGGACCCGACGCAGGGCCATGTAGCCGTTGGGCAGGACGCCAGCACAAAGATGGCCCTCGCCGTCGAAAACTGCATCCTCCACCGCGTCAACCCCGGCCCGAACAAGTTGGACACTGGCCGCGACTTCCGCGGCATGTCGCTGCTGGAAATCGGCCGCACGCTACTCGAGCGTGACGGCGTGAAATGCGCCGGTATGAGCAAGACCGAACTGGCCGGCCGGATTCTCAAGGGCAGTCGCCCCAACGGCGATTTTGTCGAGTTCGCGGGCTCTGGTTATTCCAGCGCAGCGGACTTCCCGTCGATCCTCGCCAACGTCATGAACAAGACGCTGCGCGGCGCTTATGACGCCGAGCCGCAGACCTTCAAAGCGTTCACGAAGCGCGGTACGCTGTCGGACTTCAAGCCCGGCAGCCGCACGCAGATCGGCGACGTGCAGACCCTGCAGCCGATTGGCGAAAATGGCGAGTTCAAGCGGTCCAGCGTCTCGGATAGCAAGGAAACCATCCAACTCGGCACGTACG
Organism: Bryobacteraceae bacterium; assembly: GCA_036500405.1. Classification (GTDB taxonomy): domain Bacteria; phylum Acidobacteriota; class Terriglobia; order Bryobacterales; family Bryobacteraceae; genus BOG-234. Next base: position 6,082 of record DASYCD010000440.1, read on the forward strand.
GCGAGATTTTCGCCCTCGGTCGCGTCGCGATGATCAATGACGACCTCGGGGCATTCAATCGCCTGGCTGAATCCCATGGTCGCGCTGCCGCTCGCCTCGAAAGCGATCTGGTTTGGGCCATCATTACCAACGGCACCAGCACTTCGGCACCGTACGTGATGAACGACACGCACGCCCTGTTCGACGCCACGAACCACGTGAATTACACCTCCAGCGGGACGGCGATCAGCGTCGCGGCGCTCGGCGTGATGACCACCGCCATGCGGAAGCAGAAGGGCCTCAACTCCATCGGCTTCCTCAACCTGCAGCCGAAATACCTGCTTGTCCCGGTGGCCCTCGACGCCATTGCGAAGCAGTACGTCGCGGCAACCACCATCGTCTACACGAAGCCGAGCGACTTCAACCCCTACAACGGGACCATGCAGGTCATTTCGGAGCCGCGTCTCGATGCAGCCAGCAGCACGGCCTGGTACGCTTCCGCCGATCCCGGCCAGATCGACACCATTGAATACGACTACCTCGAAGGTCAGGAAGGCGTCTACATGGAAACCCGTAACGGTTTCGAGATCGACGGCATGGAGATCAAAGCGCGGCTGGACTTCGGCTGCAAGACGATCGACTACCGCGGCCTTTACCGGAACGCCGGGGCCTAATCGGCTCAAGTGGCGGGGCGGCTTCGGTCGCCCCATTCCCGCAGACATCCACATTTTCAGGAGATTTCAATGCAGAATTACTCTCACGCAGGGAATGTTCTTTCGCTCACCGCGCCATATGACGTGGCAAGCGGCGCCGGGTGCATGGTTGGCCGAATCTTCGGCGTGGCGCAGTCCACTTACGCCAGCGGTGCCGTTGGGGAATTCCAGATCACTGGCGTTATCGACATCAAGAAAACCACCAGCACTTTCGCGGATGGTGACCCGGTTTACTGGGACAACTCCAACAAGTACTGCACCAGCACCGCGCAGTCCAACTGGTTGATCGGTCGCGCCTGCCTCATCAACAGCGACGGCTCGAACGCGCTCGGCACGGCGTCCGGTGATGCGACCGTGCGTGTCCGTCTGAGCGGCGATGCCAAGGCCGTCTTCAAGTCCACCGAACAGACCGGCACCGGCTCCGCGCAGAATGTCGCGCACGGTCTGGGCGTCACCCCCGGCACCGTGATCATCTTCCCGACCGACACATCGCCCGCCACGACCGGCACTTACGTTGTCACGGAAGGCACGCATGACGGGACCAACGTGGTCGTGACCGTCACCACCAGCAAGAAGTTCAAGGCCGTAGCCTTCTCGAACTAACCCCATGAGCCCATTTGACGCCCTGGCTGGAGTCGCCCTGACTACTATCCAGGGCGTCTTCGGCTCATCCTCCAACTTCACGTACTCGCGACGCGCGAGCAGCAGTTTCACCGCACTGGCGGCGTTCGCCATCACGGGATCACTGAACGCCGGCGGCGAATACACCAGCCCGGACGGCCCGATTCTCGCGTCCCTGCTGGTGAAGGTCGCGGACATCCCGCAAGGCCCACAGAAGGGCGATATCGTCACCATCTCCGGGTATGCCTCTATCCCGAGTGGCGATTACTTCGTTCAGGAAATCTTCAAAGATGCCGCTGTCGGCTGGGCCGAACTGAAAATCCGCCTCACCTCCAAATGATCACGATCAAAACCACCGGCAGCAGCATCGGCGGCCTCGGCCTCGGCTCCGATTCCCTGTTTCGCCAGGAGCAGATGATGCAATTGGGGAAGCTCGGCATTCAGGATCTGAAGAGGCGTACCGCTCTCGGCCTCGGCAGTGACGAC
>DASYCD010000441.1:0-6449 GCA_036500405.1 Bryobacteraceae bacterium
AACTTGGAAGCCTGGCTCACTTCGTAGCAGAAGAAATCGATCTGGCCCGCGGTTTCCGCGGACGCCTCCACCGCGATTCGCGCCGGATTGTGCGTGTAACTTGCGACAAGGCCCGCCACAGATTGGTGCATCGTCGCCGAGAAAAGCATTGTCTGGCGTTTGGCGGGAAGCTTCTCGAAGATGATGCGCAGGGAGGGCAGGAATCCCATATCGAGCATCCGATCGGCCTCGTCCAGAACCACAGTGGCGCTGCGGGAAAGATCGATCAGCCGCCGCTCCAGATAGTCGCAGAGACGGCCGGGCGTCGCGATCACCACTTCGGCTCCGGCCCTGATGTCCTGCAACTGGGCGGACTCGCTCATGCCGCCCACCACCACCGCAGTGCGGATGCGCATGCCGTGGGCGAGTTCCCGGAATGCCGCATCGATCTGAATGGCAAGTTCACGAGTGGGGCTGAGGATCAGGACCTTTACTGCTTTCGTGCGTGGAACGGCGGCGAGAGCCTCAATCACCGGAATCGAAAACGCCAGAGTCTTGCCGGTGCCAGTCTGCGCTGTGGCCACGACATCGCGGCCTTCCATGATTGGCGGAATGGCCTCGGCCTGAACAGGCGTGGGAGTGACGAATTCGTTCTTAACGAGGTTGTTCCGCAGCGCGGAGCAAAGCTTGAGTTCGGAAAAGTGCTGCATCAAGTGGTTCGGTTCTTACCACGGCGACCGAAACGTTGTAAGTCTACAGGGTAGCAGCGCTCAGGACGCGCACGAGGATCGAGGCGCGACGTTCGCATGGCACATATATGCTGTTGCGATAGCATGATGGCTTGGTTGCCCCGCCCAAAGTCGGATTGTTCCTGTTCGCTGCGATTCTGTTCACCGATCTTCGTCCCGCCGCCCAGCAGATCCTTCAGCGTCTTGGCGTTCACAGTGAGTCATTCCCTGCATACATCCGGCAGATCGAAGCTCAGACCGGGGAACGGGAGCGCGAGGGCGAAAACGATCATCTGATTTTTTACATCCTGCAATCCCGTCAGTTCACCCACGCGCCTCCCGTCGAACCGGCGCTCAGCGCAAAGGCGTTCGTTGATTCCGGTGGAATCGAGCCGGTAGTTCTCCGCCGATTTGGGGATTTTTTGACCGCGCGGGTCGCCGGCGAACGCATGACCTATCTCCGCCGCCTGATTCCTGCGTCTGCGCCAATGCCGTTTATCAAGGCAGAATATGCCCGGGCGATGCGCTCGCTGTACACGAAGGAATTTGAAAACGATCCCAAATTCTATCAATCGCGCGGCTACAGTACCGACACGCAGGTTCCGGCCAACTACGCCATCTGGACCGCGCTCTCCGCCCTGCACGAGCGAAATCCCGGCCTCCTGATAAACCGTGTTCTGGTTGTCGGCCCGGGCCTCGATTTCGCGCCCAGGACAAGTCTTGACGAGCGCTATCCGCCGCAATCCTATCAGCCCTTCGCTATTGCCGATGCGCTGCTGAGCCTCGGGCTGTCCACGAGTCCGGAAATTCATTGCATCGATATCAACGATCGCGTGATCGACTTCTTCCATCATTTCCCGCGACGCAATCCCCCGATCCTGTATCTCTTCTCCCCGCCCGGCGATCCGGATTACCTCGAATATTTCGAGAGTCTTGGCCGGGCTATAGGCGTGGCACATTCCAACGGATCGCTGACCAAACAAATTCGCGTTCGTAAAGACGTAGCGGCATCCATCAGCGCCGAGAAACTGAATGTCATAACGGGGCGCCCGGTTGACTCCACCGCCTCTTACGATTTGGCTGTGGCGACCAACGTTCTTCTCTACTTCAACGATGCCGAACTGGTGTTAGCGTTATCGAATATTTCGTCGCTGCTGGCCAATGGCGGCTATCTTCTGCACAACGAAGTTCGCCCGGCAATGGAAACGTACGCGCAAGCGGCAGGGCTCACGCTGGTCGAGAACCGGACACTCCGAGTGGCGATGGGCGCCAAAGCGCCTCTGTACGACGCTTTCTCCCTTCTTCACAAGCAGCCCCAGCAGTGAAAGTCCACAGGCGCAACCACACCGCTAATTCATCGTAAAAGCTATTCAGACGAGAATATTCCTGCGCGTTAACGAACGCAATAGTAATCTTTCAACCGAAAGTATACCAGGCCGCGCAGGTAATTCCCTAATTTTTGCTTGACGTGCGCCTGTGCGTTACATACTATCGATGAAGCACTGTGGGCGCTCATACGAAATCTGAGCTCGCCTACGGCATTCTCAGGAGGGGTTCTATGCTTCGCGAAATAACTCTGTCAGTTGCTTTATGCTTTCTGCTGGCGTCGTCCTCGTTCGCTCAGGAGTCTCGCGCCACCGTGACCGGACACGTGACCGATTCCAGCGGCGCCGTGATGCCCAAAGTCAAAATTCAGATCACCAACGTCGCAACCAACGAAGTTGGGACTGTCATCAGCAACACGCAGGGGACGTATACGGTTCCGTTCCTGAAGCCAGGCCTCTACAGTTTGAGCGCGGAAGCTGCGGGATTCAAAACGTACATGCGCCGTAATATCGAACTCAACGTAGGCGCTACCGTCGGTGTCGATATTTCAATGGAAATCGGGCAAAGCAGTGAATCCGTGACCGTGAGCGCGGAAACGCCCGTGCTGGAAACCGAGAACGCCGACCGGGCAATGCTCATCGATCAAACCCAGGTAACCGAGTTACCCCTGAATGCGCGAAACCCGTTTATGCTTTCGATTCTTTCCCCGGGCACCAACTTTAATGGGCAGCAAATTTACCAGCGCCCATTCGACAACGGCGCGATCGCTGAGTGGTCCGTGAATGGAGGACAGGAACGGAAGAACGAATATCTTCTGGATGGCGCTCCCAACAATGCTCAGGCCGGCGGCAATAATATCGCACTGGTCCCGCCCGTCGATTCCGTGCAGGAGTTCAAAATCCAGACCAATTCCTACGATGCGGCATACGGCAAGTCATCGGGCGGAATCATGAATGTCTCTTTGAAGAGCGGCACCAACGACTTCCATGGGACGGTCTATGAGTTTATGCGGCGCTCCTCTCTCGATGCGAATTCGTTTCAGAACAATTCCGTGGGCGCCCCCAGGGCCGGACATTTTCTCGACCAGTATGGCCCGTCGCTGGGCGGTCCCATTTGGATCCCGAAGATCTACAACGGCAAGAATAAGTCTTTTTTCTTCGTGAACTATGAAGGTTATCGCGAAGGAACTCCGACTCCGCTTACCCTTTCCGTGCCGCAGCCGGAGTTTCTGAACGGCGATTTCAGTAAGCTCGTGGATTCCAAAGGCAAGCCGATCACGATCTACAATCCTTACAGCGCCGTCATCAATGCCGATGGCAGCGTGACGCGTCAGCCATTTGCGGGCAATCAATTGCCTGCCAGCATTATCAATCCGATCGCCCAAAACATTCTGGGATATGAGCCAAAGCCAAACCAGACGGCGCTGAATTCGAACTACTCCAGAAACAATCTGTTCATTCCCGGCGGCTCCGCCAACCTCGATCATGACAGCTTCTACAACCTGGTGACCAAGTTCGATTTCAATCTGGGCCAAAGGAATCACGTCTTCTTCCGCGAAGCGAGCAACGACCGTACCGAGGAGCGCAACACCAATGGCGTACATGGGCCTGGCTATCAGGGTCCGGGGCCACTGAAACGGATCAACGACGCCTACGTGCTTGACTGGACCTCAACTCTCACGCCGACGCTGATTCTCGATATGAAAGGGTCTTTCGCACGGTACGTGGAGGGTTCGCGGTCGGATCCCAACATCGGGATCAACCCAACGGCTCTCGGATTCCCCAAAGCGCTCGTCTCGCAGTTGCCCGTGCAGGACAATTTTGGCGTTTATTCATTTTCGGGTTACAACGGACTCGGCGGGAGTTCGAGTTTCAATTACACCAACACGACTTCCTTTGCAGCCTCTGTAACAAAGATCTCGGGAAAGCACACTATCCGCGCCGGGGCGGACCTCCGCTGGGTTCAGTACAACACCGTCAGCCAGGGCAGTCCGTTCAACATCAGCTTCAGCCCCACGTGGACGAAGATGACCTACAACGCGCTCGCCAGCGACACCAACAGCGGCGATTCGATCGCATCGGCTTTGTTAGGGCTCCCGAGCAGCGGCAGCGTCGATAACAACATCTACTCCTCCTACCTGAATCCCTACTATGCGTTCTATACGCAAGACGACTGGAAACTAAGCAGAAAACTGACGGTGAATATCGGCCTGCGCTGGGATTTCATCGTGCCGCCGATTGAAAGATATAGCCGCAATACATTCGGTTTCGATCCGAACGCCACAAACCCCCTCGACAGCGAGATCAACCGGGCCGCGGCGCCTGGATTCCCGGCCGTCAAAGGCGGTCTGGTATTCGATCAATCCGGACAGGGCGGCGCCAAACTCGATAAGACGGGCATTCAGCCGCGAATCGGCTTTGCGTATTCACTCAACTCCAAACTCGTCATGCGCGGCGGCTGGGGCCGTTACATGATCAACCCCAGCAATGCCTGGGATCTGAACAATGGCTACAGCCGGAATACTCCACTCACGATCAGCGCCGACAGCAATAAGACGCCGATCGATCCTGTCAACAACCAACTGCTCAACAATCTTTTCCCATCCGGTATTCTGCAGCCCACCGGCAACAGTCTGGGCCTCGGAACGGGCGTCGGCACAGGTATCACCTTCTTCGATCCGAATTTCAAAATTCCTTACGTGAATCAGTTCAGTTTCGGTTTCCAATATCAGTTGCCGCTGGATTCGCGCGTAGAGGTGTCCTACAACGGAAACAGAAGCCATAAGCTGCAGAGCTCGATGACATACGACAGCATTCCCCTCAGCCTGCGGCAGCAATGCAATCCGCTCGAGGGCGGTATCTCCACGTATTGCGATCAGACATTCGCGAATCCGTTCTACAATGTGGCGGCTCTCGAGGGGACGACCTTGTACTCGAGTCCCACGCGTCCAAGGTCTTCACTGCAGACACCCTATCCCGAATTCTCCAGCATCACGGAAGCCGGACGGAACGATGGCAAGATCTGGTACAACTCTCTTCAGGCAACCTACGCGATTCGCCGGAAGGGACTGAACGCGACATTCGCCTACACTCACTCGAAGAACGTAGAGCAATCCGGTATTCTCGATCCGCTGACCGGTACGCTGCAGCGACAGCTCAGCTCAAACGATCAACCCAACATGTTCAAGCTGAGCACCGTCTATCAACTGCCATTCGGACACGGAAGGAAGTTTTTAGGTAACGCCAACCGCCTGATTGATGGGTTGATTGGGGGCTGGGAACATACTATGATCTTCCAGTATTCTACCGGCAGACCCTGGGGGTTACCCGGAAATGTGCGGTATGTACGGGATGCGCAGATGCCCGTCGACTGGAACACCCCATCGGGGATTGTTACCGGTGTGAACGCCTGCGTAGCTTCGATGTCCGATACAGGCGTGGTTACACTGACGTCCGCGAGCACAAGCGTCCCGGGCTGCTCTCTGTCCAGTTACAACTTCCTGGTGCTTCCGAGGTTTGCTCCCGGCGAAGCTCCTTCCCGTGATTCGCATATCAGGGGCCAGGCGAGACCGTCGTTCGATATGTCCGTCGGAAAGACCTTTCGAATCACGGAGAAAAAGTCCTTCCAGTTCCGCGCGGAAGCGTTCAACGTTTTCAACGCGTACTGGATTACCGGCCAAAGCTTCGACAACGGCGCCACAGGCAGCACGTTCGGAACAATCACAAAGTCCGCGGTTGCACAGGGGAATACCAATTTCTCGCGGCAGATTCAACTGGGCTTCAAGTTCATCTTCTGATCTGGAGCGACCTGTCAAGCCCCCCCTGGATTTGATGGGTCGCTACACTGGCCTTTGAGAGTTGCCAAAGCCTCCGCCCGGCGCAGGTCCGGCCCGAAATCGAAAACCCGACCATCGATAGGGCGCACCCGCCGATCGACAAGCTCCATCCCGATTCTCATTGCTGCTGCACTCGTAGCAGCAGTGGGATTTCTTTGGTGGTTTAACAGCCAATACACGGTGAGCGTTCAGAGTCCGCTCGTGGTTCGGTTGAGGTGGCCGCTCGTCATTGCGGAAAGAACGATATCCCAGGGAGCCGAACGCGCTCAGGCCGACCAGCGAGGCCGGAGACTATCGGCCTGGCAACAGTATGCCTGTCGAAAATTTGCCGCTGACTGCCGCGTCGCACTGGCGATTCAGCGGGCAGAAAACCCCCAGGGAAAGTGCGAGATCTATCACTACAACTCGGATGGCACGCTCGATTGGGGCTACTTTCAGATCAACACAGTGCATCTGAAACGGCCCGGATTGAATTTGCGTGATTTGCTGGACTGCAAGGCGAACATCGACTTCGCGTACCAGCTTTATCGGGAACGCGGGGGCTTCACCCCGTGGAGTACCTACAATAGCGGCTTGTACCG
>DASYCD010000442.1:0-22736 GCA_036500405.1 Bryobacteraceae bacterium
GAGACGAATTCGTGACTGTCCTGAATGAGAGCGGCAAGCCGAAGGATGCTGCGCTGATATTCGCGGAGCGAAGTGGCCAGTCCCGCATCCGCAATGTATTTCCGCAGAACGCCATCCCACTCGGATGGAATCAGATTTCGATAGGGATACCAGTATTCAATGGCATTCCAGAATCGGTACACCGCCAACACCTGCAGTCCGAAATCCGTCTGCATGGTTGCGTAATCGGCTTCGTGGGTGAAATCCGGAATTCCCGGCGGCACGATGTGGACGTACCATTGCCGCCGGAGGATGCGATTGGCATAGATCCGAAGGAGTACGTTGCTGAGCTCGGCGCCGAGAAGATCCTGATCATTCAGCCATTTGGTATCCGCTGCGAGTTGCGGTTCATGGGGCGGAGAGACGCAGGGGCGGCAAGCCTCCACCGGGTTGAGCGTTCCGATCCACCGCAGAATGGCCGCATCCGCAGCTTGCCGGCCGGAGGCCTCGAGAACAGAAGGCATGACATCGAATAGCTCGCTATCCCAGTTCTTCTTACCTGTCGTCGCGTCGGGATGGTGGTACTTCAGGAAGCCCCAGACCTTGCCTAATATCGCGAGATTTTCAATCTGGTTGTTGGTCAGGGCGTGGACTTCAATCCCGGAGGATTCCGGTAGCGCGACACACGCTGCCGCTCGAACCAGAAGGATGGCAACTGCCCTATAGCGGGATATTCCCATGCTTTTTCCGCGGCATCGTATCGACCTTCGTCTCGAGCATCCGCAGCGCCCGAATCACCCGGCCCCGCGTCTCCCGCGGCTCGATCACATCGTCAATAAACCCACGTTCCGCCGCCACAAACGGACTCGCGAACCGCTCCTTGAACTCCGCGATTTTCTGATCGCGCAGCCCGTTCCCACCATTCGCCAGTTCGCGCCGGTAGACGATATTGACCGCTCCCTCCGCCCCCATCACCGCAATCTCAGCGTTCGGCCAGGCAAGATTCACATCCGTCCGCAGATGCTTCGAGCCCATCACGCAATACGCGCCGCCATAAGCCTTCCGCGTAATCACTGTAATCTTCGGAACCGTCGCTTCGGCGTAAGCAAACAACAGCTTCGCGCCATGCCGGATGATCCCGCCGAACTCCTGCGCCGTCCCCGGCAGGAATCCAGGCACATCCTCAAACGTCACGATGGGAATATTGAACGCGTCGCAGAACCGCACGAACCGCGCGCCCTTCACCGATGAATCGATATCCAGACACCCCGCCAGGAACGCCGGCTGATTCGCCACGATCCCCACCGGCCGCCCATCGAACCGCCCAAACCCGACCACGATGTTCTGCGCGAAATGCCGATGCACCTCGAAGAAATCACCGTCATCCACCACCCGCGTGATCACGTCCTTGATGTCATACGGCTGGTTCGATTCCGCCGGCACGATCGTATCGAGCGCGGAATCGGCGCGATCCACCGGATCGGTACACTCACGCCGCGGCGGGTCCTCGCGATTATTTTGCGGCAGAAATCCCATCAGTTCGCGAATCATCTGGACACACTCTTTGTCGTCCGCCGCGACAAAATGCCCGACGCCACTCTTGCTGTTGTGCGTCATCGAGCCGCCCAGCTCTTCCTTCGTGACGTCCTCATGCGTGACCGTCTTGATCACATCGGGACCCGTCACGAACATGTAGCTCGTATCCGCCACCATAAATGTGAAGTCGGTAATCGCCGGGGAATACACCGCGCCGCCCGCGCACGGACCCATGATGGCCGAGATCTGCGGAATCACCCCGCTCGCCAGCGTGTTGCGCAGAAAGATATCGGCATAACCGCCCAGCGACAGCACGCCCTCCTGAATCCGCGCGCCACCCGAATCGTTCAGCCCGATCACCGGCGCGCCCGTCTTCAGCGCGAGATCCATCATCTTGCAGATCTTCATCGCATTGGTTTCGGAGAGCGACCCGCCGAACACAGTGAAGTCCTGCGCGAACACATACACGGGACGTCCGTTGATCCGCCCGAAGCCGGTTACAAAGCCGTCGCCCGGAATGACCTGCTTGTCCATCCCGAAATCGCGGCAGCGATGCTCCACCAGTTTGTCGAACTCTTCGAAGCTGCCCTCATCGAGCAGCAGTTCCACGCGTTCGCGCGCAGCCAACTTCCCTTCGCGATGCTGACGCTCGCGGCGCTCCGCTCCCCCGCCCTCCTCCGCTTCAGCATGGCGGCGACGGAGCTCTTCAAGGCGATTCATAAACCTGAGAGTACCGTACCTATGCCGTGTCGCCGTGCAGTTCCAGCACGTAGTACCGGCACGTCCCCGCCCCGACATTCTTAAAATTGTGCATCTCGTTCGACGCGAAGTACGTCACCGACCCCGCGTTGGCGCGCGTCACTTTCCCCTCGATGCTCGCCTCGATCGTCCCTTCCATCAGAAAGATCACTTCCTCGTTCACATGCTTATGCGGCGGATGCGAAATCTCTCCCGGCGCAAGCTGGGTTTCATGCATCTCGAGATTGAAGCCCGTATGCGTCGTCCCGCGAAAGAACCGCCGCCCTTTCTTCTTTGCATCTCCCGTGTAAGGAATCTGCTCCGTCTCATATACCTTTGACGGCAAAACCGTGCTCGTCTGCTGCGCGGCGGCCACGGTTGCCAGCGCGGGCAGCAGAAGTCCGAGATCTCTGCGCGATATGTTCATCGTTGTATATCCCCTCTCCGGATCAACGCCAGTGTATAGTTTGACAATATGCCAGTTTCCCTGCGTGACAAAGTTGTGCTCGTTCTGGGCGCATCGAGCGGTATCGGCCGAGCCGTGGCCCAACTATTCGCGGTGGAAGGCGCCCGCGTGATGGCGGCCGCGCGCCGCGAGAATCGCCTCGCGGAACTGCAGAGCGAAATGGCGAAAGCAGGACACACGATCGAGGTCCACGCCTGCGACGCCTCGAACGCCGCGGAAGTAGACGCACTGGCGAAGCTCACCCGAGAGAAGCTCGGCAAAGTCGACTTCCTGATCTACGTCTCCGGCTCGAACGTCAAGAACCGCGCCCTCTCAGACCTCGACGTCCCCACCTGGGAACGCATGATTTCCGTAAACCTCAGCGGCGCCTATTACGCAACGAAGGCCGTGCTCCCCGCCATGCGCGAAGCAAAGAGCGGCTATCTGATCTACGTCTCTTCCATCTCCGGACTGACACCCGACGTTTCCGGCGCCTCCTACCAGGCGGCGAAGCGAGGCGTCGTGGGACTGGCCCACGCGATTCGCGTAGAGGAGAAACAAAACGGCATCCGCACCTGCGTCGTCTGCCCCGGCCTCGTCGACACCGAAATCCTGGAAAATCGCCCCGTAAAGCCGGGCGCCGACATCATGAAACTGGCCCTGCAATCGGAAGATGTCGCTGAAGCGATCCTGTCGGTCGCAAAACTCCCCGAGCGCGCGGTGGTCCCCGAGATCCAGGTGTTACCGACTTATCTCTGAGCAGTGAGTGGCGGTTTGGAGCATTTTTAGTTCCGAGTCGGTTTCTTTTCCACGTGATCAACCACCAGCATCTGCACAGGCCCCCTCCTCTTCTCAATTTTCAGGCCGAGTTGGTCCTGAACCGCCTCGAATATGCTCGGACCATCAGATTCGGCGGTGATCGGCGTTCCCCGCCGCTCCGCGTCGGTGGCCGTGGTGGACCAGAAGAGCGTGTAGTCGTACCTGCCCGTGAGGCCCGTCGCATCCGTCAACGGGGCGCCGAGAGTTCCCGGTCCAATCGCCATCGCCAACTCCGCCGCTGCCTCATTGTGCCCACGCAGGCCGATCTTGCCACCCGGCGCTACGCCCCTCCACTGACCGTTTCCCGACGGCGGGACAGGGAAACCGTTCGCACCTACTCTGTCCGGGTTACCGGCTTCTGAACTGTCATTGCTCGCTTGAGGTAAGTCAGGCGCGGCGAACGTGAGCTTCGGTCCTCCTTTTGCCAACACCAACGCGTACATGTCTATTTGCCGGGTGGCCCAATGAGCCTTGAGACCGAGGCGCTCCGTTAGCAGATTCTGCAGCATCACGCTGAACTGGTCCCTTGTGGTATCAACCGGCATCCGGGCTTCGACATCCAGCCGCATCAGGCCGAGGTCGCTCTCCTCCGAAAGCCGATAAAGCGGAATGTCGTACGCGATGAGAATGAGGTTCAACATGGAGAGTCGCGCCGAAAAACGCCCAGGATCCTTATTGTTGGGCCCAGGGATTCCGGATGACCGGCGGGCTGGAGTTCTTCCATCCGGGGGCGGCGCTGGTCTGACAGAAGCGACCTCAAAGTTCACCGCCGGGGACACTGTCTGCGCCTGGACGATCACCCCCATCGGTACAGCCACAGCGAACAATCCCGTGGCCAAAAGCGCCTTCGCGCCGCTGTTCAGGTTCTTCATGACTCTCCATTCAGGTTCGTCTGAATCTAAGTGTAGAGACGGGCCCGATGGTGAATCTGTTGAGAGGCAATTTCGCCGCTTTTACAACGACTGCCCCAATCGCTTCTCCAGCAGCACCCGATAAGTCCTGCTGATCCGCGAGCGGTGCCCATCCCGCAGCAAGACCTGGAACTCGCCGTGAGAAATCGGCTGTAGTTCCACGATGCTGTCGATATTCACAATCGCCGTCCGATGGACCCGAACGAACCGCATCGGGTCCAGATGATCGGCCAGTTCATTGAGCGCCGAACGGTACAGCACCTCTTTCCCGCCGATATGAAGGTTCACATAGACGCCCGCGCTCTCAATCCAGTCGATCTCGGCCACCGGAATGAACCGCGTCCTTCCGCTGCCCTTCACAACCAGACGATCCAGATACCGCCCGGCCTCCGGACTCCTCGCCAGCATGCGCAAAACGCTGTCGCCGAATTCTCGCAAGCTTCGCTCATTGTGCCGTTCCCGCACGCGGGCGAACGCGGCCTCAAATCTCTCGTCACTGAAAGGCTTCAGTAAATAGTCCAGCGCATTCGCCTCAAATGCGCGGATCGCATGCTGATCGTAAGCCGTGACAAATACCGTGAGCGGCATCGCATCAGCGCCGACCGTCTCAACGACCTGGAGCCCATCCAGTTCCGGCATCTGCACGTCGAGAAAAACCAGATCGAGCGCCTCTCGTTCAATGATCCCGACGGCATCTCTTCCGTTCGGCGCTTCCAGTATTCGCGTAACCCGCGCATCTTTTTCCAGCAGATCGGTCAGGCGCTGACGAGCCGGCGCTTCGTCATCCACCACCAGAACCCGAATATCCTGAGCCGTCATCGCATCGCTCTACCCAACAGCCAATCTCAGCGGCAATGAAATTTCCACCTCGGTGCCGCCTCCCTCGCGCCGCCTCACAGCAAAACCGCTGTTCCCATTTGGATGAAGCCAGGCAATACGCTGGCGCGTAATCGACAATCCCAGACCACTCGACGTCTCAGGCGTCCACGCCTCCGGCAGCCCGACCCCATCGTCCTCTACGCGAATCTCCAGACGTTCCGAGCCCCCGGTCGCAGTAATCATGACCGAACCTCCCGCCGCCCGCCGCGAAATCCCGTGACGAATGGCATTCTCCACCAGCGGCTGCACAATCAGACACGGGACCAACGCATACTTCACCTCGGGAGCAACACGCGTCTCGACAATCAAATGCGATCCAAAACGAATCTTCTGAATAGCAAGATAGTGGTCCAGAAAAGCCAATTCCTCCGCCAGAGGAATCTCCTGCCGGTCGCGCACTTCGAGAGAAAGCCGAAGCAGATCGCCCAGATGCTCCAGCATGGTGCGCGCCAGGCGAGGCTCGCGCTCCACCTGCGATGAGATCGTATTCAAGGCATTGAAGAGAAAGTGCGGGTCCAGTTGCATCCGCAGCGCGTTGAGCCGCGCTTCGGAGAAGCTGCGTTCCATCCGCTCCAGCCGCAGCTCACTGGCCTTGTAGTGTTCGTAATAAAGAAACGTCTGGCGCGCCCCGAAGATCACCCAGTAGACCGGCCAGCTCCAGAGAAACCCCTGGCTGAAGATGTTGCTGAGCGTTCGCGCCTCCAGCAGCATGTGCCATTGATTATTCCCGATGCTTAGCAGCGCCGCCATCGAGCCGAGCAGATAGAAGTACACAAGTGTCAGAACGACGCTGACCGGCAGATGCGCCAGCACGCGCATCCCAAGCTCCTTCTCTCTAAAGGGAAGCTTTTCATCCGTCAGGATGATGAGAGGAGTAACCAGACCCCATGCCCACCATTGCGTGAGCATTCCTTCCAGCGGCTGGCGCCAGTTGGCGGCTGACAAACGTGGCAGGGAGAAGAGCAGGCCAATAACGGTCCAGAAAAGCGCCGCCGCTATCCAGTGACTCCAGCGGCTCTTCAGGCCCCAACTGTTCCATGCGGATTCCTGCTTCATAGTCACGGCCAGTCGCCGTCACTCTATTGTCGATGAAAGACAAGGATGTTTGGATGGCTCTGCCCGGCAGGATGAACGGTGAGCGTCAAGGTCTGAAGATCCGATGACAAGTCCACTTGGTTGCTCACCACGACCTCACCCCCGATCTTGTCCGTTATTTCCAGGCTCCGCTCGCTGCCCCGATGTCCGGACGACGTCGCGTCAGCGTTCAGATTCGCCCCGTGATGAGGATATTCTTTGCCGTCGAATTTCATCTGTCTCGCATCCCCGCGAGTGGACAGTGACAGGCCGCCATCCTCATACGGCTGGATCTCCAGTTGAAACGACGAGTTCACCTTGTCGTTCGTGTTTTCCCACATGCCCGGAAAGCCCGAGCTTCCGGACGTCCGCTTGTACGCATAGGTCACGGTGGATGGCGGTGCAGCCGTCTCGTTCGTGTACTCATCGCTCAGCGTTTTGCCATCTTTGGAGAGTCGCCAGATCCCCGTCAGGAGCTTGCGGCCCTTATCCTTCCGCACCACCTTCCACCTGTCAGGCGCCTCGATGGCAACAGACAGAGTCGTTCCGCGAAGACCCGGCTGATCGGTTCCATCCGCTGTGATGGTGTCGACCGCGCCCGGACCGAACGTGATCGCATACCTGTTTGCGCCAACCGGGTCGACCTTCATCGTGTCGATAGCACTGCTTTTGGACGCATCCAGCATCCATTTGCCGATAAACGGATCGCTCGCCGCCAGTTTGCGCGTTGCCGTCCAGCTACCGTCGGTTTTGCCAGCCACACTCATCCGCCCGCCAGCCGTGTCGCCATCCACCCAACCGGCAAGAATTGCTTTCGCTGGCCCACCATTACCGGCCGGCTGGTCGGGCCAGTTCGCGTTGAAGTTCAATGTAGCCGTCGCGCCAGGTTCCCTTGACCGGAAGATTGTCGCCGAATGCCCCGGACCACGTTCCCGTCAGTTCACCGCCCTCGCGCCGAAGCTGCAAAGCGCCGTCAAACATTCCGGCGTCGGCAGACAATTTCACCCGCCACTCGCCGCTGGCCTCCGAGCCATTCTTCACCGGAAGCGGCGTGATGTGAGAGATACGTACATCGGAGAAATACGCTTCCTCACCCGGGTTGCACCACAGCGCTATCCCGCCACGCAGGTCGGCGCCTTTCAGACCATCTACAACGAGCGCAGGCTGCTCCGATCCATTGAGAAAGAGCCGGGCCGTGCGGCCTTTAACCTCGATCTTCAACTTCATCCACGTTTCCATTTGCATCTCCGCGAACGTTTCGTAGACCCACGGCCACTCCCGGCGCAGCTTGTACCAATCGAAATCCGGCACGCTGACGTATTGCACAGAATGATTCCGCCTTGCCTGATCCTCCAAACGAGAATTACCAGGCCGGAGATAGAAAAGTTCGTAACGCGAGGCGTCGGGCCGCGCACGGAAAGCGACGCCGAAATATCCTGGCATGTCCACGTCCGGCGGCGTAGTCACTTTCAGGGCAACATTCATCTCGATCGTTCCGTCCTGAAAATCGACATCCCGGAGAAAGGCCAGGCCGTCCTTGCCCGGGTCGTCGATGAGGCGCACGGCCTTTCGACCCTGATATTCGACGCCCTCGGCCTTCACGTTGACCGGAATCAGATCTTTCGTGTCATTCAGTGGAAAACTCTGCGTATCGGATGCGGCGTGCGCCATGCCGGCGGCGGCCAGTAAGAGCGCGAGTATACCTCGGGTTTGCATGTTGCCAGAGTAGCCGCGCGAGCCACCGCCCGTCTTCTGAAATGTTGCGGAACGGACTGGCGTGTTGCGAACCGGTTCCGCGCTACCATCCATCCATGCGCATCATCCTGTTCGGCGCCTCCGGCATGGTCGGCCAGGGCGTTCTCCGCGAATGCCTCCGCGACCCCGATGTCGAAACCGTGCTTCTCATCGGCCGAGGCGCAATCGCCCAGCAGCATCCCAAAATCCGTCAGATCGCCCGCCCCGATCCCGGCGATCTCGCTCCCGTCCAGAACGAAGTCACCGGCTTCGACGCCACGTTCTTCTGCCTCGGGGTCTCCTCCGCCGGCATGAGCGCCGCCGACTACAAGCGAATCACCTACGACCTCACCATCCGCGCCGCCCGCACTCTCGCGGAGCAGAATCCTGGCATGACGTTCATCTATGTCTCCGGCAAAGGCACCGACTCCACCGAAAGCGGCCGTCTCGCCTGGGCCCGCGTGAAAGGCGCCACCGAGAATGCCCTGCTCCGCATGCCATTCAAAGCTGCGTATATGTTTCGGCCAGCCGCGATTCGGCCCATGCACGGCGAAGCGCCCAAAGCCAACGCCACGCGAATCGCTCTAAAGCTCATGGGCTGGATACTCCCCCTGATCCAGTCCGTCGCCCCCAGCGCCGTGACCACAACCGAACGCGTCGGACTGGCCATGCTCAACGTCGCCAAACACGGGGCACCAAAAAAAGTGCTCGAAAGCGCGGATATCAACGCACTTTCGAGCACCGGTTCCTGAGCGAAAACCAGATTTACTTCTTCGCCATCTTCACGTAGTCTTCCTGCCAGTAAGCATGGTTGCCGGGATACCCTGTCGTGTCCGGCATATTCGCCAGAATGCTCCGTCGCATCGCGAGAATATCGGGCGACGGCGTCGCATCGAGAAGATCGGCCTTCGCCGAATATCCGCCCGGCTTCACGATCAGCCCTTCCTTCTCCCAAAGCACCTTGCCATCGGCCCCGATCGCGACCGTGTACAGCTCTCCCGCTTTCCACTTCGCACCGAAGGCCGCCTGGGTCTTCGCCACATCCAGCGTGGATTGCAGGTTCTTGGCCGTGAATCGCGGCCCCGCGCTCGTGGACGCATGCTGCTTATTCAGCACCGCCATGGCGGCATCCTTGTTCGCGGCGCCATCGGTATTCACCGTCACCAGCGTGAACGCGCGCAGCCGGAACATCCGCCACGTCGTCTCCATCGCGTGCAGCGAATCCGCGCACGTCGTACACTTCGACGACCAGAACGTCACCAGTTCCACCTTGCCGCTATCATTCTGCTTCAGCTTCTTCAGGCCTTCCGCATCCACCGTTTCGAGCGTCACCGGCTCCTGCTGGATTCGCTCCATCTCCGCTTCGCGCGATTGCGAACCCGTCTGCTTTGACTTCCACTTCGTCGAGCAGCCATGCACGCGCGTCTCCGCTACTGTCACCGGCTTGCCCGCCAGCAGTTCATCCAGGGCGTCGCGCGTTTCTTTCCTCTTCACCAGATCCGGCCGCTGATTGTTGTCGATCTCCCCCTGGAACCGCAGGTTGCGCTCCTGGTCGAAAATGAAAACGTGCGGCGTCGCCACTACGCCAAACTTGGTGGCGGTCGCCTGCGTTTCGCCGTCATAGAGATAAGGCCACGTGATATGCCGGTCCGCCATGCGAACCTTCATCTCCGGCAGCGAATCTTCCAGATCCGTATACCCCAGTTCATCCAGCCGAACTGACGCCGGATCGTTCGGATTGATCGCCACCAGCTGCACGCCCTTGCCCTTGTAATCGTCATAGAGCGCCTTGATGCGGCTCTCATAGTTCTGCGATTCCGGACAGTGATTGCACTCGAACACGATCATCAGGAACTTCGCGCTGTTCCATTCCTTCAGATTGTGCATTTTGCCGTCAGCCCCAGGAAGCGTGAAGTCCGGAATGTGCGTCCCGATCTTCATCACCGGATGCTCGGCGTCCGTCGACAAACCGCCGCCGCGCGCCTGCGACCACGCCGGAGTTCCTGCCAGCAGCACCACGGCCGCCGCAGTGATTACAGGAAAAGTTTTAAAGGGATTCATTGCGACTACTATATACGCACCCAAACCCTGAAATGTCAACCAAACAGGGCTGCGAAAACACAAAAAGGGGGAAGCGACTGGCGGCGCTTCCCCCTTCTCAAATCGTTCCTGCCGTCCTTAAATATGATGGGGCGTCGCGCTTGCCACAGTCGAATGCTTATGGAATGGGTTCACGCGGAACGAATAGCTTGCCAGCCACACGTAATCGGCGAACGCCGCATCTCCGTGGCCGCCGCTCAGCGAATCGGGATAGCTCACCGTGCGGTTACGATAGAGCGCCTTTCCAACCGAGAATGAGATCGAGTTGTTCTTGTAGAAATACTGGAAGCCCGGCTCGATCGAAAGCGCATAACCGGGGCGGCGGAAGCCGAGATTGTCGCCGATCAGATCCTTCGCCGGCACGCCTTCCCAGCGAGGTCCGAGCGTCAGCGTGAGGCCGCGAATCTTCTGGATCGGAACCGCGATGCCCGCCTGCACCAGGTATTGGTCCGAAATCGAGTAATAGGCGGTAGGCGAAGTCGGCGACGTTGTTGCGTTGCGCAGATAATTGTTCTGCTCCTGCGGCGTTGCCAGATAGCTGCCGTTGAAGTAGATCTGCGTCGCCTTCACATTCTTGAAAGCCGTCCACTGCATGATGATGCCGTAGCCGCCGCTGCCGGGCTGAATCGAATAGTCATCATAGGTCGCGACCGGCGTCTTGCCGTTGCGCGAATCCGGATAGCTCACTACGCGGTCGTTACCCGTCGGAAGCTGCAGCCCGAAAGCGAGCTGAACGTTGCCGCGATGGTTCTCTTTCGGATTCCAGATCCAGCCGGACACCATGAACGACGTGTCGCCAATGCCGCGGGCGAACTGCATGGCCGCCGAATTGTTCGAGTGGCGGCTCGCGCTCAGCACCGGAACGTTCGCCGACACTGCGAAGCGCGACGTCATCTGGTACGTCAGATCGATGTTTTCGAGATTGATCTTGTTCTCCACCTGCGTGCCGGCAGCGATGCGCTGCGTCTGCTCCACATCGCCGACATAATGGCGGAAGGAAAACTGATGGCGATAGCTCGAGTTGAGCTCAAATTCACCGGGCGTCAGATAACCGCCCTCGCCTTCCGGACCTCCGGCTTCGCCGTTCGAGCGCGCCACCACGCAGCCCTGTGCGTGCATGAGCGGAGCGGCAATCGAACCTGCGGCGGCGGCCATCAGCAGGAGAGTGATAGTACGTTTCATAAAACTTCTGGTACTCCCTTCGTTTCGTTCGATCATAAGGGGGATTCAGGGGGCGGACAATAGCAGGAATGTATTACTAAGCCTTGCCAAATTAAAAAGTTAATAGGAATATATTAGTGCCCTGCGGAAAACATCACCCATGACCGAAATCGGCCTTCGCGAGTACATCGCCAAATGCAGACTCGGCGTTCTCGGAACCGTCGGCCCAGACGCTCGCCCGCAGTCCTCCCTCGTCGGGATCGCTGTTACCGGCGAACTCGAAATTCTTTTCGATACCGTGAAGAGCTCCCGAAAATACGGCAACCTGATCGCAAGGCCATCCTGTTCGTTCTCGATGGGCGGGGAAGGGGAACAGACGGTGCAGTACGAAGGCGAAGCCGCCGAGTTAGCGGGAGGCGAACTGGAGCGCCTGCAGCCGGTCTATTTCGAGCGCTGGCCCGAATGCCGTGCTCACCAGACGTGGCCGGGAATTGTGTACTTCGTCGTTCGGCCCCGGTGGATTCGCTACAGCGACTATGATCAGCAGCCGCCGCTGATTCAGGAATTCGCCTTCGATCACTTGTCCAGATGAACGACCTTTGCCTCAGGCGCTGACCCGGTTTTCCCGCTCGTCGCCCACGCCAGCCGTTCTTCCAGTTCGTTCTTCCGGATCTCGCCGAGCACGCGCGCGAACGGAACATGATCGGCGTCGAGGAACAGCGTATCGGGTACGGCCTCACCCAGCTTCAGCTTCGCGAGATCGTCGGTTGTCGCGCCGGTCCAGATCGGAAATGTGATCTGATACTGCTGCAGGAATGCCGGGATGTTCTTCTTCGTTTCCTTGCCGTCGAGCGAGGCTCCGATGAAGACGACGCCTTTCGGTCCCCAGACCTTTTCGGTTTCCACCATCAGCGGCATTTCCTCTTTGCAGGGAATACACCACGTGGCCCAGATATTCACCACAACTGGTTTGCCCGCATAGTCGTGCAGATGGACTTTCTTCCCGTCCATTCCTGTCAGCGACCAGTCGATCGGTTTCTCCGCCTTTGCGTCTTTTGAATCGGCCGCACTGAGCAGCGCGGCGGCCACACTGAGAGTGGCAAGTCCGATTAGCAGAAGATGTCGCATGGTTGACCTTCAGCGCGCTTTCAATTGATTCAGCATGCCTCGCGCATTCTTGTTCGAGGCATCCGCGTCGAGCGCCTTCTGATAATAGAGCATCGCCATCGCTTTGTTGCCTTTGTCTGACCACGCGCCCGCGATCAGATCATAGCCATAGGAAAGATCGTTCGCTTTGAGTGGAAACGTGATTCCCAGTTCGAGTATCGCGATTGCATCGTCAAACTTTTGCCTTCGCGAAAGATATTTGCCGGTGTGCCGCAACGGGAGATACGCGGCCATCCCCTCCTGAAAGTTCTCCGCCAGTCCTTCCCGGATATCCAGCTAGATGGATTTCTTCGGAACCTGATACGGCTGTCCGTGCAGAATCTGAACGACCGCGTCTTTCAATGGATACAGCTTAAAGTTCTGATTATTGGTCAGCAGTATGACGATGATATTCTCGTCCGCGCTGTTGTACAGCAGCCCCTCGTTGTTGAAGCCCGAGCCCTGATGATCGTGCGTTACTCAGCGCACCATTTCTTAAACTGCGCGTTCCCGAGACTCGATTCCCCGCCGCCGAAGCTCTAACCGAGGATCTCGAGCGAGTGCTCCGTGAGGAATTTTGAGTTGTCCGGGTTCGATCGTGCCGGCCCACGCCGGCTAACCGGACAGATACTGTGACACCTTAATGTCAGCGCAAACGCTACGGCGAGCCAAAGCGATCGCATATGGACCGATTGTAGCCAAGTTACCGGTCGGCGTTGCTTCTGGCTTTCCAGTAAGCCTGCTGCCCCGGATGATCCTTGTCATCCGGCAGATTCGCAAGAATCGCCCGCCGCATGCGTGCCATGCTGATCTCGCCCTGCTCCTGATACAGCACATCGCCGTTCGCCCCGAGCAGCAACGTATACGGCACCGCGCCGCTCATGTTCTTATCGAACGAATCCTGCACTGCGGACGTGTCGTCGGAAGCGAACAGATAGTTCACCGTCGATGCGTGGTTGTTGTTCAGAAACTTCATGACATCCGGCTTCGCCTCCGGCACGTCTTCCGAAACCGTGACCATCCCGAAATTGCGGTCGCGATACATCCGGAACGTGTTCTGCAATTCCGGATACTCCGCCACGCACGGGCCGCACCACGTCGCCCAGAAATTCACCAGCAGCAACTTGCCCGTGCCATTCCCGCGAAGCTTCTTCAGAATTTCAGGCGTCGTCATCGTCACGCTGACCGGCTCGGCATTCGCCTTCGCAAGATCAGGATCGGGCGTCGCCTTCCCGTTCCACACCACCGGACATCCGGTCACCGCGGTCGTCGTGACCGCCGGTTCCTTGCCAGCCAGCAGCGCATCGATCGCATTGCGCGCGTCGTCAATCCGCCCCTCATACCGCAGCTTGCGCGCCTGATCGAAAACGAAAATCTGCGGCGTCGCCACTGCGCCCAATTTCCCCGTCAGCGACTGCGAATCGCCGTCATAGAGAAACGGATATTCGATATGCGTCTCCTCCGCGCGCTCCTTCATATCGATCAGCGAATCCGTCATGTCGCTGTAAGCAAGATCGGCATAATGCAGATGCGCCGGATTATCCGGACTCACCACCACGACCTGCGCGCCCTTATCACGATAATCCGCATACAGTTTGCGGATTCGTTCGTCATAAAGATGCGACTCGGGGCAGTGATTGCAGTCGAAAAGAATCGCCAGCACTTTCGCGCTGGCGTATTCGCCGAGCGTGTGCGTCTTCCCGTCCACTCCGGGTAGCGAAAAATCCGGAGCGGGAGATCCAATTGTGAGAACAGGATGATCGGAATCCGGCTTTACTTCTCCGTTATGCCGCCCGCATCCCACAAGTGTCACAAGCGCCGCGGCCAAAATCGGAGCAGTGGCGAAAATCGAATAACGGTAGTTCACCGTTGCATTTTAATCCCGGGGGATCTACGCGGCGGAAACTGGCGCCGAACGGTGGGTCTGGCGCAGCAGGGCCGCCGCCAGGCCGCGCACCCGGCTCATGTCCGGAACGCCCCGCCGCATCGCGACAGGAGCCGGATGCCCGAGAACTTCCGATTCCGCCGCCTGCATGGCAGCCTGGCGACGCGCGAACGAGCCGATGAACAGACATCCCAGCTTTTCGAGACTGGTGTGAGTGGCGTCAATGACAAACCATTGCGATCTTAGGCGCACCACGTGCGCGAGGTGCCTGTCGGGGTCGCAGAGCGCACACACATTCTCCGAGACATACCACTTCGCGAGGACGCTGTTAGCCATGTGCCCATGAAAGCAATCCATCGGCCAGCCTTTTAGAGTCAACGGACGCTCCGTAGCGGAAGTTCCGGAAGCGTGTCGCTTTTACCGGGGCGCCTTGTAAACTTTGCCGGATTTTTTGCAACCGCGCGAGCCATTGAATCGTAATCTCTTTCGATATATGCGTCTTTGTGCGCTGTTATTACTGGCCACCGTTGCATTCGCCGCGGAAGATGAACCCGCAGCCGTTTTCGGCACTACAGTAGTTATATCGTCGGGTCTCAAGGGCGATATCTATCATTTGCCCAATAACACGCAAAGCGTCCATGAAATCGATCGTTTAAAGCCGCAGGGAAGCATTTACGCCGCTTCGCTCAATGTGCCTCCGCAGGATTTCCAGCTTGGCTTTCCCGGTATCACAAAACGGTACGAATGGTTCGCTATTGACTACTCCGGTAAATTCTGGATAGAACATCCAGGCCTTTTTCGTTTTCGGTTAACTTCTGATGACGGCGCAATGTTATACATCGACGGGCAACTCGTGGCCGACAACGATGGCGTGCATTCCACCGAAGTTCGCCTCGGCAGCATTCGCCTTGCGGGCGGCATGCATACCATTCGTGTCCCGTACTTTCAGGGACCAGCCACCACCGTTGCGCTGATGCTGGAGATCGCCGGGCCCGGCGAGCAGCCGCGCATCTTCAGTACAGAGGAATTCAAGCCCCCCAGCAATCCGGAAGAATGGCGCTTCGCCGCAGGCGCGGACGTCCTGCCCTCTGATCCCGATCTGCCGCGCATTCACCCGCCGCGTACGCCAGGCCCCGAAGGGAGTAAGGTAAAGAAGAAGAAAAAGTAATCATGCGGGTCGCCGTCACGACACTGCTGTTCGTCCTGTCGGCTGCGGCCGCGCAACAGCCCGATCCCATCATCGAAGCCGCGCGCGCCGACGCCGCCCGTTACTCGCAATCGATTCCCAATTATCTGGTGAGCCGCACCACGGCGCGCTATCAGGCCCCTGCCGGCGCTATCAATTGGAAGGAGACCGATTCCGTCTCAGCCGAAGTCATCAGCCAGGAAAATCGCGAAGTCTATTCGGATATCCGAATCAACGGAAAACCTTCCAAAAGCCTTCCGAACGAAGGCGTCTGGTCGACCGGAGAATTCGCCACGCTGCTCGACGAAATCCTCAACCCGGAACATCGCGCCGTTTTCAAAAATCGGCGGCTCGATGCAACGGGCTCACGCCCCGCGTGGCGCTATCAATATGAGATCGCCGGGAAAAACTCCGGCTGGGACATGGTTGGCGATGTCGGTCCGTTCCGGCGCATGCGCATCGCGCCGGCGTACTCCGGCGTCATCTGGATTGACCAGCAAACCGGCAAGGTTCTCCGCATCAAAAAATCCGCACACGGCGTTCCACGCCAATTCCCGCTGCAAAGGATCGAATCGTCAACGGATTATTCACTCGTCACGATCGGCGAGCAAAACTACATGCTCCCCACCCACACGGAAACGATCACGTGCACCCGCAGCGACCGTACCTGCTTCAAAAACGAAACGCTTTTCGAAAACTACCGTAAATTCGACTCCAGCACTCACATCACCTACGAAAAGTGATCATTCCGCGTTACCTTTTTACGCCCCGCTGGAATACTACAAGACAAACCAATGGAGCGGTCTGAATTCCTGGAGTTATTCGATGCTCACCACCTCCCCGTCTATCGCTTCGCCCTGCGGCTGACCAATTCGGTAGCGGACGCGGAAGATATCGTCCAGGAATGCTTCCTCGGCCTCCTGAAACCGGGCTCGTCTTATGACCCAAAGCGCGCCCCGCTGCGAACATACCTCTTCGGCGCGGCCTGGAAGCAATACCTGAAACGCAGCGCTCGAAAACAAGATCCGGCGCCCCTCCCCGCTCCGTCCACACCGGAATACGAAACATTTCAATCGGAGATGCGCGATGCCGTCGCCGCCGCCGTCACTCAACTCCCGGAAGCGCAGCGCGTCGTCCTGATCCTCGCCTGTTACGAACAAATGCCACTCGCCGAAATTGCGCGTCTTCTCGATATCGAACTCGGCGCCGTGAAGATGCGCCTCCAGCGGGCGCGCGGCCAATTGAAGGAACTACTCAGCGCATACGCGCCGGGCGGAAAGGAGATCGCATGAACGACCAGGAGCTCGATCAGATTCTCGAAGGCTGGACGCTTGCCCCGCCCTCCCCTTCCCTCCGCGACCGCGTGTGTTCGCAATATCGATATCAGCCCCCACGCCGATTCCCGCTGGGCGGCCTCTCCATCGCCGCCGCGGTATGCCTCATCAGCGTCTTGGCCTTTTCCCAAACGGCCAAAATCATCTCGGGCTTTGGCGGCGTCCCATTCACGGTGGATCTGGAACGAACCTCTTATGCGGACAACGGAACGGTCACTCGCACTCTGTACACCTGCTATGAACTGCCCGGCGCGCGCATGAGATTTTCTGATACGAAAACCGAAGGGCCGTGCTGGGAGGCGTCACGCAACCTTGTGGATGGGGCCAAATTCATCACTCTCCGGATGGCGCCCTCCCTGATTATGCGGCCGGAAACGGAACGCGAGCGGGCAGACCGCAAGGCCTTTCTCAAAGCAGGTTGCATCGCGCCGGGCGACGCCGTCCTCGGTCACGAAAACGTAGCAGATTATCGGACAGTCAAAGTATTATCGGCCGCCCGGGCTTCACGACGAACCGATTGGTACGCGCTGGACCTGGACTGTTTTCCGATGGGAAATACAGTCGAGGAGACCGGTCCTGGCGGTAAACTTCACATGAGGTCTCGTGAGACTGTGCTGGCGGTTCACAAGCAATGACAAAACCCCGGAGCCTTCCCGATGACGTCTGGCAAATGATCGCCGCCGCGTCCGCCGGCGATGTTCCTGCACTCCAGAGTCTCCTCAACCGCAAGCCCGAACTCGGCCGTCCCACCAACGACTATCAGCAGCCGATCCACTTCGCCGCCCGCGCCGGCCATCTCGACGCCGTCCGTCTCCTGCTTAACGCCGGCGCAGATCCCGAATGGAACAGCTCGCATGACGTCAGCCTGATCGAAATGGCGCGAGAGCGTGGTTACGAAGAAATTGCCCGCCTTCTCGAACAAGCCCGCGATCTGCGCGGCCGGTCGCCCGTTGAGATCGAACCCATCGATCGCGCCCTCGCCGGAAGCGATGTCGAAACCATCCGCCTGCTCGTGAATCAAGGCGCAACCTGCGACCTCACCATCGCCGCCGCCCTCGGCGATCGCGATCGAATCCTCGCGCTCCTCGATCCCGACCCCGCGAGTATCGCCAGCCAGCGCTCCAGCGGAAGACGCCCACTCCACACCGCTATCGAATTCGGTCACGTAGCAATCGCCAGGCTCCTTCTCGATCGCGGCGCGGATCCCACACGAGACTCCTCTCTACACACGGCGGCGAGCCGCGGCGATCTTGATCTGGTCAAAATCCTGCTCGCCCACGGCGCCGACCCGAACGCCCACGCCTTCTGCGCCGGCAACGCTCTCTACGCGGCGAAGACCGAAGAAATTCGCGCCCTCCTGAAGCGCCACGGCGCCAAACTCGATCCATACGATCTCGTGTGGATGGGCAAAGACGACGAAGTCCTGCTCGAAATCGAAAAGGATCCCGCCTCAGCCGAACGGGGATGCGGCGGAGTCTTCACCGCAGTCTGCACGCGAGGCAACAAAAAGCTCCTCATGCGCCTTCTCGACGCCGGTGTTCCCGTCCCCTCCGTCGCAGGTGGCTGCCGCTCCTACCTGCTCGAAAATCTCGAAATGCTCCCTATCCTGCTCGACCACGGCATGAGCCCCGACCTCCCCGACTGGCAAGGCCAAACCTTTCTCCACTCTCTGTGCCGCAGCGGGGAATCAATCGAACGAGCCGCCATCCTTCTGGACGCCGGCGCCGCCCTTTCACCACGCGAAGAAGAATACAATTCGACGCCTCTCGCCTGGGCCGCCCGCAACAATAACCGCGAGATGCTCGAATTCCTCCTCGCGCGCGGCGCGCCCATCACACTCCCGGATGACAAACCCTGGTCTACGCCCCTGGCATGGGCTCTAAGAAGAGGCCACACCGGAATCGCAGCACTCCTCACAGAACGGAGCAGCCCGGAAAAGATAAGATAAAGCCATCCGAATCCGCGTCCATTTCGCGCTGATTTCTTTCCTCCTCGCCACAATCTCCCTCTTCGCCCAAACCCCGGAAGTCACCACAAAAGAATCCGCCGTCACCTTCCGCTCCGGCGTCAATCTCATTCCGGTCCCCGTCGTCGTCCGCGATTCCAAAGGCCAGCCCGTCGATAACCTGACCATCGACGATTTCCAGCTCACCGACAACGGCAAGCCCCAGGCGATCTCGAAATTCTCCATCGAGCGTCTGACAAAGCAATCCGCATCCGAGCCCCCCAATCCAACCGCACCGCCCTCCGCCACGCCTCGCGAAGCCCCGGACGGCATCCCCACCCGCTTCGTCGCCTACTTCTTCGACGACATCCACATGCAGTTGACTGATCTCGCATACACGCGCGAAGCTGCCCGGCGCCAGATCGACTCAACGAATGGTCCCCAGGAACGAATCGCAATCTACAGCACCTCCGGCGCGCCAATGCAGGACTTCACCGCCGATAAAGCCAAACTGAACGCCGCCTTGTCCGCACTGAGCATCGGAGCGGCGGCCGCGACAAAAACGCTTGAAGAGGAGATATGCCCCCCCATGAGTTATTACCAGGCGGATCTCATCCTGAACCGAAACGATCCTCAGGCGAAGTTCGTTGCAATCAGGGATGCGGAGAAATGTCACAGCTCAGAAGTTGTACCACCTGATTCCATTCACACGGGGGATGTGTCCGGCATCCTTCCTCCCGACAACCTTATCGCCCGCCGGGCTCGGGAAATCGTTCAGAGGGGTGACATGGAAACCGAACGGTCGTTCGATGCGATCCGGAACGTAATCGCGCGTCTGGCATCCATGCCCGGTCAGCGGATCGTTGTTATCGTTTCGCCCGGCTTTCTTGTGACAAATGACCTCCATGACCGGCAGGCGGCTCTGATCGAACGCGCTATTCGCCAAAACGTAGTAATCAATGCCCTCGATTCACGCGGCGTCTACCTGGCCGGAACAGCTGAGGCCGCCGATAGAATCAACAACCCCGATACGATCCGCGAAACACTCCAATTACGGCGGATGGAAGCCTTCACCCTCACAGACGTCATGGCTCTTCTCACCGAAGGCACGGGCGGCATTCTCTATCAGGGCTCCAACGACATGAACGAAGGCATCGCCCGCACCGCCGCCGCCCCGGACGTGATGTATGTCCTCAGCTTCTCCCCCCTCGATCTCAAGACCGACGGCAAACTCCACCACGTGAACGTCACCCTGAAATCCGGTCGCGGCAAAAATCTCCAGTTCCGCAAGAGTTACTTCGCCCCACAACCCGCAGCTAACCCCGCCGAACGCGCAAAGCACGAACTCGAAGAAGCCTTCTTCTCCCGCGATGAAGTTCACGATCTGCCCGCCGCGCTCGAAACGCAGTTCTTCAAATCCCCGAGCGGCGACGCCACCATCTCCGCCATCGCCAAACTCGACGTCAAAAGCCTCGCCTTCCGCCGCGAGAATGACCGCAATCTCGATAACGTCACCGTCGTCACCGGCCTCTTCGATGCCGATGGCAATTTCATGTCGGGCGTCCAGAAACTCGTCGAACTGCGCTTGCGCGACGCCACCATTCAGTTGCACGCCGCATCCGGTCTCGGCGTGAAGAATACGTTTGCTGTCCACTCCGGAAAATACATTGTCCGCATGGTCGCGCGCGATTCCGAAGGCGGCCTGCTCACCTCTCAAAGCGCGCTGGTAGAGATCCCATGAAGTTCACCACTCTTACCGCGATCCTCATTGCCGCATCGCTCCACGCACAACCGCCCGGACCTCTCATCCGCACGGAATCCCGCACCGTTCTCGTCGACGCCGTCGTCACGAGGAAAGGGCATTTCGAGAATGGCCTCACCTCGAAAGACTTTCACATTTGGGAAGACGGGAACGAGCAGAAGATCTCGGGCTTCTCTCAGGAGAGCGCCAGCGTTTCACCCGAGCGCCCCGGCAAGCACTACTTCGTCTTCCTGTTCGATACCTCGGCGTTTCCGCAGAACGTGGAACTCGCCGCCCACCAGTTCGCATTGCGCTTTCTCGATAGCTACGCTTCCCCGGACCGTTACATGTCTGTCGTGAGCCATGATTTCTCCGGCACGCACGTAGTCCAGAATTTCACCACCGACAAAGCGAAGCTCACCAAAGCCTTCACTCTTCTGCCCACCCGCAGTACCGTGATGACTGGCTCTCACGACACAAACTCTTATCGCGCCATGCTGGAAGGACTGAAAACGGTCGCGGCTTCGCTCGAGAGCGTTCGGGGGCGCAAGGCCCTGATCTTCTTCACCAGTTCCCCGCCTCCGAATCCGGATCTGGAAGCGGACACCAAAACCGCCATCGTCGCCCTCAACAAGGCTAACGTCGCTGTTTACACTGTTGCCGGAGCGAGTGTCGGTCCCCCCACTGCAGGTCCGGCGCTCATGAATGGCGCGAGCACGATCCTCCCACCCTTCGCGGAAAACACGGGCGGACTCGCATTCGTCATGAATAACGATCTCTCCGCGTCTCTTGGAGAGATCGCCCAGGAGCAGGACTGGTATTACCTTCTCAGCTACACGCCTTCCGTAGATTCTCCCGAAGGTTCCTGCCACACACTTCGCGTGAAAGTCGATCGCAGCGGTGTTGACGTGCGCGCCCGGAAGACCTATTGCACAACCGCTCCATCCGCCCTTTCCGGCTTAAAAGCGCAGGGCGCGGATGTGGAGGCGCGCGCCACTCAGGGCGCATCCACCATCGCCGCAAAGATGCAGCTTCCCTGGTTCTATTCCTCGCCCGCGAGCGCCCGCGTCCATCTCGCCGTCGATATCGATCCTGCCTCGATTAAATTCACAAAAGAAAAGAACAGGCTCCACGCCCAACTGACTTTCGCCGGCGCCGCCCTCCTGCCCGGTGACACCGTAGCCGCCCGCGTCAATGACAAGGTGTCGCTTGACTTCGACGACCAGAAGCAACTCGACGCCTTCCGCAGGATGCCCTACCATTACGAGAATCAGTTCGAGATGGCGCCAGGCAAATATCGCTTCACCCTGGCGCTTTCATCCGGCAGCGGCGCCTTCGGCAAACTGGAATCCCCTCTCGAAATCGAGCCCTGGGACGGAAAATCTCTCGGCCTCAGCGCGCCCGCCCTCAGCCACAGCGCAAAGCGCGCTGAAGATCTTACCGACGGTCTGGATGAATCGCTCCTCGAAGGCGCGCGCTCACTCGTTGCAAACAACACTGAAGTCATTCCAGCTGGCGATCCTGTGTTTCAAAAGGGCGGCACAGCTATCGTCTATTTCGAAGCTTACGAACCGCTGCTGACCGCCGCGAAATGGGATTCACTGCCCCAGGTTGGCGCGCGCCTCCGCGTCCTCGATCGAAACGGAAATCAAAAAGCCGATACCGGCGTTCAGGTCCTCACACGCTTCATGCGCGTCGGCAACCCGGTCATTCCCATCGTCACACCCGTTCCCATCGCCGGCCTTGCGACAGGAAAATACACTCTCGAACTCGCCGCCCTTCGCCCCGGCGGCCAGCCAGTCATCCGCACCACCACTTTCGAATTGCGGCCATGAACCTTTTGTTCTTACTCTTCGCGGCAGCGCAGTCGTACCAGTCGCCCGACCATGCCATGAAAGTGATCGTGACTCAGGCCAGAATAGAGTTCCGGACGAACTCGGGCCGTCCGCTGCTGACGCAGGTCGACACATCGCGGACCGTCGCACACGCCATCTGGACTCCGGATTCGCAATTCTTCATAGCCGGCACAGAAACTTCAGCCGGCCATCAACCCTGGTCCCATCCAATCTGGATTTACTCACGAGCAAAGAACAAAATCCTGGATCTCTCCGCTCTGGGCGCAA
>DASYCD010000443.1:0-23322 GCA_036500405.1 Bryobacteraceae bacterium
GCGCGTGAAGCGACGCAGATGGCGGAAGACGCGCGCCGCATCAGCATTCAAAAGGAACAGGACGAAGCGCACCGCGCGATGAAGCAGCGTGAATCCGATGCGCAGGCGCAGGCAAAGGCCGAGACCGCACGAGCCACCGCCGCGCAGCAACGCGCCGAGGAAGAAGCGCGGTTGAGAGCGACCGCCCAGGCTGAGGCCGCTTCGGCGGATGCGAAGAAGCGTGAAGCGGAAGCCGAGATGGCGGCCGCAAAGCAAGCGCAGGCTGAGGCTGAGGCAGCTAAGGCAGCGGCCGTGGCGGAGCAGGAGAAGCTTGCGGCCGCGAAGACCGCAGCGGAATCCTCGAAGGATCAGGCTGAAAAGGATGCGCAGACCCTGCGCGCGCGTCTCAAGGATCAACTGAATCTGATCCTGCAAACACGTGACACGGCGCGCGGCCTCATCGTCAACATGTCCGACGTTTTGTTCGATACCAACCAGGCGACGCTGAAGCCGGACGCGAAGGAGAAGCTGGCGAAGGTGTCCGGTATTCTGCTCGCTTATCCTTCCCTGCATCTGACAGTGGAAGGCCACACGGACAGCACGGGCAGCGACGACTATAACCAGAAGCTCTCCGAGCGGCGTGCGGATTCCGTTCTGGAATATCTGGTGAGTAACGGCATTTCATCCGGCAATATTGAAGCGCATGGCTACGGTAAGACGCGGCCGGTAGCGACGAACGATACTGCCGCGGGACGCCAGCAGAATCGCCGGGTGGAAATGGTGGTGAACGGTGACGTCATCGGCCAGCCGCTCAGTGACTCGGAACCGCCGGCGGCGCCGGCCGGACTTGCTTATAAAAATCAGTAAACCTGATTACGCGGAGGAAGACCCGGGACGGAGTAAACGCCGTCCCGGGTTTTTTTGTTGCGTTGCTATTCTGTGGCAGAGGTAAACGGGACAGATGGCATGGCAGGAAATGCTGGAGGTGGCTCTGACGGCGATGGGAATGGCCGGGTGGCCGATTCTGGGTAAGTATTCGCAGGCTTCCGGGGCGTGGATTGGCGCGGTCGTCATGGCGGTGACGGGATTGGTTGCGATTGTCATTGCGATGCTGCAGGGTGGCTTGCAGAGTGGGTCGCTTCCCACCCCGAGTAAGCTTTTGCTCCTGATATTGGCAGGACTGGTAAATGGAGTGGCGACATACCGTTATGCCACTCGGGCGCGCATGGAGGGGCAGACGGGGAAGTATCTGGTACTCATCGCGATTCTTATCGTAATTGAAGCGCCGTTCTTCGACATGGTCCTGAACAGAAGTACGCTGACGGTACGGCAGTGGGCGGGCGTCGGGTGCGGTATCGCCTGCGTCTGTCTGCTCGGCACGAAGTAGTAAGCATGACGGTGGATGGAGAGGTGCATTACGTCCGGTCATGGATAAGAAATTAGATGGGCGGAAAGTCGCGATTCTCGTGGCGGACGGTTTCGAACAGGTCGAGATGACGGAGCCCCGCAAGGCTCTGGAAACCGCGGGCGCGAAGACGGACCTGATCGGGCTGGATGGCAAGGAAGTCCAGGGAATGAATCACCACGACAAGGGCGATAAGTTCCCGGTGGATCGGGAACTGAAGAAGGCTACGGCTCAGGATTACGACGCGCTGCTGTTGCCGGGTGGCGTAGCCAATCCGGATAAGCTGCGGACTATTCCTGAGGCTGTGCAGTTTGCGAAGGATTTCGCGGCGGCCGGAAAACCGATCGCTGCGATCTGCCATGGTCCGTGGCTCCTGGTGGAAGCGAATCTGGTGAAGGATCGGCGGATGACGTCGTGGCCGTCGTTGCAGACCGATATTCGGAATGCAGGGGGTAAGTGGGAAGACAGCCAGGTTGTGGCGGATCACGGCGTCGTGACCAGCCGGAAGCCGGATGATATTCCGGCGTTCAATCAGAAGATGATCGAGGAGTTTGCGTCCGCCCGAAGGTAATTCATCAGACTCCGGCCGCGGTCGCGAGCACCGAAACCAGGAGAGCCATTGCGACATCGAATTCGCGGCCTTCCGGATTGGACTGATCGATGGGTAGGGCCGTGGCGAGTGTCGTGCCTGGCGCGGAGCCGTCCCACACGGCTTCGATATCGCCAAGTCCGCCGGCGGCCAGCGCGTCTTTCACTACTCGATAGGACGTTTGTGCGTCGCTGAGCGCAACGAAGGAAGGATGCGTCGAATCCGGCGTGATGCCCAGGCGGTTGGCAATGAGCGCGCGGCGAAAATCACGGATTGCCGCGGAGCGTCCGTTTTCGATCAGCGTGTCCGTCACCACCAAATCGCTGCTTCCATCGAACGTGAGGCCGCGGCGGCGAAGTGAACAGCCTCCAACCATTGCCCAGACGTCATCGACAATCACAACGTTCGTTTCTACGCGGCTATAACGGCCGGGAAAACCGATGGGGTGGAAGAAGGCGGTTTGCGCATCGGGCAATGGCGTCACCACAGAGGGCGTGGTCTGGCCTTTCACGATGGTGAGCCGGTCTTTGATTTCGTACGAGGACATGCCTTCGTATCCCGGCGCGAAATCGGGCGAACGCTGCACGCAGATGATGGCGCGGAGGCCCGGGCGCGAGGAGAGTTGTGTTTTGATCAGCGCGATGAGATCGGCCGTGTAGCCGTGCGACGTGGCGCCCTGGGTAGAGCAAAAACCGGGCGTCTCGATATAAATGAGATGCCGCGCTGCTTTGATGGCGCTTTGCAGCGCCCACTGCGCGTCACGACGGCCGAAGTAGACGCTGGTGACTTCGCGCTCCAGCTCGACGGCGATTCTTTGCTCGGCGGAGGTTTCGGTAGCCGGCGCTGGCGCGGCAGGCGTCGTCTTGAGAGTATTCAACGCATTGACGATCTGGGTGCGCGCAGGAATGCTGTTGGGGATGAAATTGTCGACCACGTATTGAATGACGGTGTTGATGTTGACGCCCGCAGCCCACGCGGCGTATAGCTCCGGCGTCTCGCAGTAAGGCGCGATAGTCTGCAGAACAGCTCCCGCCATGGTTCCGTTCGTTGCCGATGGCGTTCCGCCAACCGTCACCGCGGTCGGCGCGGCGGGGACATTCCAGTTGCTATCGGCAAGATCGGCGAGACGCGAAATTATGTTGTGCGAACGGCGCAGCGCATGGCGCGCGATGTCATAGGCCAGAATGCCGCCGTGCGATGTTACACCGGTTACGGATGTTTCGCGTCCGCCAGGACTGCCGGGCGCGCCGGTGCGCGTCGCTGCGGAGATCGTCTCCGTCGCGATACGTCCGCCACCGATCACGCCGGTCCATACGTTGGTGGCCGCGCCTGCGACGAGCAGCTCACGCCGCGCCATGGTAGGCAGGCGCGACGCATCGCGCGGTTGATTCTCACCGGCGAGATTCTTTGCCCACGTTGCCAGGTCGGGCGCGGAGCCGGTGTTTCCGGCTGTGCCGAGTCCCAGAATTCCTGAATTGCTGACGCCACGAAGTGCAGCCGTTCCGCAGGGATTCGTCGCGGAACTGGTGGGCGGCGTGCCAGGCGCGGGGCTGACGTCCACTGTCATGTCGCCGTACATCCGCGACTTGCCGTTCGCGAGAAGCACGATCATGTCGAACATCAGCGTGGCTTTCGCGGGGACGATGATGTCACCGGGGGCCGGATTATTGGGCGGAACCCGAAGACTGAAGGGATCGGTCAGATTGAGGATCAGAGTCCCACCTGCGGGGACCAGACCACCGCGTCCATCGCCACGGCCTTCAGTCGCATCCGGCAGAAACTTGCGGGAATAAATTCGAACCCACGCGTTTGCCGGAAGCGCCGCGATTTGCAGCACGACATCGGCCTTCTTAAAATCCGAGGCGGTACTGGTGACCCAGTTCGCCGTGAGAGTGACCTGCGTTTTCAGAGCGACGGCGAGCGTCTCAGAAGGATCGGCGGGAACACCGGAAGGGAAATTGGGCCAGTGCGCATTCGTTCCCACGGCCGGCGGTATGGCGAAGGCTCCATCGATGGCCTGCGCGACGGCCAGCGAAGGATCGGCGCCTGAACCAAGAGCCGTATTTGCCGCCGCGAGCAGGTCATTTCCATCGCTCAGAAGTGTAGCGTTTTCGTTGATGCGAACAGCGGGCTTCCGCTGAACGCCGGTTGCGGGGTCGCTCGAAGACGCCGGCCACGCGCCGACCAGGTAGCTATTGAGCTCGACAACGCGCAGTGAAAAGAAATCGCGAGAGAGTGTCACCGCGCTGGTGGGCGGCGTGAAAGTACCGGTCAGTCGGCCGCTGGTGGCGGGGCCGAAAACGAGGCGATCGTGATCATCCTGGGTAAAGCTTGCGCTGACGGCTTCGAGCGCAATATTGGTGCTGCCCGAATTCAGTTCATAGAGGCCCGCGGCGGCGCCGCCGGAAATGGCGGTGACGTTCGTAAGATGCGTGCCGTTGTACGGCGTGCCATCCGGCGCCACAAAACGAAAACGAACTTTCGCAGAGGGAGCGAGAGTAGTGAGATAGTTCGTGAAAGGAAGCGGACTGAGCGGCGGGTCGCTGAGATCGACCGCCTGCAGCAGCGGGAATTTCGTGAGGATCGCGGCGAAAGCCGCCATGACGGCGACCGGATCGATCACGACGCCATCGCCGTCATAAAACCGGGCGTCTCCGTGGAAGCCGAGATCCGCCCACGCTTCCGCTAGACCGCTTTTCATCGACATGGTCTGGGTGGGGAAGAAGATGTAGCGGGGGACCGGACGAAACGGAAGCCCGCGATCGAATTCCGGGCGGCTGGAGCTGGATGTTTCGAAGACCTGCGTGTAGAGCCGGTTCAGCCGGAGCCACGACTGATCGAAAAGCGTGAGCAGAACGCCTTTGGCATTTTCGACCGCGCCCGCCGCGTCCGTCAAAGTGACCGGCATCGGAGTACCGGTCGCGGGATCGACGGCGAGAAAACTCATGTCGAGCGGCGCGGCCCAGTTCGCCGAGGCGGTGATGGTCATGTTCGATTCGTTGGACACCGAGAACGACGGGCTCGACGCGCCTTTGGGAGACCAGTCCGGAGCGAGCCGCGGCATGGCAAGGCCGAATGCCTGCAGTTCCCCGTGTTGAAGCGCCTGTGTAACCTGCTGCTGAGTAATCGCCATCTATTTCCCCGTTTTCACCAGGCTCACCATCAGAATGAGTAAACCGACTGACGCGCCAGCGGATCGGTCAGACGAATCAAAAACGTATCTTTTTGCGCTGCGCTCCACGGAATCAGAACGTAGAGCTTGAAATGCTCAGACGAATCCGGCGCACTGCGGCGTAGCGCCGGTGTCGGCGGCAGCGGTTTGTGCGGGATCGGGATCGGAATTGGAATCGGGATTGGAATTGGGATCGGGATCGGGATCGGGATCGGGATTTTTTGAGGTGGCAGCTTGGGCTGCAGAACCACCTTGCTCGGGGTCTGCGGTGTCACGAGGGCCGTTTCAGCGAGCGGAAAGATGACAATCGGGAGCGCCAGCGTTCCTACGGCAATTGCGTTGGGAGCGGAGGAAAGGATCGTCTTCGTCGTCATCTTGCCGGGATTCACCGGATCCGGAATCAGTTGGAGAACTTCCACCAGCGCGGGGCCGATCGGGCTGACGCCGGCGGCGGGCAGATCGGTTGTCAGCGTCACGAGCGCGCCGTTGATATTCGTTGCAAGAACCGGCGCCTGAATCAACGGAGGACCCGCAGGCGTCGTGGATGCCGACTGAACGCCGGAATAGCCGGATTCGCCGCGCAGCAGTCCGTTGGCCGGATCGTCCACACCGATCGCGGTGATCCGGTAATACCAGGGAAACCAACTCGGTATCGCCGCAGTATCGACAATCGATTTGCCGGTCAGAGGCGTTCCCTTCAGACTGCTGCCGGAATAATCGTGCCAGCCCGCGTTGGTGTCGCTCAGCTTCGCCGGTCCCATAGTGGAGCCGTCGTGCGAAAGCGCGGCGTTGCGAACGCGGAATACTCGGTAACCCGCTGGCGCCGGACCGCTCTCCACAGGAAGGCCGATCACCTGCACTCCCTGCGGCGACCTGGAACGGCGCAGCACCAACCGCGGATCGCCCGGCACATTGCGGCGCGGCACGCCGAAGACTGCAACCTGCGGCGAGCGCGCTGCTTCCACTTTCGCTGCGCTGATGGCCGAGACGCGGTAGACGTAGAGCGTTGAGGCGGCCGCCGGAACAATGATTTCGGTTCGCGATCCGACGATGGGATCTTTGTTCAGGCGCGCAAAACCCTGCAGCGACTTATCCTGATTCGCCAGAACCAGCGTCTTGAGATTTCCTCCTCGCGTCACCAGCGGCGTGGAGGGCGCGGGATCGGCAGCGCCTGGCGAGAGGATATGCAGCAGAGCGCTCTCAGTCGCTTCCCATACGTAGTAGCCTGCGGCTTTCGGGTCGGCTGTCCATTCCAGAATGCCTCGGGCTTTTCCGGTTGCATCGGGAAGCGCGGTCCAGCTAATGGAAGGCGGCGTGAAAGTCACGACAGGCGGAATCGGATCGTACGCTTTCGCGACCTTCCCGATAAACTTCGAGATCGGATCGGGGATGTCGCTCCATTCCCCGGGACGAATTTCTTCGGAGGCCGCGGCGTACAAAGCGAAATCGATTTCATTCACGGATGAGAAATCCAGACTGAAGCCGCTGATATCCACGCGATACAGCGTCAGCTGCGCATTCGGGTCGGCGCCTTTCGACTGGATGATCGTGATCGGACCCGCGAGCGTATGGCCCGATGTGACCGCCGGAACCCAGGGTTGGGGCGAGGGAACAGGCAGAGGATAAGGCGGCGGCGTGGCGGTGGGCGGCGGCCAGTTCGGCAACATCGTATCGGCGGGACCCGTTGCTGAATAGTTGAAGGTCAGGACAAGCGGTGGACCTACAGGACCAGTCTGCTTTGTCGCCAGACCCGCGGTATACGCAACGGGGCCCAGTTGGCCAGGGGGCGCTACGAATTGTCCGGTGAAGCGAAGAGCGCCAGGCGCGCGGTCCGTCCAGTCCCATGCGAATTCGACGCGCAGCGTGGTCGGCACTACATGGCCGGCAGCGTGAGCCGCATCCATGATGAATTCCACATTGCGAATGCCCGGCTTCGTGATCGGCGCCGGCGGAAGGCTGGCGGCTGCGGAGGCCCAACCAGACCAGTTCCCGAAGACATCCAGCCCGGCAACAAGATACCGATTGTTGTTGGGCGGATTCTTCAACGGCAGCATGGCCAGCGTGTCGCAGAAATTTGGCAGTTGCAGAATCGGCGGAGTGTTCGGATCGGGATTCAGCGGCGCGAGCGCCACGTACGGATCGAAGCCTTTGACCGCGGGGGGACGCGATGAGTTCAGCACCATCGACTGATTGGGCGCGCGGCTCACCAGAATTCCATACCCCTGCGGCATGGTGGAAGGCTGCCACGAAACAGTAATCGATGCAGGCGCCGCTTCGTTTCGATGGATGGGAGATTGCACCTGCTTCACCGCTCCCGTCATTCCCACCGGCGCTTCCACCGGAAGCTCGCCGGTAGAAAGCGCGGCCAGGGTGACAGTCAGACCGAATGGAAATACAAATGGAGCGGTGACCATGTACTCCCAGCCGCCGTAGTTGGAGGCGGGGGGCACGATCGGGTTCTGGACCACGACGGCAAGAGAGATCGGAGCGGCGGGAACGCCCTGGGCGGAGGGCGGAATATCAACGGTGCCATAGCCCAACGAAACAGCCGCGTAGGAATCCGTACTCACGGACATCATGGAGACGCCGGTAATCGGCAGCGTCGCCTGGCTCGGGCGCGACGGGTCCGCCGTAGCGCCCGGAAGATTCGCCTGCTTGATGCCCTCGAGGTGAACCGTCTCGGTGTAAAGCGACTGCGTCTTCGTGATGTTCGTGTCGTCCGAATTCTTGAGACACCGCTCGATCATCGGCACAAGGGATGAGCCCGTGCGCAATTGATTCACGTACGCGGATGGATTCGGAACGGGCCACGCGGGCAACGGGAAATCCGCGACACCGGTGGCTGGGGGATTTAATTGCAGGAGCGCCGTGATCGTGGTGCGAAGAACAGAGGCCTCAACGCCATCCAGAGTGGGCGGCTCAAAACCCTGCGGCAGCGTGTTGTACGCCGCGCCGATTTCCTTGTCCTTCAGAGGAAGCCCGACGGTCTGAATCTTTTGCCAGTCCGGAAGATTGGCGTATTTATTTTCTTCGATTACGGCGACGGCAGTGATCGAGCCGCTTCCCGTTGCGTGCAGGCCCGCAATTCCGGGCGCCCGAAATTCAGCCAGACCGTTGGCGGAGAAAGTAATCGTCTGACCGGGGATGATGCGGAAATTCGCATCGATGGCAGACAGGATCATACTGCTGCCGGAAGCGACTGTCACACCGACGCGCGCAATATAAGCATAGTCGCCCGTAAAAAACGGGATGTCGGCGTCACCATTAATGGTAATGGCCGTCGTGATCGCTTGTTCGTAGAGGGCTTTCTCCGCCGCGTTATCGCGCTGACGCCGAAAGACCTGGAATGGCTCGCGCGGAAAACCCAGATTGGGCGTGGTGCTCCAGCGCAGCGCGACCGGAAACAAACCCGTGGATTTCGGGAAGTACTTGTCTTTTACCGGCGCCGTTCTCTGCTGCCGCGTTGCTTCCACGAGCGCCGTAGCGCGCAGTGTGAAAACCAGAGGCCAAACAAACCTAGACATGATCGTTCTCCCAGGGCGCCTGCGGTGCTACGGGCAGGGCGAATACGGTGTGCGATTCGTCGGCGCTGTTATATGTTGCGCTGGCAGGCCGGTGCAGCGTCAGCGTCACGGTGGTTCCTCCCGCAGGTGGTGAGAAGCCCGCGGCGAACATGGCTACCGTCCGCGCGCCAGAGGGCGAGGTGATGTATCCGCCGATCGACGAACCTCCTGTTTCCTTTACCTCCAGAGAGGTTGCGGGGCCAATCGTGACGATCTTGAACGTCGGATCGGACGAGATGGGATTCGTAAATGTCGGCTCCTGGCGTGTGCGCCAGACCGGCTCCACAGAGTCGATCAGGATCGCATGCGGGACATACGGTCCACCGGGTGACGAAGGCACCCAGTACATGACGATGGCGTTCTTGTCAGGCGCAGGCAGAGCATGCTCTCCGGCGGCGAGAAACACATTCTGAATATCCTGATCGGCCTGAATCGTTCTTCCCGGCGCAACGGGGAAAGTCAGCTTCTGCGTCAGCGCGCGATGCGTGATGAGCGTCGCGCCCAGATCGTCGGCGAGACTCTTCGGAGTTGGATAGCGGCCCGTGGTGAACTGACGTCGGAAGAGCGGCGTCACCGGGGCCGTGGGATCGGACGGAGCGGGCAGCGCGGGATTAGTCTTGAGATCGAGCGTGTAGCCCATCAGAGGCCGTAACGTCACCGGCGCGGTGAACTGCTGGTTCTGA
The DNA here is from genome assembly GCA_036500405.1 of Bryobacteraceae bacterium. Taxonomy (GTDB): domain Bacteria; phylum Acidobacteriota; class Terriglobia; order Bryobacterales; family Bryobacteraceae; genus BOG-234. The sequence continues at coordinate 9,392 of DASYCD010000443.1, forward strand.
TAAGACGACGTGATGCCGACGCAGGGGAGCTTGCCTTCCTTCACCAGCTCCTGCAACGAATCATAGGCGGCAGTGCCGACGCCGCTCACCGATGTTGTGGTCACCGGCGCGTTGGCTGGCTCGGGCAAGCCGTCGGCCGCGCGAAGATCCATAGTCAACTGATAGCCCAGCTTCGCGAAGAGCTGGATGACCGTTCGATCGTTGAACATGATGTCGACAGGATCTTCGTAAAACGCGAAAGTTCCGCTCTGTTCCGGCGATGTGCAGAGCACCCACGGATCGAGTTGCTTGGGCGCGTCCCCGCTGGTATGGAAGCTGAATGCCTGCGTTGCGGGACCGTAAGGCGGCGGCGTGGAGCCATCGGCTTCCTTGACCACGACGTCATAGTCGACGGTAATCGTGTAATCCGTGTTCGGCTCAAGGAGCGGCACAGGCGACCCGCCATCCAGATAGCTCTGGATCTGCTGGATTGTGCTCTGCTGGATGATCACGCCGTTCTCTTCACGGTCGGTTTCACTCTTCGGGCAGGATTCAATCGCGCCTACCGCAACGCTGGGACGGTGAGGGTCCGCGCCGGTGTAGGCGACTTCGATTTTGGTGGTAGTGGACTTTGGTTTCAGCTCCACGAAGATCGGCGTCAGGTGATCCTGCACCAGGAAAGGCACGATGGACGTGACATCCGCGTACCACGGGCTGGTGGGAGTGTTCCACGTGGCGGGCAACTGGGAATACGCCGTTATCGTCACGGGGTTCAATGCGGGCAACGCGGTTTCGAGGATCAGACTGTTGGCGTTATCTCGTTCACGAATTTTGATATCCGCAAGGGCGTTGAGCTTGACGAGGTTTTGACTGACGCCCAGCAGCAGCCTGACGCGATTCGAAGCGCCGGTATCGAAACGAACCCAACGGCTGACGCTCGTCAGTTCGGCGATCTTCTTCGCGATTTCGTCCGGGTTGGTCTTCAGCTCTTTGTTAAGACCGGTGGTGAATTTCAGCGACAGCAGTTCCGGCAATTCCAGCGCGCGCTGGCAAACTCTATTCGGCGGCGCGCTCGCGAGAGACACAGATAGCTGCTGGAGATTTTTCGTGTCCGGACCGATGATCTGCGCCGGATAGAGCCCTTTGCCTGCGATCGGCAATCCAAGCTGCAGCAACTGGGCGTCAGCCGCGCTCAATACCGGCTGCTCCACCTGCAGTCCCGTTGGAACAGGCGAAGTCCGGACGGTATTGGGAGGATCGGGCGTCGGGATGCCGTTCAATTTCCATGCGTTCGGCGAAGGACCGAGACGCTGCCCGCAGAATGCCCAGAACACGCATGCGGGAGGTGCGATTTTGCCGCACGTATCGCCCCAGATGCCGAGCATCTGGTTCGTGAGCTCCGTGGAACGCTCCGCCGCGCTGTTCGTCACGTTCGGATTGCGGGTAAAGAGCGCGAGATCCACCTGCGTCTGCGTCGTATCGCTTGCCGGTTTATTTGGACGCCACGCGACGGGCGGCTGCACACCGCCTGGCAGCGGCGGATTGATCGACAATTTACTGATTCTGTAGTGAGCGCTGCGGCCACCGCCCAGGCTGACGCCCGGATCGCCTGGATAGGTGACGCACGCGGGCACTGTCGAGGTGAAAGTCTGCGTGATGGTTGTGGCATCCGCTCCGAACTGCATTTGCAAAACCGGAACGGAATCGATGGGAACAACGGGCAACTGGCCGGAGCCGGGCTGGAGCGAAGGCAGGCCCGATGCGGCAGTGAGAATAGCGTTCCCCAGGCTTCCGTCAATCGGCCGGTCCCCGCCCTGCCCCGAAGCGATCACGGGCGCGAAGCTTTGCAGATACATGCGCGAGATCAGGCCCGGCGGCGGAGTCGGCGATTGCGACGGTCCAATATTGAAATCGACACACGCAGAAATACTGAAGAAGAACAGCGAAATGTGGCCGCAGACGTGAACGTTGAGAGTCAGTTCGTCGGGATGAGTAGAGAGCGTCAGGACGAAATCGCCACTCGCGCCGATGCTGATGATGATGAGGCGCAGTTCGCCTTCCAGATGCACGTCGCCAATGATGAACAGATGCGGCGAAAACGACACGCCGAAATCGGCGCGCGCCGCGACTTTCAGATAGATATTGACCGACTCGCTGCCCCACACGATAGAGGCGAAGATGCCCAGGGCAACAGCGACACCTGGCAGCTTGGTGCTGGCGCCCGGCGGGAACGGATCGATGTCGCCGCCGCCGACCATGAAGTAGCCGCCGCCCTTCACGATGCCGAGAATGTCGGCGGTGGCCGGGGTCGTGATCGTGCCGATCCAGACATGCCAGTCCGACGAATCGTTCCAGTTGAAGAAGACCTGGATCGGAATCTGAATCGTAATCAGGGACGCGATGGAGAGATTGATCATCACGCCGAGGGTGATTTGGCCGGCGCCGAAGTCGAGGTCGAGGATGCCGATGATGCCGACATCGAGCGACGACGCGTCCATGCCGTCCGGCGAGACGGAATCGGCGATCAGCGTCACCACTTCGAGATTGACCGTGATGATGATGCGCGGTCCGGGCAGTTCCAGAATGAAAGCGCCGCGCAGATTGAGCAGGAGGCCGTCAACGGTACCCAGGACAACGCCGACGCCGAACGCCCAGTTATCCATCTTCGGCGTCCACAGCGTTGTGCCGTTGTTTTCCAGCTTGTAGGGCGCGCCGCCGCTGGCGATGAGCCACTTCAGATCCGGCCCAACAGCATCACCTGGAACGGGCGGATCTTCCTTCATGGCGTAATTCATGCCAAACAGGCCGAAGAGGCCAAAGAGTCCGAGACCGGTGGAACCGAGAACAATGGGCGCGGGGAAATCGACTTCGAGTCCCAGGTAAAACGCGGTCGCTTCGCGCGAGCCTTCGGTAATGTGGTGGACGCCGATGCTGCCCGCAATGCGCAGCTTGATCGGTACGAGCGTGATGTCGATGGTGCCGTCAAAGCCGCCGTTTCCGATATTTACTGTGCCGTTGCCGACCAGCGTTTCCGGAATGTTGATCTTGACGCCGGACGGCAGAATCATCGGCGGCGTGGATCCATCGAGAGCGACTTTCACGATGAACTTATCCACCGTGATGATGCCGAGATCGGCCTTGATCTCGATATCCAGCTCGAGCGTGAGCGGATTGAAGCGGGCGATACGCGCGGCGGCGATTTTCAGCAGATCGCCGAGAGGCGACGGCAAATTAAACAGCGCGGGATCGCTTAGGTCGAGCGAGTAGCCCTTGCTGGTATCGAGAACAAATTCGAATTTGACCGGATCGCCGAAGTGAAGATTGACGCCGACAGCCTTGTACCGGACGCTCATCGAGCGGCTGGAATGAATATTCAGGGCGTCGATATCGATTCGGAAGCCGACCGAATAATCGAACGTCAGCGACGCGTTCGTGAACTTCACCGGATCGCTGCCGCCCGGAATGTTCTCGCGTAGCTGCAGCGTTCCGCCGAACAACGTGATGTCCGTGGTGTTGATGAAGCCCAACGCGCCGATGGCGACCGGCACTCCGAGGTCGACCGCGATTGCGGCCCAGTCGCCTGCGCTGTCGGGATCGAGAGCTTCCGTGACCGCGTTCAGAATCGGCGTGAAGATCAGGACCGAGCCCAGAATGTTTTTCAGCCGGTTGTACGGAGACGGATTGGTCATCCGCAGGAGCCCATCGACATCGGCGGGCGCGGCGCCGAGCGTGACGGTCTCGGTGAGGTCGTGCGTCGCCGTGTCGTACGTGACGTTCAAGGTGAAATCGACGACGCCGTCAGCGGGGTTTGGATTCCTGGATGCCGCCGCTGTCTGGGTGAGATCGAGCGATCCGCTCTGCCCGGACGCGCCGCGCAGCGAATCTTCCATCTCGGTCTCGAAATCGATTTCGCCGGAGAGCTCCACCATGACCGGCACGTTGCGCTCGAGGCGAACGCGAATACTGAGACGGCGCAGGGTCGCGGGCTTCTTGTTAGTCGGCGGGCCGGGAGGCTGGGGAGCCGCTGGGGTGGTGGGCGTCGGCGGGGTAGGCGTGGTGCTGCGCTGCAGTTTGCCGCTCAACTGCCATGCGGTCGAATTTTTTGGCGTCCCGGTTATGACGGCGACGCGGTCTCGCGGATTGCTGGTGGTGTCTGCCGTCTCGCCGAGGGATGATACGGATGGTGCGGGCGCCCCACTGACTCCCGCGAGAATGCGCCGCGCGATCTCCGAACGGCGTTGGGAGAGGCTGAGGTCGTGAGGACCTCTATCGGCATGCCCTTCATTGCTGGCTTTACCAGTAATGGAGATGGGCTTCGTAAGATCGAGCGCATCCGCGGCCCAGTAACGGAGGGCATCGGCCCCAGAGTGGCCATCCCCACCCGGAACCCCCGATGGAACTGTGTTGCCAAGAAAGACCGTATCGTCGGGCACAGGGTCCGCACCGCCCGGCGTCGGGCTGGCGTACGTCGATTCGAGCGCTTCGGTATCCGGCTTATCGTAGTCGAACAGCAGATCGAATTCGCCGGGGAGATTGCCTGCCCCCCAGTTCACCTGAACCTGCGACGCCGTGGCTCCGGGTTCCACGTCCACCAACACCTGACGGTCTTCCCCGATCGTGTAAGCCGTTCCGTTCACCGTGACAGTGGGAAGTGAGGAACCGCCCTGGATCGTGAGGACTTCGCTCGTGCCGGAGGTGGAGGGCGTGAACTGAATCTGGTATTCGTCGGGGATTCCCGCGGGCCGCGGATCGGGCACAAACGTGGCCTGGGCAACCGCAGGCGTTGCGGGCGTAGCTGGCGACGACGACGGCGCGCCGTTCACCGTCAGAGCCATCGTGTTCTGCCAGGTCTGCGGAGTGCCGGATGAATCCACGACTTTCAGCACCAGCGTTCCCGTGCTGTTCGTGGTGGGCGCTGGATTGAAACTGGCGGTGCGGGTGCTCTCGTTCCAGAGATGCTGGACCGATCCGCCGTTCGGCGTATAGTCGACCGTCGTTGTAAAAGGAGGAACGCCGCCGGCAATCTGGAGATACATTGCGACGTTGGGAGGTACCGTCGCGCTGCCGCCGGTCCACGTGTTTCCAGACGCAGTGCCCGGGTTCACCGTGATGCTTTGCTGGCCGTTAAACATCGTGATGGCGACGGTGAACGGCGCGTCGGCGAACAACAGATCCAGCTCTGCTTCAAGCGAAACTTCGCCCTTGAACGAAATCAAGGCGTCGCGAACGGCGAAATTCAGCGCGAAATCCTTGTTGGCGTCCGCATAATAGACCTGCAGGGCCTTGACGTAAATGCCCTCGAAGCTTTCGTCGGTCCCGAAATGCTCGAGAATCTCTGGCGGCGTGGCGTCTTCGCTGAGATCGACGATAATGGTGTCCACCCCAAACGCGACGCGCCCGGATGAATGCACCGCGAGCGGAGGATCCATGGTGGCGAGTTCGCCATCGGCATGGTCATTGGGAAGGTCATACCCGGGATTGCCCCACGAGGCGATCTCGAAGCTGGGGGATTGGGAAAAATCCTCACCCTGCGTGTAGCGCAGCAGAATTTTCGGCAGCAGAATGCGAACGTCGCTGTTCGTCGCCGTTGTGTCCCGCGTGATGGTGAAATCGGCGTTCACTTTTCCAGGGAACCAGCTGTCGCCGAGGTGAAATCCCAGACCGGAGAGGAGCAGTTCCAGCTGGAAGCCGATTCCGGGATAGTCGGTGGGGGTTGCGGTCTGCGCGCCGAACGAATTTGCGATCTGCTGGACGGGCACGAAGCTCGAGCTGGCGCTTGCGATGGTATCGATCACCGTCTTAACGGGCGCGGAACCGGCGCGGGGAATCAGGAGGCGAAACTGCAGAGTGATGTCGTGAAAATCAAAAACCGCGCCGCTTGGATCGCGGTGCTGCAGGACTGGTGGATCTCCTGGCGACGAAGGAAAGTAGACCGTGCCGGTGTAGAGAACGCCGTTCGAATCGCTGGTGGTCTGGAGGTCGGCAACTGCGAGTACCGAAAGATATTTATCGATGTAATCGGGAAACTGGAAGCCCGCAAGAAACTGCGGCGCGAGAAGATCGTAAAGTCCCAGTGCTTTAACGGTTGCGCCCATTCAGTTCTATCCCTCTTTCAGTCCGGTAGTACTGGTACCAAGCAACAATAACCGGAAGCCTAAAGGAAAAACAAGAACTATGTTTGGCCCTGCATGCGGTTCTGTGAGGCAACGCGCACTTTAATGAAATAATGAAGAACTTCGTAACACTTGATTCATTGATCACTAATAGCTTTGTTGTAGCGGGTTTAATGAATGCGGCGCGGCCAGTTGCGACAGCAGGCGGGGTGCGGGACCCCGCCCAACTGTGAGGCATTTCGCAAAGTGCGGTTAGAAGTTGTAGCCAACTACCAGGCGAAGCGTTGGTGACGGATCGGAATACACGGAGGTCTTGAGTTCCATAAACATACCGCTACGGTATTCAATTCCCCCGATGAGGTTAAGGCCCACGTCACTGTGGAATTCTCCGAAATCAATCCTTTTCCCACTGACGCCGTTTTGTTCAAAATTCTGGTGAAGGAAGTTGAACCCAGGACCAACTCCAAAATAAGGAGCCCAGCGGGGATTGCGGGATGAGGCCGGAAGGCGGTAGATAAACTCGGGATTGAGCGCGAACAGCGCCGTCACCTCGCCCCAGGCGAATTCGACGTTCGGCCGGAAATAGACGTTTTTATTAAAAAACGGCCCGATCTGGCTTTGCACGCCGATTAGAATCAACTCCGGGTCCAGCGCGACGCCACCTCGTACTCCGACCCGGTATCGGCGGGTTTCGCGTTCGATATTGCGCTCCAGAGTACGAACTTCCGGTGGAACTACCTGGGAGGAACCGGTGGCCGACGCCCCGGTTGCTGGCTGCTGTGTGACGGCTACTTCACTTGCGTAATAGACACCGTCGTCTTCCGACGATGTAATACGCACCTGAGAACCAATCGCGATAGTTGCGGGTTTCTTTGTAGTATTGTCCAGGACGAAAAGTTGATATCGGCCATCGGTGTTCCTGATCGTCAGCGTGTTGCGGGATGTGGAAACAACACTGCCGGTGGACGTCTGGGCTTCCTGAGCATTCGCTGGCTGGCTCGCGAAGAGGAGCACAGCAAGCGAACTGATCGTAAGAAGTCGAAAAAATTGCGAGATAGAATGACGGTTCATGAAAGGGCTCCAGGCCAGCGTAAATTTCGAAAACATTACACCAGCGCTGCGGAGTCTCGAAGCATGAATGGAGCCAGAGTGATTGTTAGGCCGTACGTAGTTTGCTCAGGAGCCGTTCCGCGCAGTGCATTGGGATCATGCGGATTTTGCGAGTTGCAGTTTGTCTTGGGTGAGGGGTCGCTTTACGCCATCAACCGTCCGCGCCGCCGCAGACATTTCAAGCCTGCCGCGGCGATCAGAAACAACGCTTCATAGGTCATGCTTCCCGGCTCGGGCGCGCTGCTGACGTTTGCGGGACTGATCCCCGCTAATCCAGTTCCCGTTGTTGTCCTGGAATCCGACCTGTGTGAACGCGGGCGTATGCGACGCGTCCCCGCTCGCGGTTGCCGTGCAAAGGACTGGAGCGAACGCCTGACAGCCGACGGAAACATGCGTCTGAAATTGCGGGGTCAAAGAAAGCTGATCCCCTGCCGTGACGGTAATGTAAACGAGATAGTTCTGGGGCCGTGTCTGAGTCATGCACGTAGTATCCAGAAGCAAAGCCATACACCGTGTAGCTTTCCGAAGTATGGGCGCGTGCGTGAGTGCCGGCGCTCAGCGATCCATCGAGAGAATATCCAATGACCGGCTAAGCTGGCGTACTACCACTGATCCTAAGTGTGCCGTTCCACGTCGCGGACGCCGTGCCCTCTTCCTTATCGCTGCCCCCGGGCCCAGAGCTGGTCATGGAGGGCCAGTATCGGGAGGCGATCCCGGAAAATTCGGAGCTACCGGAAATCGCGTTGGAGGCGGCGGAAACTATTGGGAACGGCCACTCGACCGATAGCCCAACGATCATTCAGTTGATTCAGAGCACTGGGTTGATGGCGTTGCGCTTGCCCGCAAGGGAACGATGGCGAGGCGATGGCGGCGGCGGTGATTTCTCGCCCCAATCCGGCTGATGCGACAGCGGCCCTGGCGCAACTGGATTCTGCAAGGAAGGCGCGGAAATCTGAAGGGCGTTGCGGAACCCGCTGCTGATTTTTTAATGGCGGTGAGGGTGAGATTCGAACTCACGGAACCCGTGAAGGTTCAACGGTTTTCGAGACCGCCGCATTCGACCACTCTGCCACCTCACCGCATTTTGGTCTGCGCGGAACTATTGCCAATATAGCATTTGGCGCGTGATAACCTGAGGCTTCCCATGAGTACTGGTCTTAACATCCCTCCCGCCACGAAAGGCGGACTTGATTTTCTTGCGCTGGGCGCTCTCGTTCACCGGCTGGATCCGGGCATCATTCCATTCCGCAAGGCGCGGAATTGCGATATCCATGTCAGCGGCGGCGAGTTCAACTGCGCCGCGAATCTTTCCGACGCGTTCGAGATGAATACCGGCGTCGCCACCGCGATGGTGAACTATCCCATCGGCGATCTGATCGCCGAGCGCGTGAGGGCGATGGGCGTGAAACCCTTCTATAAGCGCTTTGAGCACAACGGCGTCAACGGACCGAATATGGCCGCGGTGTACAGTGATCGCGGGCATGGCGTGCGCGCCCCTGTCGTTTTCTACAACCGCTGCAATGAAGCCGGCGGCTTGCTCAAGCCTGGCGACTTCGACTGGAAAGAGATCTTCGGCGCAGGCGTCCGCTGGTTCCACTCGGGCGGCATTTTTGCCGCGCTTTCGGCGACCACGGGCGAGCTGATTATTGAAGGAATGAAAGCTGCGCGGGCGGCTGGCGCAGTCACGTCGCTCGATCTGAACTATCGCGAAAAGCTCTGGAAGGTGCTGGGCGGCGGCGCGAACGCGGTCGAAACGCTGGGCAGAATTGTCGAGCACGTCGATGTCCTCGTGGGCAATGAAGAAGATCTGCAGAAGGGCCTCGGCATCGAAGGACCGAAGGTGGAAGCGGAATCGAAGCTCGATACGCGCGCTTTCGCGGCCATGATGGATAACGTGGTGAAAAAATTCCCACGCGTCAAGATCGTCGCGACGACGCTGCGCGAAGTGCATTCGACTTCAAGGCATAGCTGGAGCGCGGTCGCGTGGATCAACGGTAAGTTGTACACCGCGCCTACGGCGGAACTCGACGTGATAGATCGCGTTGGCGGCGGCGACGGCTATGCGGCTGGGTTCTTCTACGGACTGCTGAATGGTGAAACACCGGAAGAAGCGGTCAAACTCGGCTGGGCGCACGGCGCGCTGCTGACGACCTTCCCGGGCGACACCACGATGGCCACCCTCGACCAGGTTCGCGCGTTTGCGCGCGGCGGGTCGGCGCGAATTCAGCGATAACGGCGTAAAAGCCGATTAACTGACGATGTCCTTAATCACTGTGCCGCGCACTTCGGTCAGGCGCTCTTTACGGCCGAGGTGCAGGTAGCTCAGGGCATCCTGATTCAGTCCAAGCTGATTCAGAATCGTTGCATGTAGATCGCGGAAATGCACCGGGCTTTCTATCGCCTTCAGACCAATCGCGTCCGTGGCGCCGTAGACTGTACCGCCTTTGAAGCCACCGCCGGCCACCCACATCGAGAAGCCGGTGTTGTGGTGGTCGCGTCCTTTGCTCTTCTCCGATTCCGGCGAGCGGCCAAATTCCCCGCCCCACAGAACAACCGTTGAATCGAGCAGTCCGCGGCGGCGCAGATCCTTGATGAGCGCGGCCACAGGCTTGTCGGTCCAGCTCGCCATGCGGAGGTGATTGTCTTCGACATCGGCGTGGGCGTCCCATTCGGCGTCGGGTCCGCCGCCACCGGCAACGACGCAGACAAAGCGGACGCCGTTTTCCACCATGCGCCGCGCCATCAAACAGCGGCGGCCATAATCATCGGTCTTCGCGTCACCGACGCCATACATATCGAGCGTCTCTTTGGGTTCATTCGAGAGATCGAAAAGCTTCGGAGCTTCGGTCTGCATTTTGAACGCCGTGTCATACGTCGACATGCGCGCGTTGAATTCCTGATCCTCACCCGCGGTCGCCGCATTGAGGTCATGCAGCAGCGAAATGGAACGGCGGCGTTCATCGAGCGAAATGCCCTTCGGCAGATCCAGGTTCAGGATCGGCTTGGCGCCCGGCCGAAACATCGTGGGCTGATAAATGGATGGCAGAAAACCATTGGTGTACATCGGCACGCCGGCCTCCTGCGCGCCATGGCCGTCCGGCATCACGACGTATGCCGGCAAGTTCTCCGCCTGTGAGCCCAGACCGTAGACGACCCAACTCCCCATTGCCGGGAAGCCAGGAATAATGCGGCCCGTCATCATCTGATACTGCGCGGCGGAGTGCACCACCATGTCGCCGTGCATGGAACGAACCACGCAGAGCTCGTCGGCAACCTCAGATTGATACGGGAAGAGGTCGGAAATTTCAATTCCGGATTTGCCGCATCTCTTAAACGTGCGCTTTGTGCCGAGGATGCGCGAATTCGCATTCACGTTCTGATACTGCACGTCGCCGAACTCCGCAGGCCGTTTCTGGCCGTCCAGCTTGTTGAGCAATGGCTTGGGATCGAACGTTTCGAGATGCGACGGGCCGCCCGCCATGAACAGGAAGATCATCGACTTCGCCTTCGCGGCGAAGTGCGGCGGCTTCGGCGCCAGCGGATTGAACTCCGCGGCGCGCGCCTGTTCCTGAGCCATCATGGACGCGAAAGCCAGCGAGCCCACCCCGCAGAAGCAGTTCTCAATGAATTCACGGCGATTCTTGTTGTATCGGATGTGTTCGCTCATATCAGTTCACGTACAGGAATGCATTCAGGTTAAAAACATCAAGCGCCAGTTCTTTCAAACGCGCTTTGTCGTTCGGGTTTTCCGCGAGGTATTTCGCGGCCAGCAGTTTTTCCTTTACGGTAGGCGTTCGTCCCACCGCCAACCGCCACATGCGATCGATCCGCTCGGCGGGTGTCAGCTTCTCTTCGGTAACGCGATCCGCAAACGCCTGGGCGAGTTCATTCGACGTCTCCCCGTTCAGCAATTCCAGCGCCTGCGGCGCGTGCGTGGATTGCTCACGGCGCGGACAGGAAAGCTGCATATCGGGCGCATCGAACACGCCCATAAACGGGAGTTGCAGATTGCGCTTATAGATCATGTAGATCGTGCGGCGCGTGTATTCGGATTTGTCTTTTGTCGGCACCCAGTACTGGGGGCGCTTCAGCATCTTCACCAGATCCTGATCGATCGGCGTCATCACGCTGGGACCGCCCATTTTTGTATTCAGGCGTCCGGAAGCAGCAAGCATGGAATCGCGAATTTCTTCAGCTTCGAGACGCCGCTTGGCAAATTTCCACACCAGATCGTCATCGGGATCCTTCTCCATCGCGACCTTGTCAATCGGCGAAACGCTCGCCTGCTTCCAGGCATTCGAGAGGAGAATCATGCGGTGCAGCGGCTTCATCTTCCAGCCGCCTTCCACAAACTTATTCGCCAGATAGTCGAGAAGCGCCTGATTCGAGGGGCGCGCGCCCATGCGTCCGAAATCGTTCGGCGTGGCGACAATCGCACGGCCGAAGTGATAACCCCAGATGCGATTCACCATCACGCGCGCAGTCAGAGGATGGTTGGGATCGGTGAGCCAGTCGGCGAGCTTCGTGCGTGGATTCGCGGTCGTGATCGGCTCTTCCGGCGTACCTTCCGGCAGCAGCACGCCGAGCACGCGCTCACCCACCACTTCCTGCGGCTGCAGGTAATCGCCTTTGAAGAGCGTATGGGGTGGCGTCGCCTGTTTCGCGTCATCCTTCACGGCGTAAACCGCGGTCAGTGGCAGCGGCATCTCTTCGTCGATGGAATCGAGCTCCTTCTGGATGTCTGCCTTTTTCTCTTCCGGCGCTTTCGTCAATTGCAGCTCAAGTTGCCGCGTCCGCTGCTTCATCGGATTGACCTTGGCATTCCACGCCGCCTGCTCTTCCGGGGTCGCGCGAATCAGGTCATCCGGCTGTGTCTGGACGAAGAAACCCTGCAAACGGTAATAATCGGACTGCTTAAACGGATCGAACTTATGATCGTGACAGCGCGCGCACCCGACAGTCACGCCCAGGAACGCCGCGCCGACGACATTCGTCATCTCGGTGAGAACTTCGTTACGCGAGCTGGCAACGTTCTGATTGCCCGCATTCTTGCGCAGCGGACCAAGGCGGTTGAAGCCGCTGGCGATCAGATCGGTTTCGCTCGAATGATTGATTTCATCTCCCGCGAGCTGCTCGCGGACAAATTCGTCGTAAGGGACATCCTGGTTGAAGCTCTGGATGACGTAGTCGCGGAACCGGTAGGCGTCGGGCCGATGCGTATCGTATTCGTACCCATCCGATTCGGCAAAGCGTACCACATCGAGCCAGTGGCGGCCCCACTGCTCGCCGTAACGCGGCGAAGCGAGCAGGCGATCGACGACATGCTCCCAGGCTTTCGGCGAAGTATCTTTCAGGAACGCGTCAATCTCTTCGGGGGTCGGCGGCACACCGTGGAGGTCGTAAGTCGCGCGGCGGATCAGAGTCACCTTATCCGCCTGCGGCGCGGGGCGAAGACCGGCTTTGCGGATACCCGCGACGATGAAGGCGTCAACCGGGGTTTTCACCCAGGCTTGATCGACCGGATTCGTGATCACTGGCGGCGTGATCTTCTTACGGGGGACGAAGGCCCAGTAATTACGCTGCGCGTCGGTATAAGTGCCGAGCGGCGCGACTTTTTCGGCCTTTTTCTGCTGGTCGGCGGTCTCTTCGGCAGCCCGGATCGTGCTGCCAACAAGAACCGTTACGCCTACCAGCGCAAGGATATAGTTCAAGCGTTTCAGGGCGGACACCTTCGGGAGAGGTTATCACAGCCCGGAACCGGAAAACACCCCCCATTAGTATGGGACGAAAGCTGCTAAACTGCGTCTTCCGCCATGAAGCTGATCGCTGCATTGCTGTTGCTGATCACCGGTCTGGCCCTGGGCTGGGCGGAGAGTAAAGGGTCGCCCGATAAAGGCAATGAACTTTTCGACGAGCAATGCTCATCCTGCCACTTCGCGGCAAGCGTGGATATAAAGGTGGGGCCGGGACTAAAGCTGCTGTTCGCGCGAGAAAAGCTGCAATCGAACGGTAAACCGGTGACGGACGCCAACGTTCTCGAAAAAATCGAGAAAGGCGGCGGCCCCATGCCGGCGTTCAAAGACACGTTGAGCGCCGACGATAAGGCCGATCTGATCGCCTACCTGAAAACGCTGTAAGTTACTGCTGCGCCTTCAGCGGCGTCAATAATTTCCGCCCTTCCATCCACTCATAGAACCGCCGCGGCCACAGCGCGACCGGGCCTTTGGTAGTGGCGCGAACGCCGAAACCGTGGCCGACTCCCGCATAGACGTGCAATTCCGCCTGCGCGCCGATTTTCTTCATCGCGAGGTACAGTTCCGGCAATCCCTGCGAAATATCGGTCCGGTCATTGGCGCCGCAGACAAAGAAAGCCGGTGGCATGTCCTTCGAAAGCGGCATATCTTTCGGGATGGCGGGGTACATCAGGCCGAAGAAGCCGACGCTTGAACTCAACCGGTCGATCGGATCAGGCGCGGAAGGATTTCCGGCGTCCACATGGGTTGCGGCAAGCGCAGCCAGTTCGCCGCCCGCGGAAAAACCGATCACTCCGATCCGCGCGGGATCAACACCCCACTCCGCGGCCCGGCTCTTGACGAGTTTGATGGCGCGCTGCGTATCCGCCAGTTCCGTACCTTCTACGGTGTAAGTGGAATCCTTTCCATCTTTGGCGAGCCGGTATTTCAGAACAAAACCGGCGATGCCGTGGTCCTGCAGGAATTTCGCAACGTT
>DASYCD010000444.1:0-4000 GCA_036500405.1 Bryobacteraceae bacterium
GCCACTTAGCCTTGTGGTGCTGGATCTATCGCTACGCGGGCGGAGCGGATTGGAGCTATTGAAGGAAATCAAAACGGTCAAACCGCATCTGCCAGTACTGATTCTCAGCATGCACGCGGAAGAGCAGTTCGCCACCAGAGCCCTTCGGGCCGGAGCGGCGGGATATGTCAGCAAAGACAGCCATCCATCGATATTGATTCAGGCCGTGAAGAGGGCAATGGCGGGCGGCAAATTCGTCAGTCCCGAGACAGCCGAGCGGCTGGCAAACGAGCTCACGATTGACGCATCGCGGCCGCTGCACAACCAGCTCTCCGATCGCGAGCACGATATTCTGCTGCGGATCGGTTCCGGACAGGGGATCACGAAGATCGCCGACGCACTCAACCTCAGCGTCAAGACGGTCAGCACCTACAGGACGCGCGTGCTCCACAAAATGGGTATGGAGAGCAATGCCGAGCTGGCCCAATATGTCATCCGCAACAACCTGATCGATTGACCGGCGCTTGTAGGAAAAACACCGACGCGGATCTTAGCCAGTTTCCTACCTCAGAAAGGCATACAGGCTGGTTTCAGTAACCTCGGGAAAACACGTATTCTGAGGTCAGTGGCAGCAACTAAACAAACCCGTGTATTCGCGGTGGAAGACTCACCGGTCTTTGTTTCCGCGATTCGGGAATTGCTTGCGGGAATCCCCGGGGTCTCGATGACCGGGTCCGCCGCAGACGCGGGAGTGGCCGTTCAGGAAATTGAAAGACTATCGCCTGACGTGATTATTCTCGATCTTCAGCTCAGAACCGGCACCGGAATGGACGTTCTTCGCGCCGTACGGCGCAGCGCCGCGATGCCGCCTGTCAGCATCGTTTTTTCCAGCTGTCTCGATGAATCATGCCGGAAATTTTGCCGGCGGCAGGGCGCGGATTTTATTTTGGATAAAAGCGAGAATTATTCGCAACTCGCGGAAGTGATACGCTCGATAGCCTCGGGATTTTCCGGCGACGGCCCTCCAGGCCGATTGCGTCCCGCGGAGAATTGACTAAGGAGCCATGGCGACTACCGAACAATTTCAAAAACTTTCGTGGCGGCTGGCGGACTCTCAGGAGCGCGAGCGGACGCGCGTTGCGCGGCAGATGCATGACGACCTGGGGCAAACGCTGACGGTCCTGAAGATGAACTGCGCGTGGCTTGCGGAAAAGGCCTGCAAGAACCCCGCGGAGGCGGAAGAAAAGCTGAAGTCCGCGCTTGCGCTGGCGGATCAGGCTATTCGGGCGTCCAGAAGGATTTCGTCTGAATTGCGGCCGGGAATTCTCAGCCTGGGGATCAGCGCCGCAGCCGAATGGCTGGCCGAGGATTTCAGCGAGCGGACCGGCATCCAGTGTGACGCGCAGATCTCCGACAATGACGAACTGACCGACGATACCGCCGCCGCTGAGCTTTTTCGGATTCTGCAGCAGGGTTTCGATAATATCCGGCTGCATGCGGACGCCATGCTGGTGAAGCTCACGCTGGTGCATTCCGGCTCGCAGCTGATCGTCCGCCTGCAGGACGACGGCAGAGGCATTACGGAGGAGCAGATCAGCGATCCGGGTTCGCTTGGAATTCTCGAAATGAATGAGCGCGCCGCGCGGATTGGCGGGGCCTTCTCCATTCAGGGAAGCCCTGGGGCTGGAACCACCGTGACAATTTTCGCGCCGGTACGGCGGTAGGCGGTCAGCCTTCCGTCAGAACCCGGCGCACGGTCTCGAGAAGAACTTGCCAGGTAAAGGGCTTTTTCAGCGTTGCCGTAACCCCGAGCTTCGACGCGGTCTCGCCGTTGTCGTCCTGAAACGCTCCGGACATCGCGACGATTCGAACCGTGGGATGGCTCTGGCGTAGCTGCGCGATCATCTCTTCCCCGCCCTGAACGTCCATCACCATGTCGGTCACGACGAGATCGACGTGACCATTCTGCGCAAGTTGTTCGATTGCCTCTTTGCCGTTCTCGGCTTCTTTCACGTCGAATCCGGCGTTTGTCAGAAAGCGGCGCATGGCGCGGCGCACGGGCGCGTCGTCGTCCACCAAAAGAACGTTCTTTGGAGAGACTGGCGGAGCCAAAAGTTGCCGCACCTTATCGCCGAGGGTTTCGGGAGTGAACGGCTTTGGCAGATAAGCAGCGCCCTGGGGCACGGCGGTTGCGGAAATGGCGCGGTTCGTATAGCCGGAAATCAGCAGGATGCGAATGCCCGGGCGGGCTTTCTGAATGTGGAGCGCCAGCTCGTTGCCGTCCATGCCGGGCATCACAATATCCGACACCAGGAGATCCAGACGGTCCTTATGCGACTCGCTGAAGGCCAGCGCCTGCTGGGCATTAGCGGCGCTCCAGACGTTGTATCCGAATCCCTTCAGGGCAGTCACGATGAGAGTGCGAACGTTCTCCTGGTCTTCCACGACGAGAATATTCTCGGAGCCGCGGAGATCAACGGCGGCGACCGGAGCGGCAGAGACGAGCGCTTCATCGGTTTTCGGGAAATACAGATGAAAGAGGGTTCCGTTTCCAACGCGGCTCTCGACCTCAATCTCACCGCTCATCTGCTGGACGATGCCATAGACGGTGGCGAGGCCCAGACCGGTGCCCCGCTCGCGCGACTTCGTGGTGAAGAATGGCTCGAAGATGCGCTCCACGATCTCCGGCTTCATGCCGGCGCCGGTATCGATGATGCTGAGCTGAACGCAGGGCTGAGGGGCGGCCGGGCTTTCGGCGCGCCGGAAAGTGCGGATAACGTTGGAGGTCTCGATTCGCAGGGAGCCACCGGAAGGCATCGCGTCGCGCGCGTTCACCACAAGGTTAATCAGAATCTGCTGGACCTGTCCGGCGTCACCGCGTACGTTGGCGAGATCCGGGCCTAAATTCATCACGAGATCGATCTGGCTTCCGATCAGCCGGCGCAGCATCCGCGTTGTATCGGCAATAACGTGATTGAGATTCAGAACAACGGATTTGAGCAGTTGCTTGCGGCTGAACGCCAGCAATTGCTGGGTGAGCTTCGCCGCCTGATCTCCGGCGGACCGGATCTGGCGGACGTCGTCCAGGTAGCGCCGGTCAGAATCCGTGGAGCCGAGAATCAGTTCGCAATAGCCGTTAATAACGGTCAGCAAATTGTTAAAGTCATGGGCAATTCCGCCGGCGAGCTGACCGAGGCTTTCCATCTTCTGCGATTGGAATAGCTGCTCTTCGAGCCGCTTCCGGTCGGTCACATCGCGGTTGATTTCAAGAAATCTTCCGGGCAGGCCGTCGGCATCCGGTCGCAAAACCTGACGGCTGTCCACCGTCACCTGTTTTCCGTCACGGCAGGTGTGAATGAGCGGGCCTTCCCATTTGTGACGAACGTGCAGAGTCTCATCGATCTCGGCAGTCGGGGTAGCGGACGACGTACGGAGGAACTCGTGGATGTACTGCCCGATTGCTTCGTTTTCACGCCAGCCGTAGAGAGCTTCGGCGCCGCGGTTCCATGCCACGATGCGGCGGCGGGAATCGGCGATGATGATGGCATCGTTCGAGAGATCGATCAGCTCGGCCTGATGCTTGAGAATGTCGCGCTGCCGCTTGAGATCGAGACTCGTTTTCTCGCGAACATTTTCAATGCGGGCGAGAAAATTCACGCTGCCGACGAGCAAAAACACCAGCCCAACGATCGAAAGCACACTGAAAATCGCCGCCCCGAATTCGCGGCCGTAGAATCCCATGTTTTCGCCGCGCAATGTCAGCCAGCCCGCGGCCAACGGCACGAGTACAGCGATGGGAATGAGACGGCGCGCCAGCGTGCCGCTGAACCCCCTCAGGGCCAGAGGCGCGACCAGACCCGAATCCGGCATATGGAACAAAATGCCCGCCAGCAGGAACCCGCAGGTGATGGCGGTGTTCAGAGCCATGGGGCCAAAGGGCGCAAAACGATTCAGCTCGACGCTGCCATAAAAATAACCGCTGAAACTCAGAAGGGCGATAATCCCGGCGGGCAGGCAGATG
>DASYCD010000445.1:0-2269 GCA_036500405.1 Bryobacteraceae bacterium
AGAGTATCTGAAGGACAAGGGGCTCGATCCGGAGAATCAGCTTTCAACCGACGATTTCGCGGGGCACCTGGCGCATAACGCGAATCTCTCGATCAAGGCGATTCTGGCGCTGGCATCGTACGGAATGCTGGCCGATATGACCGGGCATAAATCCGAAGGCGATCTCTACCGCAAGACCGCGAAGGATTTCGCGGGGAAGTGGATAACGATGGCGGCGGACGGCGATCACTATAAGCTGGCGTTCGATAATCCCGGCACGTGGAGCCAGAAATATAACCTGGTGTGGGACCGGATTCTGGGTTTCCATCTTTTCCCGGCGGACGTGGTGAAGAAGGAAATCGCGTTCTACGAGACGAAGGAGCACAAGTACGGGCTGCCGCTCGATAATCGCAAGGACTACACGAAGCTCGACTGGCTGGTGTGGACGGCGACGCTGGCGGATAAGCAGTCCGATTTCGAGGAGATCGTGGCCCCCGCGTATACCTGGGCGAATGAGACGCCGACCCGCGTTCCGCTGACGGACTGGTACGACACCGTGACAGGCAAGCAGCAGGGCTTTCAGGCGAGGTCGGTGGTTGGTGGGTTGTTTATCAAGATGTTGACCGATGATGCCGTGTGGAAGAAGTACTCAACGCGTTCACGACAATGAGTGAGATGACGCCGGCGATCGCGGTCAGCAATCTGCGTAAGATCTACGGAGGAAAGGCCGCGGTGGACGGCCTTTCCCTGAATATTCCGCGGGGATCGTTCTTCGGGTTTCTTGGCGCGAACGGAGCGGGGAAGTCGACGACGATCCGCATGCTGACAGGGTTGATTCCGGCGACGTCGGGCACGATCGAGCTGCTGGGATTGCCGATGCCCGCGGAAGAGACGGCGATCAAACAGCGCATCGGGCTGGTACCGGACGATTCGCTGTTGTTCGACCGGCTCACGGGCCTGGAGTTTCTGGAGTTCGTGGGGCGGATGTATTCGCTCGAACGTTCGCTCGCGCGGCAGCGCGCAGTGGAACTGCTGGAGCTCTTCGAACTTTCCGATGAGGGACGCAAGATCATCGGGGAATATTCGAAGGGCATGCGGAAGCGCGTGGCGATGGCGGCGTCACTGATTCATCGGCCCGAGCTGTTTTTGATGGATGAGCCGTTCGAGGGCGTGGATGCCGTGGGCGCGCGTTTGATGAAAGACATTCTGGTCGATCAGGTGAAGCATGGAGCGACGATCTTTCTGACGTCGCATGTGCTCGAAGTAGTGGAGCGGCTGTGCGATCACGCGGCGATCATCAACGACGGCAAGATCGTAGCCGAAGGCAGCATGGCGGAGTTGCGCAGCGGATCGGAAACGCTGGAAGACGTTTTCGTCCGCACGGTAGGCGCTGACCGGGAGTACGGCAAGCTCGACTGGCTGGGATAACGCGGATGCTGCGAGCCATCCTCTACGCGCAATTGCTGAGCATGCGGCCACGCAAGGGGCGAGCCCTTCGCAGTGGCGCGGCGTTTTCGGTGATCACCACGCTGTTCTTCTACGGCATCTTCGCGTTCCTCGGATTCTCGATGATGCTGCTCTTTTCAAGCCCCGATCTGGCAGGCCGTTTTGTGCAGATACTTTCCGGGATTCTGCTGCTGATGACGGGTTACTGGCAGATTGGGCCGGTGATTACGGCGAGTTTCGGGGCGTCCATCGATCTGCGGAAACTGATGGCGTATCCGGTTCCGCGGCGGCAGCTTTTTCTGGTGGAAGTGCTGCTGCGCGCGATGACCAGTTTCGACATCGTGCTGGTGCTGAGCGGTATCGCGATCGGGCTGCTGCGGAATCCGTTGTATGGCTGGCGGGCCGCGCCGTACGTGATTGGCGGGGCGGCGGCGTTTGCGGCGATGAATGTCCTGTTCTCCGCCGGCGTGAAGAGCTGGATGGAGAGGTTCTTCGTGCGGACGCGGTTCAAGGAAGTTTTCTTCCTGATCGTGGTGCTGGTGATGGTTTCGCCGCAGTTGTTTCTGCTGACGAACTCGCGGGTTTCCGGGCTCCTGCGGTTTGTGCCGTCGCAAGTGGTGTGGCCATGGGCGGCGATGGGACGGCTGATGCTGCGCGAGAATGCGCTGGCCGGCCTTCTGATGGCGGTGGCGTGGATCTGCGTGGCGTTGCTCTTCAGCCGCAGGCAGTTCGGGAAAATGCTGGCGTTCGACGGGCCGGTATCGGCGCGGAAGGAGAAGGCGGTCGCGCCGGATAGTTTTACCGAGCGGTTGTTCCGGCTGCCGTCGCAGTTCCTGCCGGATCC
>DASYCD010000446.1:0-14553 GCA_036500405.1 Bryobacteraceae bacterium
ACAATCGCTCAGCAATCTGACGAGCGGCCACTTTACGACCGCGTCCGTCGGAGTGACGATGTCATTTCCGATTCGCAACCGGACGGCGGAAGCGAACTCCGCTGTCGCGGCTTCGGAAACGAAGCGTCTCGAAGCGACGAAGAAACAGGTGGAACTGGCGATCGAGCAGGATGTTCGGAACGCGGTCCAGGCTGTGAGTACGGCCGGCGCGCGTCTCGACGCGGCCAGCAACGCGCGCAAAGACGCAGAGGACCAGTATGCGAGTGAGCAGCGCCAGTTTCAGGCCGGAACATCGACCGTATTCCTCGTGCTCCAGCGCCAGACCGATCTGATCGCAGCGCGTACGCGCGAAGCGAGAGCCCACGCAGATCTGGGCGAGGCCGCGGCGAACCTGGATCGGGCGACGGCGAGAACGCTGACTGCCCGCAATATCGACGTGAAGTAATCAGGCCAGCCTGTAATCAGGCAAGCCCGGCGATCGCGTTTTCAAATTCATCGAGCGCGCCGGTGAAGAAGTGGTCGGCGGCCTCGATGAATTGGAGCGTCTTTGGTTCCGCAAACTTGTCGTACGCTTTTTCGAGTTCCGGCTTCGGGCCGTAGATGTCGTTCGTGCTGTGCACGAAGTGCTTGGGAAGGAGGCAGGAATCGAGGTACTCGAACGTGCCGATAGTAGTCGGGAATCCGGCGGCGATGACCCGCCGCGGGCGGGGTTCGGCGAGCGTGCAGCCAAGGCGCAGAGCAACGCGTGATCCGAAGGAGAAGCCTGCGATCGAGTAAGGCAGGTCCGGATACCGTTCGCGCAGAAACGCCAGCGCAGCGCGGGCGTCGTCCACTTCGCCATGTCCACCGGCATGCGTACCTTCGCTGAGATTCACGCCGCGGAAATTGAAGCGCAGCACCACGCAGCCGGTTTTGCGAAGCCCGCGGGCGATGCGATAGACCACCTTGTTGTGCATGGTGCCGCCGAACAGTGGATGCGGATGGCAGACCAGCGCAGCTTCGATGGGATCGCGATCTTCCGGCTCTTCGAGCAGGCATTCCAGACGCCCCGCCGGCCCGGCAACGAACGGCGATTCGATACGGCGCGCCATTAGTTGGTGCGGAAGTTGGAGTACTGGAGGTCTATGCCGAAGTCAGAACCTTTCAGCAGCGCAAGCACCTGTTGCAGCGTGTCTCGGTCTTTGCCGGCGATCCGGACGACTTCGCCCTGAATCGAAGCCTGGACCTTGAGCTTGCTGTCCTTGATCTTCTTCACTACGTCGCGGGCCTTCTCGATCGGGATGCCCTGCTGCAGCGTCACTTCCTGCCGCACGGACGAACCAGCGGAGGGCGTGATGGTGCCGTAGGTGAAGTTCTTCAGGGGCACGTTGCGCTTCACGAGTTTGTTCTGAAGGATATCGGTGATGGCCTTGAGCTTGAAATCATCCGAGCTGGCGAGGATCAGCTTCTTGTCCTTCTCATTCAATTCGATGGACGACTTCGAATCTTTGAGATCGAAGCGAGTGATGATTTCCTTCATCGCCTGCTGCACGGCATTGCTGACTTCCGGCATGGAGACTTCAGAGACGACGTCGAAGCTGTTATCGGGCATTTCAGCTATTCATCATAAACGACGACATTCCCTCGAAAAACTGGCGAAGTATCGAGTCCGCTTCAGTCGGGAGCTGGGTTTCATCGAGCGCTTTCGACATGAGCTGGAACCAGCGGTCGCGGGCAGCCTGATTAATCTGGAAAGGCATGTGCCGCATGCGGAGACGCGGATGGCCGCGCTCCTCTATATAGGTGGGAGGGCCGCCGAAGCGTCCGATGAGGAAGGTGCGCATACGGTATTCGGCGCCCTCCATGTCGTCTTTCGGGTACATGGGGCCGACGATGGGATCGCTCGGAACCTGGCGGTAGAACGCGGCTACGAACCGTTGAAATCCCTCTTCACCGATGACGGAATATACGTCTTCTTCTCTCACTGCGATAATGGTAACTCCAGCCCCAATGGAGTTCGCGCAACATCTTAAAGCGCAGGTGGATATCGCCAGCGTGATCACGGAGTACGTCCGGCTGCGCCGCGTGGGCAATCGTCTGACCGGCCTGTGTCCTTTCCATAACGAGAAGACGCCCTCGTTCTCGGTCTACGCGGACAAGCAATTCTACAAGTGCTACGGCTGCGATGCGAGCGGCGACGTCATCAGCTTCGTGATGACGATCGAGGGGCTCACGTTCTGGGAGGCGGTGAAGCGGCTGGCCGAACAGAACGGCATTCCGCTGCCGAAGCAATCCAGCGCAACTGATGATGCGACGAAGCTGCGCGCGGCGCTGTATGAAATGCATGAGATCGCGCTCGATCACTTCCGCGAGAACCTGGCGGGCAAGGTGGGCGAATCGGCGCGCGCCTATATTAGAAAGCGCGGCGTCACCGACGAATCGATCCGGCACTTCGGGATCGGCCTCGCGGAGCAGGGAAGCCGGCTGACGCGGATTTTCGAATCGCGCCGTTTCTCGCGGGAACAAATGGAAGCCTCCGGGCTGGTCGGACGCCGGGACGATGGGTCGCTCTATGACCGCTTCCGCAACCGGCTGATGTTTCCGATCCACAGCGAGACGGGGAAGATCATCGCGTTCGGCGGCCGCGCGCTCGATCCGGAAGACAAGGCGAAGTACATGAATTCGCCGGAGACCGGGATCTACAAGAAGTCGCAGATCCTCTACAATCTAAACCGCGCGAAGAAGACCGCGATGCAGGCCGATCGGCTGGTGCTCGTCGAGGGTTATATGGATGTGGTTGGAGCGACACAGGCCGGCGTGATCGAAGCAGTCGCGACGTGCGGTACGGCGTTGACGACGGAACAGATCCGTTCGATGAAGCGCCACACCCAGAACCTGCATCTGAATTTCGATCCGGATGCGGCGGGCGCGAACGCGGCGGAGCGGTCGGTCAAGTTACTCCTCGATGAGAGCATGCGGGTTCGAATTGTCGAACTCGAAGAAGGGCTCGATCCGGACGAATACGTGAAGAAGCACGGCGCGGACGCGTATCAGGAGCGAGTCAGCAAAGCGAAGTCCTATTTCTACTGGATGGCGGATCGCGCCCGGACGAAGTTCGATATGCGCGAACCTCAGGGACGCGTGGATGCGTTCCAGGCGCTGATTCCTTCCATCCAGGGACTGGCGAGTAAGCTGGAACGCAGCGTCGTGGCAACAGACCTCGCATCTTACCTGGGTGTAGATTCCGGACTAGTACTGGAACATTTTCGTAAGATGGCCGCCGATCGCGTGGACAGAGGTCCCGCGCCGAAAGCGCAGCCCACTACGCACGCGACGGACCGAATCCTGATGCCGCTGCTTCTTTCAGACGCGGATGTTCGCGCCGCGCTGGTTGCTGCGCTGCGTGAAGTCGCGCTGTCGGGCGCCGCCTCGCCGATTTACGAAATTGTAATCACAATGCATGAAACCGGCGAGGCGGTCAGCTTCGTCTCGGTGCATGAGCGGCTGAATAAGCCGCAACAGGCGTTGTTTGAAGCGATTGTTCTGGAGGCGGCGAATTGCGAGAACACGCTGGAAGACGGACTCGCGTGCATCGAGGCATGGAAACGGGAGAGCCAGCAGGAAGCGCAACGGGATCTCAAGTCGCGGATTAAGCAGGCGGAGCGTGAGGGACGCTTCGAGGAGGCGCTCCGGCTGATGGCCCTTCTTAGTACCAAAAATGGACCAAAAACCTAACCGGGGGTGTGTAACGGAGGTACTGGCAGTGTCACGAGGTTATCAGCCAGTAGTTATCACAAAATCGGTGTACAATTGAATCCTGATTGACACCGGTATGGTGTGATGTCGGGCTAAACGGGAAGCCTGAGATCAAAGGATCAAGCAGTGGCAGAAGATAACTTCGAAGCTGTCGATCCACTTGCTCAAGTGAGCAAGGATGGAGCGCTTGCGGTTTTCGACGACGAACCGGACCTGCTGCCGCAGGATACCGATGAAGTTCCTGTCGACAACAGCCTTCTCATTGCCGGCCTTGACGGCATCGACGGCAAAGGCGAAGAAGCGGAAGATGTCTTCGACACCGATCCGCTTGATAAGACGCACGATCCGGTGCGGCTGTATCTGCGCGAGATGGGATCGGTCAAGCTGCTCAACCGGGAAGGCGAGATCGGAATTGCTCGCCGCATCGAGCGCGGACAACGCAAAGTAAGGCGCACGCTGTCGCGGTGCCCGGTCGTCATCAATGAACTGGTGCGGATGGGGAACGATATCCAGATCGGCGCCCTGGATGCGCGCGCAGTTCTTCAGATTACCGATCCCGAGACTGTAGAGGACGAAGAGGAAGAGGCGACCCTCGAAGTCCAGGACCCCAGCACTGTTGAAGCCATGATCGCCGATTGCCAGGAACTCGCCGTGATGGGCCGGAAGTTTATGCAATCTCGGCAGCGTCTGGTGGCTGTACCGCGGCAAAGCAAACCCAAACAGAACCGGCGGCTGCGCTGGGAACTGGCGCGGCTCGCGGTAGAGATTTCAAAGAAAGCGTGCGCGGTTCCGCTGCGACACTCCGCCGTGAAGACGCTCATTGGCGCGCTGCGGAATGCGGTGGATGAGATCCGGCCGATCGAACTGCACATTGCGCGCAACCATCGCGCGATTGAGGCGGCGGACCCGAAATCGGCGAAGCTGCGTGATTTGCGTAAGGAACAACGCGCGCTTGCCGAGGCGATGAAGAACCTGGAGGACAAGTACGGCGCCCCCGCAACCGAGATGCGGCGCGCGCTCGAGCTGGTCAATCGCGCGGATCACGAAGCGGAATCGGCGAGGCAGGAACTGATCGAAGCCAATCTGCGGCTGGTGGTGAGCATCGCCAAGCGGTATAACAACCGGGGGCTGCAATTTCTGGATCTGATTCAGGAAGGCAACATCGGGCTGATGAAGGCGGTGGAGAAATTCGAATACCGCCGCGGCTATAAGTTTTCGACCTACGCAACGTGGTGGGTGCGGCAGGCGATCACGCGGGCGATTGCGGATCAGGCTCGCACGATTCGCATTCCGGTCCACATGATTGAGACCATCAACCGGCTGGTGCGGACTTCACGCGCGCTGGTGCAGGAACTGGGACGCGAGGCTTCGAATGAAGAACTCGCCGAGAAGATGGGGATGCCGGTGCAGAAAATCCGCAAGGTGATGCGGATCGCGCAGGAACCGGTGTCACTTGAAACTCCCGTGGGCGAGGAAGACGAATCGCATCTGGGAGATTTCATCGTGGATCAGGCGCATCAGTCGCCGGCCGAGCAGATGGTGAACGTGAATCTGCACGATCAGACGGCCGAGGTGCTGAAGAGTCTTTCGCCCCGCGAGGAAAAGATCATCCGGCTGCGCTTTGGGCTGGAAGATGGCAGCGAGCACACGCTCGAAGAGGTGGGAAGCAGTTTTGCGGTCACGCGCGAACGGATTCGGCAGATCGAAGCCAAAGCGCTGCGCAAGCTGCGGCACCCGAGCCGGAGTTACCGCCTGAAGACCTTCTTACAGGAGAGCTAAGGCTTCTTCTTCGCTACCAATTCCTTCACTGCCGGGGGCAGATCGAAGGTAGCGGGTGGGATCTTCGGGTTGTACGTGACCTTTTCGATGCGCAGGGCCATGTTCTGACCCATTGCGCTCTGGTTCATGAGAAAAGGGGTCAGGATGCCATCTACCGGGCGGTAGTCGCCGAGCGTCATTTCGATGGGGATGTCGCCGAACCCGGTCGGCATGGTTTGGGTCATTTTGACCAGCAGGCCGGAATCTTTGTCGAAGTAGAATCCTTCCGTCCCTTGACCCTTAATGGGGGTCATTTCCACCTGCCAGGCGGGTTTGCCGTTGACGTCCGACATGCCTTTGGTGGTAGCAGATTTGTAGTAGTCTTTCCAGTCACCGAGGATCGAGACGCGGGAAGCGCGGCGGGTGGCTTCGAGTTCGTCCCCCTCTTTGATTCGGGTTCCCTGGATGAGGTTGGATTCCCAGGCGACCGTGCCGTCAAAGCCTTCTTCAATCTTTCCAATTCCCGGAAGCTCCAGCTTTGTGTAAGACTTATCGCCCTGCTGGTTGATTTCGAAGACTCCCGAAATGTTGCGGCCCACGACTTCGACCGTGCCGGTCATGATAGCGGTCTGCGAACGCTCCATCGCCTGCGACCCGCCTTCTTTCTGAATGCAACGCTGGATGAGACTTTCGCCGGACGGGAGATCCGCAGACCAGACCAGAGAGACGGTGAGCAGTACCGCTGGAAGAGCAAACCACTTCATGAGTACAGGTTACGCCAAGGGCAGGAAGAATGGGGTGGGCCGCCGAGCCATGAGGGTTGTAAGGGAATTGCTGGGCTATTTACCGGCGGCCCTGGGTACTCTGTAGTCTATTGCTAAAAATGATCATTTAGTTCCGGATTTTTTCGGAATTCCCGGTGGAATGTGTAAATCCCACATACTGAACCTCTTCCTCCAGCGGGATATCCCAACGGCGACGGATTCGGTTCTTTAGTTCAGTCACGATGGCGACCAGGTCCCGCGCGGTTCCTCCACCTGCGTTGTAGATCAGATTCGCGTGATAATCCGCCACCTCGATGCCGCCGCGTTTCATGCCTTTGGCGCCGACCTGCTCCAGAAACCAGGCGGAGGGGACTTTGCCTTCGATGATGGTCTTCGCGGGAATTTCGGCGGCGACCGCAGGAGGAAGCTCGGCTAAAAGGAAATTCTTGAAAATGCTGCCGGCGCAACGCATGGTGGGCGGGTATTTGCGGTTGCGGACAGCCAGGATGTCATCGGCTGTTTTGCGGAGCCCGGTGGCATCGCCCGGTTCCATTTCGAGCGTGGTGGAGACGATGATCCACTGCTTGTTGCGCTTGAAGATGCTTTCCCGATAGTGGAACTGGCATTCGGCATTGCCGAACTCGCGAACCATTTTCCCATCGAGGAAACGGACGCGGCGGACGCGTTCCTGGATCGAATGGCCGTAGGCTCCGGCATTGCCGTAAACCGCGGCGCCGACAGACCCTGGGATACCCGTCATGGTCTGAAGTCCTGCCATGCCACGGTCCACGGTGAAATCGACCAGATGCTGGAGCACTGCGCCTGATTCGGCTTCTACGCTCATGCCATCGGCCGAGATTCGGTCGCTTGTCAATTTCAGACAGACACCCCGAAAGCCTTCATCGGAAACGATGAGATTGGTACCACCGCCGATGACGACCCAGTCGAGCCCGCTATCGCGGACGAGGGCCAGCGCCTGGGCGAAACTCGCGGGGTTCGAGGTCTCTATGTAGAAATCGGCGGGTCCTCCGATACCGAAGCGGGTGTGTTCGGAAAGCGGCACATCGCGCTGAACGGAGATGCTTTCAAGGGTGGTAATACGGTCCAGTGCGTCAAAAACGCTTTGGGCGGGGGCCATCTCGCTCCATTATAGAAGTCTTTTCCAGTCAATTGTGCCGCGCGAGCCTTTGGCGAAGAGATTGCACCCCTTCGAATGAAAGGAAGATCTCACATGGCGACCAACGCATTTGAAGACAGCCGTATCTCCGAAGGAACTATGCATATTGGAGCGCAGCACGTCTCGAACATACCGGTAGCGACCCCGTGGGATGACCCGGGTAAGCGGTTTGCCAGCACGAGCACTCCAGCGGACGAGGCAGAGAATCGCCCGGTCCGGCGTGTGCTCGGCGTCACGATGCTGACCGGCGCGGAAGTGCGGAATCCAGCCGGGGAAAGTCTCGGCAAACTGGAGGACATCATGATCGACCTGGCCGCGGGCAGGATCGCGTACGCGGTTCTCTCGTTTGGCGGGTTGCTCGGAATCGGGAGCAAGTTTTTCATTCTGCCCTGGAACTCACTCACGTTCAATCAGACGCAGAACGAATTCGTTCTCGACATACCGCGCGAGGTTCTCGAGAAGGGGCCGGGCTTCGATAAAAACAACTGGCCGGATATGGGCGATCCCGCGTACGGGGCAAGCATTCATCGCCACTACGGGAAGACACCCTATTGGGAAAACACGGAAACCAACTTCTGCGGCGACGAGTTCTCCGCGAACCGCTGCCGTGAATAGCAGGAGGCAATCATGTCGAAAGTCGCAACGATGGAAGAACTGTTTCTGGAAGAGATCCGCGATCTTTACGACGCGGAAAAACAATTAACCAAAGCTCTGCCGAAGATGTCGAAGGCCGCGTGCTCGCTTGAGCTCAAGGACGCCTTTGATGAACATCTGGGGCAGACGGAAAACCAAGTGGCCCGGCTGGAGCGGATTTTCGCTCTGGTGGGCGAGGATGCGAAGGGGAAGAAGTGCGCCGCAATGTCGGGCCTGATCAAGGAAGGCGATGAGATGGCGGACGACACGGAGGATACGCCGGTTCGCGATGCGGGTTTGATTGCGGCGGCGCAGAAGGTGGAGCACTACGAGATTTCCGGATACGGGTCGGCGAGAACGCATGCTGAGCTGTTGGGAAATAACGAGGCGGCCCGGCTGCTGGAAGAGACTCTTCAGGAGGAGAAGGCGGCTGACCGGAAGCTGAATCAACTCGCGAAGGGAATGATCAATCTGGAGGCGGCGGATATCGCCAGCGATGGCGGTACGCGTACGAGGAGTAGCGCGCCGATCGCGCCGGTGCTGTGAGGAACGTGGGGCTTCGGTTTGAAAGACCGAAGCCCCGCCCCTCGCAGTGGGTGATGGATTAGAAAGGAAAACTGGATGTCGACGACAGCATCGGACGTACTCATCGAAACTCTTCTGGATTGGGGCGTAGATACGATTTTCGGATTGCCTGGTGACGGCATCAACGGGATTATGGAGGCGCTGCGAACGCGCCAGGACAAGATTCGGTTCATCCAGGTACGGCATGAAGAAGCCGCCGCGTTCATGGCCTGCGCGTATGCGAAATATACCGGAAGGCTGGGTGTTTGCCTGGCGACGTCCGGACCCGGCGGCATTCATCTGCTGAACGGTTTGTATGACGCGAAGCTCGATGGCCAGCCTGTGCTCGCGCTGACCGGGTTGCAATACCACGATCTGATCGGCACGCACACGCAACAGGACGTGGAACTGGACAAGCTGTTTATCGACGTAACGGTTTTCAATCAGCGGGTGATGGGGGCGTCGCATGTGGAGAATCTGGCGAATCTCGCGTGCCGGACGGCGCTGAGTTATCACGGCGTGGCGCACATTTCGTTTCCGACGGATTTGCAGGAAGCGGAGGCCGATCGAAAACTGGCTTCGCCGCGGAACGTGCCGCACCACGAGGCGGACGGCAGTACAGCTTCCCATACCCCGCGGATTCCTTCCGTGGATGATTTGCGGCGTGCTGCGAATTTGCTGAATGCCGGGAAGAAGGTGGCAATTCTGGCGGGACAAGGCGCGCTCGGCGCCGGCGCGGAACTGGAAGAAGTGGCGGAGCGGCTTGGCGCGCCGATTGTGAAGGCGCTGCTCGGAAAAGCTGTGGTTCCGGATGACAGTCCTTATACGGTGGGCGGAATTGGATTGCTGGGAACGAAGCCGGGCCAGGAAACGCTGGAATCGTGCGACACACTGTTGATTGCCGGGAGCTCCTTTCCGTATGTCGAATTCATGCCGAAGCCGGGGAAGGCGCGGGGTGTTCAAATCGATCTCGATCCGGCGCGGATTGGGCTGCGATATCCCGTGGAAGTGGGGCTGGTTGGCGATAGCCAGCGGACCTTGCAGGAACTTCTGCCTCTGCTGACGCGAAACGAGGACCGCTCCTTTCTGGAGGATGCGCAGAAGGGCATGGACGAGTGGCGCACCACGATGGTGACGCAGGAGACGCGTACCGAGAAACCGATGAAGCCGCAGGTGGTAGCGGCGGAGTTCGGGAAGCGATTGGCGGCGAACGCGATTGTCAGCTCGGATTCCGGGACGATTACGACGTGGTTTGCGCGGCATATTCCCGCGCGGCGAGGACAGATGTTTTCGTGCTCAGGAAATCTGGCGACGATGGCGTGCGGGCTTCCTTACACAATTGCCGCGCAGATTGCGTATCCCGAGCGGCAGTGTGTGGCGGTGGTTGGCGATGGCGGGTTCTCGATGCTCATGGCGGAGTTTGCGACGGCGGTGAAGTACAAGCTGCCGATCCGGATACTGGTAATCAAGAACAATACGCTGGGTCAGATCAAGTGGGAGCAGATGGTGTTTCTCGGGAATCCGGAATTTGCCTGCGAGCTGCAGCCGATCGACTTCGCGGCATTCGCTCGCGCGTGCGGCGGGCATGGCGTCACCATTGACGATCCGGCGAGATGCGGGGCGCAACTCGACGAAGCGCTGCGGTTTCCGGGGCCAGTGGTGATTGAGGCGGTGGTGGATCCGATCGAGCCGCCGATGCCGCCGAAGGTGACGGTGAAGCAGGCGGCGCATCTGCTCGAATCGCTGGTGCGCGGCGAGCCGAATCGGAAGAAGATTGCGATGACGATTGCCGAGGACAAGGTAAAGGAGATGGTATGAAAAGATCTCAGTTTCTTGTACTGATCGTGGCGCTGGGGGCTGGCGGTCTGATGGCACAGGGTCCGCAGCAGCCAGACGCGGCGCCGGGTGCGAACACGCCGGGCAAGCCCAAGATTCCGCCTCCTCCTCCAACGCCGGCTCCGCCGCCGACGCGGCCGGTGCCGAGGCAGGCGAACCCGGATACGAACCCGGTACCGCCGGATTCGAATACGGCCCCGGTGCCTCCGCCGGGATCGCCGGTAAAGCCGGATGCGCAGCCTGAACCGGGGCCTGCTCCTCCGCCGGCCGCGGCAACGCCGCCTGATAAATAAGATTGAGGTGAATGCGGACGCTTGTTAGTTGGTCAGGTAGGGTATTCGATGGCCGGCTCCCGGCTTTTGTGAGCCGAAGAGCACCTGACGAATATCCTCCGATGTATATCGGTCCGCCTGCTTCACTTCGCTCTCCTCCTGTCTAACCGGGCAGTGCCGATAATGGGAGAGACTTCATGGTACTCCTGCAAAATGGGCTGCTGATCGATGGGACGGGCGCACCCGGTGTTTCGGGTTCTGTTCTGATTGAGGGCGAGCGGATCGCCGGTATTGGCGCCGTTGCTCCGCCTACGGGTTGTTCCGTTATCGAATGTTCCGGGCTGGCTATTGCTCCCGGGTTTATCGATCTGCATAGTCATCTTGATCTGCAGGTGCTGGAGGATCGTCCGGAGAAGATTCGGCAGGGTGTGACCAGTGAGGTCGTCGGGAATTGCGGGTTCTCGCCGTTTCCTTTTGTGGATGATGAGCGTGCGCTGCGGGAGTTTGCGTCTGGAATTTTGGGGCGGAAGGATCGTTGGGGATGGCGGACTGCTTCCGAATATCTTAAGACTGTTGAAGCGCGCAGTACGAAGATGCATGTGTTTCCCCTCGTCGGACACGGGAGTCTTCGGATTGCCGTTGCGGGGAATACCCAGGCTTCGCTTTCTTCGGGCGAGCTTGGCGTCCTGTCCGGTTTCCTCGAGGAGGCGCTTGCTGCCGGGTGCGCGGGTTTCTCCACCGGCTTGATGTATGCTCCGGGTTCGAGCGCTACGGCTTTTGAACTTCAGCATCTTTGCCGAATTGTGGCGTGCAGCGGGAAACTCTACGCCACGCATATGCGCAGCTATGCGGAGGGGCTTGTGGAGGCGGTCCGCGAACAGCTCGATCTGGCGCGTGCGACCGGGTGCCGGTTGCAAATTTCGCACTTGCAGGCCGCGGGCCGCGTTAACTGGGATCTGCAGCAGCGCGCGCTCGATGAGATTGAAGCAGCGCGCGCCGAGGGGATCGATGTCGAGTTCGATATTTATCCGTATCAGTGCGGCAGCACGGTGCTGACGCAATGGCTGCCCGCGTGGGTGCTCGAGGGTGGCAAGGACGCGCTGCTCGAGCGGCTGCGGGAGCCCGCGCTGCGACCGCGGATCGCGGAGGAGACGGAGCATTCGCGTCCGCAGCTCTGGAGCGACATCACGATTTCGGGGACGCAGAGCGGGAAGCTGGTGGGGCGGACGATTGAAGAGGTCGCTGCTGAGCGTGGAACCGAGCCTGCGGTTACGGTGCTCGATCTTCTGGTGGAGGAAGAGGCGGGGATCAACGTGATCTCGTTCAATCAGAGCGAGGCGAATCTGCGGCAATTGATCACGCATCCGCTTTGTTCTGTCATCAGCGACGGGTTCTATGTGAATGGCAAAGCGCATCCGCGTTTGTACGGCACGTTTCCCGAATTGCTGGGACGCGTGAGCCGAGAGCTCGGCTGGATGGATCTGCCGCGCGCGATCCACAAGATCACGGCGCAGCCTGCGGAACGGCTTCGACTGGTGGATCGTGGGTCGTTGCGGCAGGGATATTTTGCCGACGTGACGATTTTCGATCCCGCGACAATTCAAAGCCATTCGACCTATGACGATCCCGACCGCGAGCCGGATGGGATTGTCGGCGTAATCAAAGACGGAAAATTCGTTTACGGACGGGGTGCGTGAACCGGCGCTGGAAGGTCCTCGCCCTGGTCTTTTTCGGAATCGTGATCAGCTACATCGATCGCGGCAATCTCAGCATTGCCGCGCCTTCGATGATGCGCGATTTCGCCATCACGCCGGCAACGATGGGCGTTCTGCTCTCAGCGTTCTTCTGGACATACGGGGCGTTTCAGATTCCGAGTGGGTTTCTGGTGGACCGCCTCGGCATCCGGCGCGCATACGCCGCAGGCTTTCTCATCTGGTCTGTCGCGTCAGCTTCGATTGCGCTCAGCCGCGGCAGCGGCGATGTGATCGCGCTGCGTATGGTGCTGGGATTCGCGGAGTCGGTGGGGCCGCTCGCGAGCCTGAGTTTTATACGCAACAATTTCGAGGGCAAGGATCAGGGGCTGCCGACGGCGATTTATATCGGAGGGCAGAGCATCGGTCCCGCGCTGGGGGCGTTGGTTGGAGCTGCATTGCTCGATCGCTTCGGATGGCGCGCGATGTTTGCCGCCACGGGTGTGGGCGCGCTCGTCTGGCTGCCGTTCTGGTGGTTCGCCGCGCCGCGCGAGCCCGCGCGTGCGCAGGCGGTACAGGCTTCGTCTCCAGTGAACTGGCGCGCGCTGCTGCGCGGTAAATCTTTTTGGGCGCTTTCGCTTTGTATCCTGCTGGCATCTTATTACTGGTATTTCGTTCTTACGTGGGTTCCGAGTTATCTCGTCCTCTCGAAGGGCTTCACGACGCTGCAGATGGGAACGACCGTTTCCATCTGCCTGTTTGCGATGGCCGGGACGAACGTGATCGCTGGATTTGCGGCCGACCGGCTGGCGGGACGCATCGGCGTATTTCGTTCGCGTGTGATGTTCGCCGCGGCTGGGTATCTGGGGACTGCCGCGGTTCTTCTGTTGCTGGTAGTGCCGGAGCGCGGCTGGGTACTGCCCGTGCTGGCGTTTTCGATCTGCGCTACCGGCGCAGGGAACGCGAGCTTCTGGGCGCTTGTGCAGCAGGTTTCTCCGCGACACCTCGCGGGACGCAGCGTGGGCTATCTGAATACGCTTTCGCAGGTGGCAGGCGCGGCGGCGCCGGTGATCACGGGCTGGATTCTCGGTCCGGAAAAGCAGTTCGGTCCGGCCATTCTGGTGGCCGGGATCTGTCCCGTTGTGGCAGCGGTGTGCTTGCTGGCGGCGGGGAGCGGCGGCCTTGAAAAGACGCGCGTGCTGCTCGCCGAACAGGCCTGAACTGCGCAACGAGCGCACCAATGCAATTGTGGCCGTGAAGGCCAAAAAGAAAAAGCAAAAGAACGATCCGCGGCCGCGGTATGCGTCGTGCTTACGTCTCTCGGGAGAGCTATGATCCGGTCAGGATTCTTCCGCGATTTTCACAAGCGGGGTACGCCCGACTCGCGGCAGCCGGAACCAGAACGTGGAACCTTTGCCGGGTTCCGATTCCAGCCAGATAGAGCCGCCATTCGCTTCCACGATTTTTTTGACCGTCGCAAGACCGATGCCGCTGCCGGGGATTTCACGTCCGTGCAGGCGCTGGAAGGGGTGGAAGACGTAATCCTGATAGCGGGTTTCGATGCCAATGCCGTTGTCGCGGATGGAGAAGATCCACTCATCGCCCTCCGCGCGCGCGTCGACGATGATTTCGGGCGGAACGCCGTGCCTGCTGTATTTGATCGCGTTGCTGATCAAATTCTGGAAGACCTGTTCAAAACCCGGCGCGACCTTGATGCTGGGAAGATCTCCGTTGGTCAGCGTGGCGCCGCTTTCCTGAATCGCCGTGGATAAGTCAGCGCGGGCCACGGCGAGCAATTGCGCGGAATCGACATCGCGCGGCTCGCTCTCCGTATCGTGTGTGACGCGCGAGTACGCGAGCAGTCCATCAATGAACACCTGCATCCTGCGGGCGGCATCCACGACGAAATGCATGCTTTCCGTCGTCTCCGGCGGCGACTGTTGGCGACGCGCGGCGGCCATGAACTGGGTGTGGGTGATGATGGTGCGGAGCGGCTCGGTCAGATCGTGCGCAACGCGATAGCTGAACTGTTCGAGCTCTTTGTTGGAGCGCCGCAGCGCCTCTTCCGCTTCGCGGGCGCGAAGGAAAGCTTTCACCGTGGCAATCAGGACGGAGGGCTCAAC
>DASYCD010000447.1:0-7218 GCA_036500405.1 Bryobacteraceae bacterium
TGTTTCTGCACGGGATCGAGGCGTGGCGGCGGCCGTCTTTCGCGACGGCGCGGTTGTTGCGGAATGTCGATCTGTTTTTGACAAACTCCGATTTCACGTGGGCGCGCTTTCTGGAATTTCATCCGGAGATGACGGGCGCCCGCATCGAACCGTGCATCTGGGTGTGGGCGCGCCTTTCGTCGGAGAGACCCCGGCGTCTGGTGATCCTCCATCGGCGCTCATGATTGGCCGGATTGCGCGGAGCGAAGGCTACAAGGGGCATGACGCGGTGATTGCGGCGTGGCCGCGGGTGCTGGAGCGAATTCCGGGGGCGCAGTTGCGGATCATCGGCCCTTGCGACATGCATGATGAATTGCTGGCTCGGGCGCCGGAGCGGGTGGAGATCCTCGGTGCGGTGGGTGAAGAAGAGAAGGAGCGTTATCTCGCGGACTGCCGCGTGATGGCGCTGCCGAGCCGCGGTGAAGGTTTTGGTCTGGTCTATCTGGAGGCGATGCGGATGGGGCGACCGTGCATCGTGAGCAATGTGGATGCCGGGCGGGAGGTTGTGGGTGACGCTGGATTGGCCGTGGATCCTTCTGATTTGGCGCAACTGGCGTCCGCGCTGATTCGGTCGCTGACCGCGGGGCCGGAGTGGAAGACGTGGTCGCTGGCGGCGAGAGCCCGGTATGAATCGCGCTACACCGAGGCGCATTTTCGGGACCGGTTACTGAGCGCGGTGACGGTATTGTCATGAAGGTTCTGCATGTGATTCCGTCGATGAGTCCGGCGCGCGGTGGCCCGAGCATTGTGCTGCGCTCGTTGATGACGCCGTTGGTGGACCGTGGGGTTACGGTTCACGTGGCGGCCACCGATGATGACGGTCCCGCTGCGCGGCTACGCGTTCCGTATGGCGTGGCGGTTCCGGAAGGCGGCGCTTCCGTTTTTTACTTTCCGCGCGAGACGTGTTTCTATTCGTTCTCCCGGCCGCTCGCACGATGGCTGGCGCAGCATGTTCGGGATTACGATCTGATCCATATTCATGCGCTGTTCAGCTTTCCGTCAGTCGCCGCCGCGCGGCAGGCTCGGCGCCAGGGTGTGCCGTATGTGATCCGGCCGCTGGGAACGCTCTCGGCGTGGGGACTGAAATCGCGGCGCCCGCTGCTGAAGCGATGGTCGCTTGCCTGGATTGAAAAGCCGCTGCTGCGCGACGCGGCGGCTGTGCAGGCGACGAGTGAGATGGAGGTGCAGGAAATCCTGCGTGTTTGTCCTGAAGCGCGTGTGATTGCGATTCCGAATCCGGTCGAGACGCCGGTCGGTCCTCTCGCGCGACCGGAGCCGGCGGCGCCGTTTACAATCCTCTTTCTGTCGCGTCTCGACAGGAAGAAGGGCCTGGAACAATTGTTGGCGGCGTTTGACCGGTGCGTGAAAGTCGCGGCCGATCTGCATTTGATCGTCGCGGGCGGCGGTGATCCGGACTATGTGGACTCGCTGCGTGAGAGTGCGTCGAAAGGAATTCGATTCACCGGAGCCGTCGACGGGGAGCAGAAGCGCCTCCTGTTTTCGCAGGCCCATCTGTTTGTGCTTCCGTCGCATTCCGAAAACTTTGGCGTCGCGGTGGTGGAAGCGATGGCGCATGGAGTGCCGGTGCTGATCTCGCCGCACGTGGGCATTGCGGACGCAGTTGCGGAGGCGAAGGCTGGTGTAGTGACGGAATGCGATGAGGAAACGCTGGCAGGCTCGATCCTCCGGTTGTCGCAGAGTCCGGCGATACTGGCAGAGATGAGCGACAACGCCCGCCAGTTTGCCCTCCGTTACGCGCCGGAACTGGTAGCAGAGTCGCTTATTTCGGCGTATGAATCCATCGTGCGGGGTCGCGCCACCGGTGCCTGATAGCCCTGCGATGTCGGTGATTATTCTGGCGCTGAATGAAGAACGCAGCCTGCCCGATTGCCTTCGCAGCCTGACGGACCTGGCGTGCGAAGTGTTTGTTGTCGATTCCGGTTCCACCGATGCGACGTCAGCGATCGCGCGCGCCGCCGGGGCGCAGGTTGTGGAGCACGCTTTCGAAACTTATGGCCAGCAGCGCAATTGGGCTCTTGAAAACCTGCCGCTGACGACCGAATGGATTCTCCATCTGGATGCCGATGAGCGCCTGACCCCGGAACTGACCGCTGAGATCGTGGCGACGCTGCAGTCGCCGCAGGCCGATATCGACGGCTACATGCTGCGCCGCCGCACCGTTTTTCGCGGACGCTGGATCCGCCATGGCGGCCACTACCCGAACTATCAGCTTCGTTTGTTCCGCCGCGGCAAGGGACGCTGTGAAGACCGGCGCTACGATCAGCATTTCATCGTAAAAGGAACGGTGGGACGGCTTCGTCACGATTTCATCGATACCGCCGCGGGCGACCTTTCTTCATGGAGCCAGAGGCATTTTCGATGGGCCGCCGCAGAGGCGACGGAACAGCGCGCCGCGCAAACGGAAGGCGAACGCGTGGCCGCACGCCTAGGCCAGGGGCCCATCGCGCGCCGGCGTTGGCTGCGCGACAGGCTCTACGCGCGCGCGTCATTGTTCGTGCGCCCCGCGGCGTACTTTTTCTATCGCTACATCCTCCGCCTCGGATTTCTCGACGGCAAAGAAGGGTTCGTCTTCCACTGCCTGCAGGGCTTCTGGTACCGCTTTTTGGTGGACGCGATGCTGTGGGAGGAATCGCTGCGAAAGTGAATATCCTCGGGCTGAATGCATTTCATGGAGATTCGGCGGCGGCGCGATGGCGCGATGGCGAATTCGCGTTTGCAATCGAAGAAGAACGACTGAACCGGATCAAGCACTGGGCCGGCTTTCCGGGGCTTGCGTGCGAAGCCTGTCTGGCGGGCGTCGTGCCCGGCGAGGTCGAACACGTCACCATTGGCCGGGATACCAGCGCCAATCTGGCCCGCAAGGTTGCGTATGTCGCGAGTCATCCGGCGGCGTTCCGCCAGGCGCTGAGCCGCTACCGGAATCGCTCCGCAGTCACAGGCCTGCCGCAGTAAATGCAGACGATGGGACTCGGCCATGCGCGGCTGCACTTCGTCGAACACCATCGCGCGCATCTGGCGTCGGCGTTTTTCGCGTCGCCATTTGAAGAGGCGGCCGTCGTTTCGATCGACGGCTTCGGCGATTTCAGCAGCGCCATGTGGGGCGTGGGGCAGGGCAATCGCATCGACGTGCGCGGCAACGTGCGGTTTCCGCATTCGCTGGGTATCTTCTACTCGGCGTTCACCCAGCTGCTGGGATTTCCGCACTACGGCGACGAATACAAAATGATGGGGCTCGCGGCATTCGGCGAGCCGCGATTCGCACCCGCTATCCGCAACATTGTGCGCGTGGAAGGCGATCAGATCCGGCTGAATCTGGATTACTTCGTCCACCACGCAGGCGGTTCGGAAATGTCTTGGGACAACGGCGCGCCCACGATCGCACCGCTGTATTCGAAGCGCATGGCGGAGGAGTTCGGCCCTGTTGGTGAAGCAGGCGCCGATCTCGCGGCGTCTGTACAGGTTGTCTTCGAAGAGGTTTGTTTCGGCTTTCTCCGGCATGTTCACCGCGAGACCGGAATGAAGAATCTCGCCTATGCGGGCGGCGTCGCTCTGAACTGCGCGGCGAACGGAAAGCTCTTCGCCGAGACGCCGTTCGAAAACCTCTACATTCCGCCGGCGCCGAATGACGCCGGGATTGCGATGGGGTCCACGCTCTATGTAGCCCATCAGATTCTCGACCAGCCGCGCGGCCCCGCGATGACGCACGCCTATTACGGCCCGGAGTTCAGCGATCGCGAGATCCGGAGCGCGCTCGAAGCGGCGGGAATCGCATTCGAATCATTCGAAAACGAAGCCGATCTGCTCCGCGAGGCCGCGGCGCGGATCGCACGGGGCAGCGTCACCGGCTGGTTCCAGGGCCGCATGGAATTCGGCCCCCGCACTTTGGGTAACCGCAGCATCCTGGCGGACCCGCGCCGCGTCGATATGAAAGACATCCTGAACCACCGCATCAAACGCCGCGAAGCCTTTCGACCGTTCTGCCCGTCGATTCTGGCGGAAGCGCAGCCGCAATATTTCACCATCGGCGTGCCCTCGCCGTTTATGGTGCAGGCGTATCCGTTTCGCGATGAGGTTCGCGGCCGGATCCCCGCAGTGGTACACGAAGCCGGCACCGGCCGGCTCCAGACCGTCACTCCGCGCGCCAATCCGCGTTATTGGGGCCTGCTGAAGGAATTCGAGGCGATTACGGGAATCCCGGTGCTCGTGAATACGTCGTTCAACGAAAACGAGCCGATTGTCAGAAACCCCGCAGATGCCCTCTCTTGCTTTTTGCGAACGGATATGGATTTACTTGTACTGGGCAACCACATGGTGTCTAAACCCGAGTGAAAATCCTTCTGCTTAACCAGGCATTCGTGCCGGATACCGTATCGAGCGGCCAGCATGCGGCCGATCTCGCGAAAGCGCTCGTGATGATGGGGCACGACGTCACAGTCGTGGTGAGCAACCGCGGATACGATCGTCCGCGAGCGCGTTTCGAGCCGAGGGAAGTCTGGAATGGCGTGAATGTCATCCGTGTGGCCTCCACTGGTTTGGGCAAGGGAGCGCGCTGGCGCCGCGCAGTGGACTTCGCGAGTTTTCTGATTTCGTGCGTGGCGCGAGTGGCGCTGCTGCCGCGGTTCGACCTCGTGATCACCATGACTTCGCCTCCGCTCCTCTCGGCAGCCGCCGCAGCGCTGGTGAAACTCAAAGGCGGCTCGCTCATCTGCTGGATTCTCGATCTCAATCCGGATCAGGCCGTGGTTGCCGGCTGGCTGAAACCGAAATCCCTCACCTGCCGCTTTTTGCGCAGGATGGCGGCTTTCGGTTTTCACACCGCGCGATGGTGCGTAGTGATGGATCGTTTCATGGCGGAGCGCCTGGAGGCTTATGAGGTTGAGGTCCAGAAAATCGCGGTGATTCCGCCGTGGTCACATGACGATAATGTTCGCTACGACCCGGGGGGCCGTGACGAATTCCGCCACGAACACGGTCTCGAAGGCCGATTCGTCGTGATGTACTCCGGCAATCACAGCCCCTGCCATCCTCTGGACACGCTTCTTGAATCTGCCCGCCGGATGAAGAACGATGCTCGGGTGGTGTTCTGCTTTATCGGCGGCGGGAGCGAGTTCCCGCGCGTGAAGGCCTATGCGGAGGGCCATCGGCTCCGCAATATTCTTTGTCTGCCTTATGTGCCGCTCAACCGGCTCTCGGCTTCGCTCTCGGCGGCGGACCTGCACGCGGTTGTATTGGGCGATGCCTATGCGGGCGTGGTGCATCCTTCGAAGGTTTACAACGTGCTTGCGCTCGGCATTCCTTTCCTCTATCTCGGGCCGGAACGCAGTCACATTATGGATCTGGCTCTCGATCCTCCCTGGATGATGCGCGCGTCCCATGGCGATGTGGACCGCGTCACCGAAGAAATCACTCGTGCGGCCGATGCGCCGTCCGCGGCGCCGGTTGCCGCTGAACAGGCGGTGGCGCGCAGATATTCGCAGAGCGCCGTGCTGCCAGTCTTTCTCGGAGTACTTGAAGCCGCGGCGCACGCCGATTCCGTTTGCGCTTCATGAGAGCTGCGTTTCTCCTCATAGGCGCCGGGTTGGTTCTGGGGTACGCGGCGTTGCGGTATGGAGGCGTGGCGGCTTCCGACTGGAATTTCTGCGCGATCGCGTTGGGTGTTCTGCTCGCTATCGGCTATCTGGGTCGCGACGGCATTCCTGCGCCGGCCAGTCCGCTGCTTTACGCTTCGATCTTTGCGATACCGCTGTGGGCTTTTCTGCAGACGATTCCGTTACCGGCGTCGTTGGTGTCCGTTCTCTCGCCCGAGCGCATCGCGCTGGCGAAGCCGCTGTTGCGCTTCGGTCCTATGCCGGGCGCTCTGTCGCTGAGCATCCAGCCCGCTGCGAGCCTGCAGTATGCAATCCGATATCTCTCATTCGGCGCTGCATTCCTGATCGCGCGCGATCTGATGTGGCGGCTTCCGGCACGTCCGTGGCTGATCGCGCTGCCGCCGCTTGCGATCGCGTCGGCCGAGGCGATTATCGGCCTGATACAGAATGCGGCTGGTTCGAACGTCATCGTTTCCGGCACGTTTGTGAATCGCGATCACTACAGCGCTCTGCTCGAAATGTGTCTGCCATTCGCCGCGGGCGCGGTGTTCATTTTTGCGCCGAGAGGGATTCGCGCGGTATCGGCCTGCGTGGGGGCAGCCGTGGCCGCGTTGCTGCTCGCGGCGATCGCCATGACGCTTTCACGCGCGGGTTTCGTCATCGCGATGTTTTCGCTCCTGCTCCTGGCGTGGATTCACGGGACCATCCGGATGCGTGGCTTCCGGCGCGCTTTCGCGCTGGGTGGCAGTCTCGCCGTCGCCGTCGCCGCGGCGGTATTCCTTGCCTCGGGCGCATTGCTGGATCGCGTTGGGTCTTTGTCCGGCGGCGACCGGATGCTGTTCTGGAAGGAAACACTGCGCGTCGTCGTCGCCTATCCGTTCACCGGCTGCGGATTCGGCGCGTTCGGTTCCGCTGTCACGCCGTTTCGACAAACTGCCGTGATCCGTACGCTCGATTACGCGCACAACGATTACCTGCAGTTTCTGGCGGAAGGCGGCATGGTTCCGTTCATTTTCGCCGCCATCGTGTGCGTCATGGTCATTCGCGCCGGGTTGCGCGGCGTGTCGCGGCCGGCGCCGCTGGAACGCCGAGGCTTCGCGATCGCCTGCGCCGTCGCGCTGCTGGCGGGAATGCTGCACAGCGCGGTCGATCTGATCACTTATGTCCCGGCGACCGGCATGCTTCTGTGCTGGATCGCCGGCATGGCGGCGGGACTCGACTTTGATCAGCGCTATTCGGGAACGAAGATCGGCGTTGGCCGGTAAACGCGGTTATTCACCGTAACCAGCCAGGCGGCGATTCCCGGAATGAGCCGCCGCCCGCCCATCACGCGCGCAAGTCTTCCGCACTCGGCGACCCGGCCTTTCCGCAGGCAGTGGAAAAAATAATTCGTATCGAAAACGTTCTGCCGCCACCAGAAGTATCGCGACGCGTGCGCGCGAATGACGGCGGGGAGCAGAGGCAGAAGCTTGTCCACTACGCGTTGGTTCTCTTCGACGAAGCGCACGCCGGAAGAGGGCGCCACGCTGAGGCGTCCGTCATGCTCGCGCTGCCGGATCAGGCGCCTGTG
>DASYCD010000448.1:0-5589 GCA_036500405.1 Bryobacteraceae bacterium
AAAATTCTGGTTCGTGCCCGGGCGGGGTAGTGTGCGCCTGAGCATTCCACTGAGGTTCAAGAGACTCCAATGAATGCAATTATTGAAACCGGCGGAAAGCAGTTCCGCGTCGCTCCGGGCGATGTCCTCCGCGTTCCCAAATTAGATGCCGAAGCCGGCGCGGAAATCGCTCTCGGCAAGGTTTTGGCTGTGTTTCCGGATTCCGGCGCTCTCGTAAGCGGCGACGGGGCGGCTTCGGCTCGCGTTAATGCCACTGTTTCCGCGCACGACAAAACCGACAAGATTCTGGTCTTCAAGTTCAAGCGCAAGAAGCAGTATAAGCGCACGCAGGGCCACCGGCAGGATTACACGGAGGTTCGGATCCGCGACATCGTTGCATAAGCGGAGAGTTTTTCCATGGCACATAAAAAAGGATTAGGCAGTTCCAAAAACGGGCGTGATTCGAACGCCCAGCGGCTTGGCGTTAAGGCTTTTGGCGGTCAGCTTGTTCCCGGTGGTTCCATCATCGTGCGGCAGCGCGGGACACCGTTTAAGCCTGGCGTCAATGTGGGCCGGGGCTCGGATGACACGCTCTTCGCGACCGTCACCGGCACGGTGCAGTTCCGCGATCGCGGGCGGATGGGCAAGTTCGTCAACATCGTCGCGGCTGAGTAAGCCACCGATTTCAGAAAAGCAAGGCCGCCAGTCTGCCACGGGCAGCACGGCGGCCTTTTTTATGCTCTAAAGTTGAAAACAGATGCTGGTCGATGAAGCCAAAATTACGGTGAAAGCAGGGGACGGGGGCAACGGCTGCCTGGCGTTCCGGCGGGAGAAGTATGTTCCGCGCGGCGGTCCCAGCGGCGGCGATGGCGGCCGCGGCGGAGACATCACGATGGTTTCCACCATCCACCGCAATACGCTGATCCACTTCCGCTACAACCCGGAATATACGGCGCAGCGCGGCCGGCACGGGGAAGGCAGCAATCGGACCGGACACGAGGGAACCAGCATCACGGTTCAGGTTCCGGTGGGGACGGTCGTCTATGACGCCGAAACCGGCGAGCAGCTTTTCGATTTCTCGGAGGACCAGCAGAGCTGGCTTGCGGCGAAGGGTGGCCGCGGCGGGCGGGGCAACGCCCGGTTTACGTCTTCGACCCATCAGGCGCCTACCGAGCACGAGCCTGGCAAACCCGGTGAATTCAGGGTTTTACAGCTAAGATTGAAGCTACTGGCTGATGTGGGCCTGTTGGGTTATCCGAACGCGGGCAAATCCACGCTGATCTCGCGCATCAGCGCCGCCAGACCGAAGATCGCCGATTATCCCTTTACTACCCTCGAACCCAACCTTGGCGTGGTTCAATTGCCGGACGACCGCAGCTACGTTGTCGCCGATATACCGGGATTGATTGAAGGCGCGCACGAAGGCCGGGGGCTCGGCATCCAGTTCCTGAAGCATGTGGAGCGGACGAAGGTGCTGGCGCATTTGGTCGACATGTCGGAAACCGGCCGCGATCCGAAGCGCGATTTCGAAACGCTGATGGCGGAACTCGAAAGCTTCAGTCCGGCGATGCTCGAAAAGCCGATGCTGGTGGTGGCGAGCAAGATGGACGCTTCGCAGGATCCAAAGAAAGTAGCTTCGCTGAAGCGGCTGGCAAAGAAGCGCGGACTGCCGTTCTTCGAGATTTCGAGCGCCACCGGTAAGGGTGTGGACGAGCTGAAGTTCGCGCTGGCGGAGCGGGTTCTACCGCCGATGATCGGCGCCGGCGAGTAGACCGGCTCGCAGGATCTCGGTAGCGTCGCGCGGTTCGAGCGGCGGCGCAATTTGATAGCCCTGGAACAAATGGCAACCAGCGGTACGGGCGCGATCGAGTTGCTCGACGCGTTCGATGCCACGGGCAATCACGGTAAGTTCCGGGCGGTTATCCGGCGGATAGAACGGTTCGCTGATGCGAATCTCGTCGAACAGCGTATCCTCACGGCTGATCTGCAATGACGAGATGCGAATACCTTCGGTGCGCAGGTGGTGGGTTTGCTGACTGGGATGCGCGGCGCCGGTGATATGGATCGTGACCGATGACGGCTGCAGGTTCCAATCGGCGAGCTCCTTCAGGAGTTCCGCCGCGAAATTACCTTCGTTCATCTGGCGCGGCGAAACGTTGAGGGTGATGCGGGTGTGCAGGCCGTGATCTTCCCATTCACGCAACTGGCGGCAGGCTTCGCGCAGAATCCAGGCGCCTACGTCATGAATCATGCCGGTCTGTTCGGCAACGCCGATGAATTCGACGGGCGCGACACGGCCGAGAATCGGATCGTCGATTCGAACCAGCGCTTCCATCCGGACAATTTCACCTTCGGCATCGACAATCGGCTGATAGGCGAGGCGCAGGCGGTCGTTGGCAATGGAGGAGCGAATCAGAGCGGCGGCTTCGGGCCCGCCAAAATCACCGGATGACATAGAGCGTTCGTAGAACACCATTTGCCCGGGCGTTTTCGATTTGGCCTTGAGCATGGCTGTTTCTGCGAGAAGGAGCAATTCGGCTGCCGTTTCGCCGTCATTGGGGTAGCGGCTGATTCCCGCGCTGGCCGTGACGCTGTTCAGAATGCGCGAAGTGATGCCGGGAGCGGATTCGTGGCCCAGAAGGAGGACCAGAAACTGGGCTCCGCCGAAGCGCGCCACCGAATCGCCCGAACGCACGCAGCGCTGGATGCGCGGTCCCACCTGCGCCAGAAGCAGATCGCCGCTTGCGTGGCCGTGGACTTCATTCACGCGCCGGAAGCCATCGAGATCCAGCCAGACGATACTGAAGGGGATGTCGCTTGCGACGCGGTCTTCCACAATTGCCTCAAAGCCCGCGCGATTGGGGAGTCCGGTGAGCGGATCCGTCTGGCGCTGGTGTTCGAGGGATGCGCGATGGGCGGAGACGAGGCGCGCAATCACGATGAGC
Organism: Bryobacteraceae bacterium; assembly: GCA_036500405.1. Taxonomy (GTDB): domain Bacteria; phylum Acidobacteriota; class Terriglobia; order Bryobacterales; family Bryobacteraceae; genus BOG-234. The sequence goes on from DASYCD010000448.1 coordinate 2,925, forward strand.
GCGATGGCGAGCGCCACTGCGAGGACGATAGTCATACCATTTCTTATGCTAGAGAGAAACGGCGCGACAGCCAATATTCACGTTGGATATCGGCTCAAACGTTAACACCCGACCTATGAGCGTTTTAACAAGCGAAGAAGCACGTGTTTTGGGAGCCTTACTCGAAAAAGAGGCTACTACTCCGGAGTATTATCCGCTCACGCTGAACAGCCTGCTGGCGGCTTGCAACCAGAAGTCGAATCGCTGGCCGGTGGTGAGCTACGGCGAGGACGATGTGCGGTTCGCGCTCGATGGTTTGAAGGCGAAAGGGATGGCGGCGGAGATCATCGGCGGCGGGCGGGTTTCGAAGTATGCGCAGCGATATACGGAAAAGCTAAACCTCGGACGGCGTGAATCGGCGATCCTGTGCGTGTTGCTGCTGCGCGGGCCGCAGACGCTTGGGGAGATCAAGGGCCGGACGGAGCGAGTGTACGATTTCGCCGATCTGGAAGAAGTGGAGACTGTGCTGGGGAAAATGGCGGCGCGGGAGGATGGCGCGCTGACTCAGAAACTAGCGGCGGGGCCGGGAATGAAAGAGCCTCGTTGGGCGCAAATGCTGGGTGGGCCGGTAGAATTTTCCGGGCCGGCTGCGGGCGGCGGCTTCGAAACGGGCGGCGGATCGGCGGATCGTGTTGCGGCGCTGGAGGCCGAGGTGGCGAAGCTGCGCGAGGAAGTTTCTGAACTGCGGCGGCAATTCGACGAACTTTTGCACTAGCGGTTTCGTTTCTCCACGCGATGATGAGACTTCGTGCGGCTATGGCAGCCGCAGTGGTGAGCGCGACGCTTGCGTACGGCCAGTCATTCGATGCGGCGACGGTCAAGCCGAGCGAGTCGGGCACAGGGGGCAACCGGATTGGCGCGACAGCCGACACCATCACGATGTCGAACGTGACGCTTCGCATCGCGTTGAAGCTCGCGTACGATCTCCAGGATAGTCAGATAGCCGGATCAAACGTGCTCGATGGCGAGCGCTTTGACGTTGTTGCTAAAGCCGGAGCGCCGTTTACGAGCCAGCAGCAGATGAAGCAGATGCTTCAGGGACTGTTGACGGAACGGTTCCATCTGCAGTCGCACCGGGAGACGCGTGATATTACCTCGTACGCGCTGCTCCAGGGAAAGAGCGGGCCGAAGTTTCAACATTCCATGGGGGAGGGGCGTCCCTCCATGAACGGGAAGGGAACGCTCGTCGCGCAATTCGCCACGATGAAGATGCTGGCGGATTTCCTTTCGGGGCCGATGGGGAGACCGGTGCAGGATGCGACCGGCCTCGAAGGCCAGTACGATTTCAAATTCGATCTCATGCAGTATCTGCCGCCCAATCTCGCGCCGGGGCAGGAGCCGGATGTGGCCGGCATGGTGTTGAACGGACTGGAAGAGCAACTCGGTCTGAAACTCCAGGCGCGAAAAATTCCGATGGAAGTGATGGTGGTGGATCATGTGGAACGTCCTGCGGCTAATTAGGGTAAAAACATACTTGACTAATATATCGCCGTACGGCATAATTAACTCATGGAACCGACCACCCTTCAAGAGGCGATTGTCTACTTCTCGAATCCCGATAATTGCCGTGATTACCTGGTGGCGCGGCGCTGGCCGAACGGCGTTGAATGCCCGACGTGTGGTAATAAAGAGGGCATCGGTTTCCTGAAGACTCAGAGCCGTTGGCAGTGCCGGTACAAGCACAGCAAGCGGCAGTTCAGCCTGAAAACCGGTACGATCTTCGAAGACTCCCCACTCGGTTTAGATAAGTGGCTGATGACGATGTGGCTCATTGGCAATTGTAAGAACGGCGTTTCGTCCTATGAGATCGCGCGAGACGTTCACGTTACACAGAAGTCCGCGTGGTTCATGTTGCAACGTATTCGCCAGGTAATGCAGGATGAATCGCACGGCGGCAAGCTCGGCGGCAATGGCGCACCTGTTCAGGTTGATGAAACCTTCATTGGCGGCAAGTCGCGCAATATGCACAAAGGCAAGCGCGATGCCCTGAAACGAGCTGGCGATCTCAAGACTGGCGGCATCGGCAAAGCGGTCGTGATCGGCGCGTTAGAGCGCGGCGGCAAGGTTCGTACCGCAGTGGGTTCGGATCGACGGAAGAAAACGATTGCTCCGTTCATTCGGGAGAATGTCATGCAGGGCGCGAACCTCCACACAGATGAGCACCAGACCGAATGGTGGCGCGGCGATGAATACGCGCACGAAATGGTGAACCACCTGGAACGTTACGTGGACGGCAACGTCCACACCAACGGGATCGAGAATTTCTGGTCGCTCCTGAAGCGAGGCATTGGCGGCACGTACGTTTCCGTGGAACCGTTCCACCTGTTCCGCTACGTTGACGAGCAGGCTTTTCGCTTCAATAATCGCGGACCCATGACGGATGCCCAGCGGTTTTCCTATCTTTGCCGGAAGGTAGTCGGTAAGCGTCTGACGTATGCCGAACTGACCGGGAAGGAGGCGGCCTCAGAAGAGGACGCTTTCTAAGCTGGAGGTGAAACGTCAGGGGCGCGGCAAGAAAGTGTTATGATCGGTACGCGCCAGTAGCTCAGCGGATAGAGCGTGTTTCTAGCGAAAATCAAGGTCGTGGGTTCGAGTCCCACCTGGCGCTAAAATTCTGAATCGCCAA
>DASYCD010000449.1:0-27569 GCA_036500405.1 Bryobacteraceae bacterium
GCTTCCTTGTCAAAGATGTAGAGCTGCGTGTTGGCGATCGGCCGTCCCAGCGGTACATAGCCGTTGCGGCCGGGCTCGGGCGCCGTGCCATTGCGCAGATCGTGAAACGAGGAATAGACCGTGGTTTCCGTGGGGCCGTAAAGGTTCTGCAGACCTTTGCTGCACGAGACCAGAGCTCGCTCGAGATCGGCCGGCAGGGCATCGCCGCCGCTGAGAACATCGGTATGGGCGAGTGACCCTGGATCTTCTTCCGTCAGCAGACGGTACGTCGACGGCGTGGCCTGCATCATAGCCACCTGCGATTCACGGATGATGCGGCCCAGTTCTTTGCCGTCGCGCGCCTCATGCGAACGAGCCAGCACGACACGCCCGCCGTAAGCCAGCGGCAGATAGAGCTCGAGTACGGCCGTATCGAACGAAACCGACGTCATCGCCAGCATCGAACAAGCGGGCGCAAAACCGGTTAACTCCCGCGCAGAAGCGAGAAAGTTGATCACCGGGCGGTGCTCGATCATCACCCCTTTGGGCTTGCCAGTCGAGCCGGAGGTGTAAATGACATAAGCGATATTAGAGCCGACCACGCCGCTTCGCGGATTCTCCGCGCTCTCGCGGGCGATCTGCTGAGCATCGGTATCTATATAGACCAGCTCCGGCGCCGGGAGCGCCATTCCGGCTGACGTTTCGGTGACGAGGATCTGCACCTGTGCATGCTCGACGATGTAGGTCAGGCGCTCGCGAGGATAGGAAGGATCGAGCGGCACGTAGGCGGCGCCAGCCTTGAGGATTGCCAGCAAGCCTGCCACGAGCGCAGGCGAGCGATCGAGGCAAATTCCGACTCTGACCTCCGGGCCTGCGCCCAACCTGCGCAGGTGGTGGGCGAGGCGATTCGCGGAAGCGTTCAGCTCACGGTAAGTCAGTTGCCCGTCCGCGGAGACGAGCGCAATGGCATCCGGAGTCCGTTCCACCTGTGCTTCGAAGAGTTGATGGATGCCGCGGTCGCGCGCGTAATCGGCGCCTGTGGCGTTCCAATCCGCAAGGATCAGCTTTTGATCGGCCGGACTCAGCAGGGAAATGGCTCTTGCGGGCTGCCGGGGGTCCGCCACGATCGCCTGCAACAGCGTGTGGAACTGTGAAATCAGCCGCCGGATCGTTGCCGGCTCCCACAGATCCGTATTTCCGTCGAGGTCGACAACCAGGCCTCCGCCGGCATCGGTCACGTTCAAATTGAGGTCGAAAGCCGTGTAGCTGATCGGCTGCGGCAGCCATTCCACTTCGAGGTCCGGCATGCCGTCGACCGCCACGGGCCGATCCAGGTTGAAGAGAGCCGTCACCAGCGGCGAACGGCTGGAGCCGTCGCGGGCATGTAACTTCTCGATCAACCGGGCAAAGGGATAATCCTGTCGCTCGTAGTCGGACAGGATCTCGCTTTTGAGTGTGCCGAGAAAGTCCGTCCACGCGGGTTGCCCCACGAGGCGGCTGCGGAGAGGCAGGACATGCGCACAGTAACCAACCAGCCGTTCGCTGCCTTCCAGTCCGCGCCCCGCGACCGGCACCCCGACCACCAGCTCGTCCTGGCTGCTGAGCCGGTGAAGCAGGAGGGTGTAGGCCGAAAGCAGGGTCATGAATAAGGTTGATCCCTGCTCGCGGCTGAGCGTGCGCAGTCTCCCGGTGAGGTTCGCGTCGAGCCGCAGCGTCTCTCGATGTCCGCCGTAAGTCCTGAGCGAGGGGCGGGGCCGGTCCGTCGGCAGATCCAGCACCGGTGTCTGGCCCTCGAACTTCGCGAGCCAATATGTTTCCTGTGCCGCCAGTTCCGGGGTGCCGCGCTGCGCTTCCTGCCAACGGTAGAAGTCACCGAACTGGCATTCGGGATGCGGCGGTGTTTCGCCACCCTGGCAAGCGGCAGCGTAGAGTTCGCCGATCTCGGTGAGAAGAACGCCGACGGACCAACCATCGACAACGATGTGGTGGGCCGCCAGCGCCAGCACGTGCCGTTGCTCCCCGAGCCGCAGCAGGTGGACCCGGACCAGCGGCGCGCTTTCCAGATCGAAGGGCCGCCTGCTTTGCTCCGAAAGCCACGCAGCCAATGCGGCCTCGCGCTTCTGCGGGGGCTGGTCCGTCAAATCGATCAGCGGACACGGTACCGTCACTTCCGGCAATACTTCAATGACATCGCCTTCGCGGCCGATACGGGCTCGCAGCGAATCGTGACGGTCGACAACGCTCTGGATGGCCCGCGCCAAAAGCTCCGGACGCAGAGGGCCGCGTAATTCCAAAGCAACGGGGAGAGTGTAGGCGAGCGATCCCGCGTCGTCCATTTTGGCGAGCGCCCAGAGCTGCTTCTGCGCCTCGGTCAGCGGCAGCGAGAATGCCGCGCGTCGCGGGTTGGGCGCGGCAGGGGGGCGCGTGGTCTCGTTCCAGAATCCGCCGGCGCGCATCTCTTCAACGCTGCTTCTGACGGCTGAAACGATGGTTTCGACGTCCTGGTCCGAATGCGCGGTCGAGAGGAAGCAGGTCCGCCCTTCCCAGATGTAAACGCCCTTCCCGATCAGATGGTGATAGAGCACATCCATCTCGAGAGGCTGGTAGGCGTAGCTCGTGTTTCCGGCGAGGGCGAGGCGGAAGAGTGACCCGAAATGCTGGGTTGCGACCGGCACGCCGTTGTCAGCGAAGACGTCATTCAGTGCTGCTGCCAGCCGCGCGGTGCGATCGTTCAATTCCTGCTGCAGGCGCGGCCCTTTATCCTTCAGATGCCTGAGAACCGCAAGCGCCGAGGCCATCGCCAACGGGTGCTTGCAGAAGGTGCCCGCGACGAACGTCTTCGTCACCTGAGGCTGGGAACGATCGCCATAAGTCCATGCGCCTCCGTCGATGCGGTCCAGATAAGTTGCGGCGCCCGCGACCACCCCGATGGGCATGCCGCCGCCGAGTATCTTTCCATATGTCGCGAGATCCGCCTGGATGCCGAACCACGCCTGGGCGCCGCCCGGATGGATGCGGAAACCGGTAATGACTTCGTCGAACACGAGGGCGACGCCGGCCGTGCGCGTGATCTCACGCAGCCGCTCAAGAAACGCACGGGGCTGCAGCCCCGGAGACCGGCTCTGGACCGGCTCGACCAGCACCGCCGCCAGTTCGGAGGCGCGTTCGGCGATCAAGTCGAGGGAACTCTGCTCGCCGTACGGAAGGACAAGCACGTCGTCCGCGACGTATTGAGGTATTCCCGGCGCCATCGGGACGGAGCGCCACACGCTGCCCTGGCGCCGGCCGAGCGCCAGCGTGCCATCGGAATGTCCGTGATACGACCCCGAGAATGTCACTACCATCGTGCGGCCGCTTGCCGCGCGAACCAGGCGAAGCGCGGTCATCACAGCTTCAGTGCCCGAATTGCAGAAGGTGACTCGCGGCATCCCCGTGAGTTCTCCGATCAGCCCGGCCACCTCCCCTGCGAGATCCGATTGCGGGCCGACGTGAATGCCTCGCTTCAGCTGTTCTTCGATCGCCCGTTCGACGAACGGCTCACGATGCCCGAAAAGGTTGACCCCGAAACCCATTGCAAGGTCGACGTAGCTGTTGCCGTCGACATCCCAAAAATGCGCGCCGGCGGAACGTTCCGCGACGATGGGATACGACAGTTCCTTGATTTCAGGACGCAACGCCATAACCGATCGCAGATCCGCCAGCACGCCCCTCGACGACTGTGCGCGCTGCTTCGACAAACGTGTCCGCTTCCCGTAGCGAGCGGCAAATTCGTCGAGGTAACGCTGCTGCCTGGGCGTCAACTCCCTGCCCTCATCGGTTTCGTGGGCAAGAAATGGCGCTGGCGCCGGCGCGGCGGCAACCTGCAATGGCGCGGGCGCCGGTACCGGGGCGTACTCTTCGCCTCGCAGCAGTTTCATCTGCTCCCCCATCAATTGCAACTGCCGCATCACGATCTGTTCGACCATGGTGCCGCCGCTCGCGCGCGGTGTCGCGGTTGTGTTTACGAGAGCTGAAATCGCAGGGGAAGGAGCTTCAGTCGCCGGCGCCGCAACTGCAACCAGAGCGACCGTGGCGTGTTCATCCAGATAGGCCGCCAGCAACTCGATGTTGGTGAGGTTTTCAAAGAAGCTGCGGATTGGAATCCTGACGCCATATTGCTGGTGAATGCGCCGCACGGCATCGACAAAGACGATGGAATCCGCGCCCATGTCGAGGAATCGGGTGGTGGCGTCGATTTCCGCAAGGGGCGCGTGCAGCATCTCCGCTACCATCGATCGCAGCTCGCCGGCAATCGAATCGCGTCGCCCCCCGGGAGCCTTTACCGGGGACAAAGGTTTCTGTTCCGTGAGTTCGCCTCCCACCCAATAGCGCTTGCGCTGGAATGCATATGTCGGGACAGCCAGCCGCTGACGGGGGTAGTCGCGGTCGAATCCGGCCCAGTCGATGTCAATGCCGAAGTTGTATGCGGCGGACACGCTGCCGAGCAGGGTGTCCCAGTCGTTCTTGCCGCGCGCAAGCGACGGAAGCCAGATCGCTTCGCCGGCGCCGCCGCAACGCTTGCCCAGCCCCGACAAAGTAGGTTGCGGTCCGATTTCGATGAAGACATTGCAACCCGCGGCCCGTAAAGTCTGGATGCCGTCGTGGAAGCGCACTGTCCCCCGCGCATGGCGCCGCCAATAAGACGGGTCGGGCATTGTTCCAGCTGGCAGCATTCGGCCTGTAAGATTCGAAACCAGCGGCAATCGCGGCGGCGCGTACTGAATACGGCCCGCCGCCTTTTCAAATTCATCCAGTATCGGCTCAACCGGCGGGGCATGAAATGCCTGCGCCACCGGGAGAGGTTCGGTGTGCACTCCCGCCGCTGCCATGTCGGCGATGGCTTTCGCGACCGCATCGACGGTTCCCGAGATGACAACATTCTCCGGGCCGTTGAGCGCGGCGATATCGACCTCTTTGGCATATGGAGCCAGGAAAGCCGCCACACGCGCGGGATCGGCAAAAACGGCGGCCATGGCGCCGCCCCCGTTCTCCGCGGATACGAGCGCTTGCATCAGGCGGCCGCGTTCCGCGACGAGCCGGAGCCCATCTTCGAGGCTGAAGCAGCCCGCGGCGCACGCGGCGGCGTACTCTCCGAGGCTGTGCCCCAGGACGGCGGCAGGCTCAACTCCCCAGGCGCGCCAGAGACCGCACAGCGCGTATTCGACCGAGAATAATGCCGCCTGAATATTGGCCGCGTCATCCAGTAATCGCTCGGAACCACGTCCCGCGGAATAAAGAATCGAAGTCAGCGACTGCCGAAGAATTGGGTTCAGGATCTCGTCGCACTCGTCGAGAATTCGGCGAAAGGTCGGTTGGGTCTCATAGAGATGTTGCCCCATCCCCACATATTGGGAACCCTGGCCGGTAAACAGAAATGCGACTTTGGAGCTGTCGCAGGCCGCCGTTTTCGGCTGCAATGACCCCGCGAAAGCGTTAAGCTGTTCGGCAATGGCGGCTGTCGAGCCGGCGCTAACGGTCAAACGGTGGCGGAAATGGGAACGGCCGGTATTCGCGGAATAGCAAACGTCCGCGGTGGGCGCCATCGAGAGCACTCCACCCAGCCGCTCAGCATATTTTCGAGCGAGATCGCGCAGAGACGCTTCGCTTTTTGCCGATAGAGCGAGCAGGTGCCGGGGCCGCTCCTTGGCTGCCGGCGTTGCCCGGTTTGAGACGGCGGGCGGCTCCTCCACAACGATGTGTGCGTTGGTACCCCCGAAGCCAAACGAGCTGATTCCGGCGAAGCGGGGCCGGGCGCCGCGGCGCCATGGCTGCAGCCGATCGGGAATCGCGAGCGGAGTACCCTCGAACGAGATCAGTGGATTGAGGCGCCGCAGGTGCAGGTGCGGAGGAATCTCCTCGTTCTCGAGCGCGAGGACCACCTTGATGAGGCTGCAGATTCCAGCTGCCGCTTCGAGGTGACCGAAGTTTGTCTTGACCGAACCCACCCAGCAGGTTTGTTCATTCGAACGCCCGGCCAGTACGTCCCGCAGCGAATTCAGCTCGATCGGGTCGCCCAGCGCGGTGCCGGTCCCATGAGCTTCGAGGTAAGTGATTTCGTCCGGCGTAATTCCCGCATCGTCCAGCGCTCCACGGATTACCGCCTGCTGCGACGGACCACTCGGCGCCGTAAGACCGTTGCTGCGCCCGTCCTGATTGACGCAACTGCCGCGAATCACGGCATGGATCGTGTCGCCATCCGCGAGCGCGTTGGCAAGGCGCTTCACGACGACCACGCCACAGCCTTCACCGCGCACATATCCATCGGCCCGGGAGTCGAATGTCTTGCATCGCCCGTCCGGCGCGAGCATTCCGGCCTTCTGAAATGCAACCGTCCACGTGGGCGTCAGGATGAGGCTGACGCCGCCCGCGAGCGCAAGGTCGCACTCGCCACTGCGAAGACTCCTCACTGCCTGATGCACCGCCACCAGCGATGATGAGCAGGCCGTATCAACCGCCCAGCTCGGCCCGCGCAGATCGAATTGATACGAGATGCGGTTGGCAGCGATGCTCGCCGCGTTTCCAGTGGTGGAGTAGGGATCGAGTCCCGCGGTGTGGGCGATCCCGCTGTACTCGTTGCTGCTGATGCCGACAAAGACTCCGGTACGCGACCCCTTCACCATTTCGGCGGAGTGGCCTGAGTGCTCAAGCGCTTCCCAGCAGACTTCGAGGAGGAGCCGTTGCTGTGGATCCACCTGCTCGGCCTCGCGCGCGGAGATCCCGAAGAACTGGGGATCGAAACCGTCGATCTGGTCGAGAAAGCCGCCCCATCGCGGGCCGTCTCCATTCCACCGCGTGCGCGGCGTCTCGGAAATCGCATCGACGCCGTGGTGAAGCAGGGACCAGAATGCCGCTGGATTTTCCGCTTTCGGAAAACGGCAGCCGAGCCCAACAACCGCAATCGCATCGGCGCCGGGGCCGTTACCGCCGAACGTCCGATCAGGATTGGCGGCCCCGGCCAGATGTGCGGCAAGAGCCTCCACGGAAGGGTAATCCCAGGCGAGGGTCGGATCGAGCCGCCGCCCCAGCCACCTCTCGAGATCGCCCGAGAGGCCCACGGCGCCGATCGAATCGAGTCCGTATCGCGAGAAAGGCTCCCGTATATCGATCTCTTCAGACGCCACCTTGAGCCGCTGCGCGAGATCACTGACCAGCCAGGCCTGAATTGCGCTCATTGTTGGCCGGTACTCGGGAGACGAAATCGTTTCCGCTGAGGCAGCGGCTTGCGCCGGCGCTGTCACGACGCCTTCGCGCCATTCGGCGATCACATCGAGGCCGCCGGTCAGATACCGTGCCCGGCACGTTTGCCTGCGGATTTTGCCACTTGAAGTCTTCGGTAATGTCGCAGGCCGGATCAGAACCACGCCATGCGCCTGCAGTTCGTGCTGTTCCGCAATGGCCTGCCGGATTGTGTCGAGGACTGCAGTAGTGTCAAGACTGCGACGGGAGGTGCGCTCCACTTCCTGCACCACCACCAGCCGTTCCTCGCCGTCCACTTCCACGGAAAACGCCGCGGCGCAATCCGGCGTCAGGGCCGCATGGCTCCGCTGCACCGTCAGCTCGATGTCCTGCGGGTGGTGGTTGACACCGCGAATGATGATCAGGTCTTTCAGCCGGCCGGTGATGAACAGCTCACCGGCATGCAGGAAACCCGTATCCCCGGTCCGCAGGAACGGGCCTTCGCCTGAATCGGCGAGGTGGGCGCGAAAGACTTCCTGCGTTGCCTCGGGACGTTGCCAATAGCCCTGTGCAACGGCCGGTCCCGAGAGCCAGATCTCGCCCACCTCGCCGGACGCACGCGGGGTCTGCGATTCCGGATCTGCGATTACGACGCGCGCGCCGATCTCCGATCGTCCGCAACCGATCAGCGTTCGGGCCGTCTCATCGGCGCCCACCACGATCTCGACGCGGCCGCGATCGAGCGCCTCACCGCGAATGCGCAGAAAGGTCGGAGCGGCATCCGTACGTACGGCGGTGGCCTTAAGGGTACATTCAGCGAGGCCGTATCCTGGCGAAAAGGCTGCTGCGTTGAAGCCGCTCGACGCGAAGGCGCCGGCAAAGCGGCGGAGCGTATCGGCCCGCACCGGCTCAGCCGCATTCAACGCCATCCGCCAGCTGCTGAGATCGAGGGCTCCACGTTCTGATGCGGGGATTTTGCTGACGCAGAGCTCATAAGCGAAATTGGGGCCGCCGCTGTGAGTGGCCCGAAAGCGCGAGATCGCCTGGAGCCAGCGCACGGGCCGCTGCAGAAATGCGGCCGGCGCCATCATCACGCAGTGGATGCCTTTGTGAAGGGGCTCGAGAATCCCGTAAATGAGCCCCATATCGTGAAACATCGGAAGCCAGGTTACCAGGACGCTGTGCGCGTCGTGCTGCCAGCCCCGATCCATATCTTCGAGCGTCAGCAGCAGGTTGCGATGGCTGACCATGACACCCTTCGGCGCCGCGGTCGACCCCGATGTGTACTGCAGGAGAGCCAGCATGTCACCGCTGATCGCCGGCCCTTCCCATTCGCCGGGCGCTTCCTGCCCAACATCACCGTCGGTGGCAACCCAGCTGACGCAATTGAGCCAGGCATCCCCGCCCATGCGCTTTTCGACCTGCGACGAGATTTTTCCGGTGGTCAGGGCCACGCCCGCGCCCGAATCCACGACTATCTTCTCGATGCGATCGAGCGCGGAGTTACGGCGGGGAGGATAGGCCGGAACCGCGACGGCGCCCGCGTAGAGGCAACCGAAGAAAGCGGCGACATATTCGAGGCCCGCGGGATAAAGCAGCAGCACTCGATCCCCGTTCACCACGCCTCGCTTTTGCAGAAGACCGGCAATCAGGCGCGCCTTTCGATCCAGCGCTTGCCAGGTTAAATGGAGCTCTTCTTTTTCGCCATCGACAAGGAACGTGTACGCGCGCTCGGCGCCTTGTTCGCGCACCCGCTTCCGCAGCACATCAATGACGCTCGACAAACTCGTCGCCTGGTGCAGAGCCGGAGCCTCCGTGCCCGACAACTCGCAGTTACCCGAATAAGATGTCAACAATACGACGTTTATATTACACGAAAAGACTTGTAATTGTAATAGTGCGTGGGCGTGAATAGATATTGATTAATCGCTTAATTTAGATCCGTCGAAAATCGCACACATCGACAATAACGTCAGTTAACACGTTAATTCAGCAAATCCAGCGCGGCGCGCTCAAAGCGTGCAAGCGTGACCGGAATTCGGATCGGTCGCGTGAAAGTGGTACGGAGTATTGAGGGCGTGGGGGCGCGTGACGGCGAAAATCATCGGTACCTGCGGAAAGATCCGCCAGTCACTGCGCGATTTGAGGGACTTCTGCTGAGTGTGAGTTAAACGGTTGAGGCTTGCCGTTTGCGGCGGCGTCCGGTGCCCTGGCGTTCGCTCTCTCTGGCAGCGTTTTCTTCTTCTTCGAGGTCCTGCATCGCCTCAGCGCTTGCGTCTTCGATATCTTCGAGTGTTTCGGCCGAAACTTTCTTGATCCCGCGTCCGACCTTCACTCCGACCTTGACGCCTTCTTTTACGAGAAACTTCCAGCTCGCGGCCAAAACAACGCCTGATGCCAGGCCCAACATGTAGTTTTTCTTTATCATTTTTTGCTTGAATTTCCGCAATGCGCTCTTCGGCCTGAGTCCGGAGCCGCTGTTTAGAGGGATCATACCGTACTGGTGAGAGGCATAGCAAGACGCACACATCCGCCGCGCGCCGATCGGGCCGCGCCTTCCCGGTACAAATCCAGGTGATTTTAAGATAATGCTAGGATGTTTTTTTGTCCAGATGCAATCATCTAGTGGACAAATCATACGTGGACAAAATCAAGGCACGTTCACAGGGAGTCGCATAACAATGGCCGAACAGAGCGTCGAAGACGGCACCATCTATCGAGTTGTAGTAAACCACGAGGAACAGTATTCGATCTGGCCCGCCGACCGGGAATTCCCACTGGGTTGGCGCGATGCGGGTAAGACGGGTCCAAAGGCAGATTGCCTTGCATACATCGAAGAAGTGTGGACGGACATGCGGCCTCTGAGCCTGCGGAAGCAGATGGAAACTGCAGGCGGCGGGGAAACTCCGGACTCAGTCTCAAGCGCTCCCCCGGCCACCGATCCGCGGGACAACATCGTCGATTTCCTTTGCGAAGGGGATCATCCCGTGCAGGTCAGGGCGGATTCGGTCGGGCAGTTCCTCGATCGCTTCAACGCCGGCTATGTCAACCTCAAGTTCACGGATACGAGGGGTGGGACTGAACTCGGCGTTAAGCTCGATCGCGCCGCAAGCAATACCGCGGGCGCGGATATCGCAAAGCAGAGCGGGAAAGTACAGATCGCCGGTGACCTGACGCTCAACTATCGCCCTGTACGGCTGACGGCCGAGGTTACGCTCGAAACGCTCGAAGGATCGGGCCGCCTGCGGCCGATTCCGGTAAATGGCTGAGACTAGCGGGCACCTGATGCCTGCGCATTGAGCCCCAACGCACACAGCACCTCTTCGCACGTCTCTTCCGGTGATTTTCCGGAAGTGTAGACGACCGACTTTGCCAAGGCTCGATTGGCCGGGTGTCTGATGTAATGCGCGTTCAGGGGACGCAATTCCTCCGCCACACGATCGGCGAGACATTGGATCGCATCCTCCACGTCCGCGCTGGGCAAAAGCAGCACGACGTGCGGACAGGCCGCCAGCGCGCGCGCGACACGTTCGTGCAGGGCAGGATCCTGCTGCACGGTGTAGCCCGCGCCGAAGTCGGCAACACAATCCTGCGCTTCGGCGAGGTGCCGTTCCACGGCGTGAACTTCGAAAGGCTTCCAGTAGCTTACGGCGGCGGCGATGCCTTCGCCCTTCGCCAGACGACGAAACTGCTCCTCGTCGTAACCGATTTCCCCGAAATACTTCCAGCGATTCTTGTCCAATGCGCGCCGCGGCAGCCCAAGTCTTTCCGCGAGCAGCCTGGCCACTGTGCTTTTTCCAACCTTCATGGGGCCGATCAAAATGATGGTCATGTCGCTCGCCGCGATACTGCTACAGCTGGTTCCCTTTGAGCATACTTCTCTGGCGCTCTACATTTCGCGGATATTTTCCGAAATAGTTAACGTGCTTTGGATAATATTCCGATTAAATATCGCCCGCAATATTTGCGGTTCGTCGCAAAACTGAAATAATCTCTTGTGCGCGCGACGGAATATGTGTTAACTTCCGAAGGGTGCCAGGCAGGATGGCCACTGAGCTGAAAGGGCGGTAACCGCGTTTGACGAAAAAGTCGACACCCGGTCGGAATTCCAGAGCCAAAACGGCCCCGGCCTCACGCAAGCATATAGTAGACGTGATTGATAGCATCGAAGGAGAAGAAGAAATGCAAACCGAAACCCACAACGGGACGCCAGTCCTGAATGCAGTGAAGGCCGCCGGCGAGGCTTGTGTGATTCCCGGCGCCAGTTTGCTTCTGGACGGCAACATCAAGGGCGGCGCCACGCACCTTGCAGGCGCCTACGTGGCCCGCGCCGTGCTTGGACCCATCGGGTGGGCGTATTTCGCAGCGGATTCGTTTTCGCTTTCTGTCAGCGGCAAGAATCTGTTCGCTCATTTTTCCAGCAAATAGCTGTCTGCCGGCATCCTGTGTCTCACGTTCTCGCCTCTGAACATCCGGCCGGTTGCGGAATTGTTCAGAGCGAAACGTGAGGAATGTTTTGAGGGAGCGGCCGGCGAACGCGACCGTTCCAACTCCTCTAAAGAGGCTGGACCGCCTTTGGTGTTTCGGGGCATGCGGGGCGTGGCTGCACGAAAGCTGAATCAGAGCGTTTTCAATTGAACATCCCAGACTTTCTTTTACCTCTCGTATCAATTTCCTCCCAAATTACGTTGCGACCGGCTATTTCCGAATCGAACGTGATAGATTCACCCGCCTGCCGAATTTTCCGGCAACCTGAGCCGGGGTCCGTTGCCTCCTGATGTCGCCCACGCCAAAATTGCAATTGCGATCCGCGGTCCCGGGCCGGGAACGATGGGATATTGAGGGGCTATCCGGCAAACGGGGTATCGCCCTTGCACTCGAACAGGCGCTGGCTGCCGAAGACGGAGTGCTGGTCGTCAAAGTCAATCCCCTGACGGGCAGAGTCCTGATACGCTTCACGCCTGGCAGCCAGATTCGCTGCCGGTCGCTCCTGCGGAAACATCTCGTCATTATTGTCGCTCGCGGTGTGGCGGAGCCTCCGGAGGCCGGGGGCAACGCGCTGGTGCGAATCCTCAAGGCATCTCCGGTACCGGCCCGCCAGGTGGGACTGGCTGCTGCTCTTTCGATCGCGAGCCAGGTCGTTGCCGTGGCTCGACGCGTCACTTTGATCTCGACAATCAACGCCGCTCTGAGTGGAGTGGGAGTGGCGGTGGTCGCGGGACCGGGTATCGGGGTGATGACCGGATGGCTGGCGGTAATGGTAGCCGTCCAGAGCGTCCTCGATCATTTCCGAACCGTCGTATGGTCGAGACTCGCCCGCAACGTGGAGGAGAGCATTCGAGAGCCGCTGCTCCGGCATTTGCAGCATCAGGATGTTGTGTTTTTCGATCGGCAGGGCACCGGCCGTCTAATGAATTTGGTGGTAGGAGACGTAGCAAAGATCGGGCGCTTTGTGGAAACGGTTGGAGACGATCTCGTCGAAGCAGTCATCAGCATTACCTGGGCAGGAGGGATGCTGCTGTGGATTGCCCCCAGCCTGTTCGGTCTTTCGCTGCTCCCGATACCTTTGGTGCTGCTCGCCGCGCGGGCGATTGGGCCCCTGGTCAGCAAGCGCACCGCCCTTGCGAGCGCGAGCGCGGCGAGCTACAGTCAGCACCTCGGAAACAGCCTCGCGGGAATCATCGACATCAAGAACTTTACGGCGGAGAATCGGGAAGCCAGGCGTCTGGCGGCAGCTGGAAAAAATGTCGATGAGACAGCTGTCAGCGCTGAATCGGCGTCATCGATCCAGTACCAGACGGTGCAGGGAATCTTCGGGATGGGTTTTTCGATAGCCATTGGCTTTGCGGGTTCCCTCGTGTTGAGTGGCGAGGTGTTGCCAAACCGGACCCTTCACGTCTTATATTGGTTCCCGAATTTGATGAGTTCACTGGCCCGGTTGCAGAGCGTTGCCCGGCAGTATCACGCCGCGACCGGCGCTTCCGAAAATATTCTGGCAACCATGGATTCGTCGCCCCGGATTGTCAGCGGTCCCGTCCGGTTGTCCGGCGCCTCGCGAAGTTGCGAGATCACTTTCGATTCCGTTGGCTTCGAGTACGAACCGGGCGCCCGCGTATTGGCGGATGTCTCCTTCACTGTGAAGCCAGGGCAAATGCTTGCGATCGTGGGGCCGACGGGCTCGGGCAAGAGTACGCTTTTGCGCCTGCTGCTTCGCCATTATGAAGCGGTTGACGGCCGCGTTCTGGTCAATGGTGAGGACATTCGGCAGCTTGACCTCCACGATTTGCGAAGCGCGATAGGAGTTGTTGCTCAGGACGTTTACCTCTTTGAGGGCACAGTCAGGGACAACGTGATGTATGGCAAACCCGACGCCAGCGAAGACGAATTTGCCCATGCGCTCGAAAACTCGGGCGCCGGCGCCTTCCTCTCGAGTCTGCCTGCCGGCGACCAATCGAACGTGGGCGAACGAGGCCAACGCCTGTCGGGCGGACAGCGGCAGCGAATCGCCATTGCCCGGGCTCTGCTGAAGAACGCTCCGGTACTGGCCCTCGACGAAGCCACTTCTCAGCTCGACTACGAAACGGAAGGCATCGTGCAGCGCTCCATTCGCACCTCGGCCGAGGGCAGGACGCTGATCGTGGTCGCGCACCGGCTGTCTACGGTGCGGCGCGCGGATGAAATCATCGTCCTCGAAAGCGGACGCATCTGTGAGCGCGGCACTCACGACGATTTGGTTCGCAAAGGTGGCCTCTACGCGTCATTGTGGCAATTGCAGAATGGCAATGTTGACTCGACGATTCATTAGGCAGTGAATTGCATAAAACAGCGGCTCTGAGTTTGCCTTACCGCGGGCGGACGGATTCGCTCCCCGTGTGAGAAAGTTGCTGCGTGCGATGACCCCACACGCCTCGATACGAATCATAACGGCGCGCTGGAACCGGAAGCGCGGCCATGGCCGCGGCACAAACACCAGACGGCGCTGGCATCGGCAAGAGCATGAAGCGGACTGCCGAGGCACTCAAACGTTACAGTTATAAATGGCGAACCGGGATTGCTGCGATCCGCGCCATGCTGGAGAAGGCCACCATCTCCCTGACCTGCTCCCGGCCCGCACGCAGGTAGTAGCGAGGGCCTCGTGAAGGCTACCGGCTCTTTCCCTTTGGTCTGGAGCATTGTCAATCACCGGCCATTATTTCCGGGAAGCGAAGCAGAAGACTTGCATCGGCCGGCGTGCTAACTACGTTCGCTGCCTGCCGTAGAGCTGGACCAACCCCAGATGGGTTCCGGGCCGTCGCCCTGCCCGGCTGCGGTTTGCGTCGCGCGGCGCTGGGATTATGTGCCCTTCCGGCGTGCCTGGATCTTCACGGGTGGCGTTTGGCGGTAGTTAACCAGCCGGTTGCGGTCGAAGTCTTCGGATGCGAACATCAAAGCAGAACTCCGGCATCTGTCCGAAAGCCCAGTGATGCGATGAATGCAGCCGATCGTGCAACCGTCCTTGTCATCGATGACGACGTCGAGATGACTGAAATGCTGGACGAGTATCTGGAGCCGGAAGGCTTCGTGGTCGAAGTCCGTCACGACGGCGATTCCGGACTCAAAAGGGCTCTTCACGGCGACTGTGGGCTCGTCGTCCTGGACGTGATGTTGCCCCGCATTAACGGATTTGAAGTGTTGCGTCGCCTGCGGCTGGAGTCGCAGGTGCCTGTCCTGATGCTGACGGCTCGCGGGGATGCTGTGGACCGCGTCGTCGGCCTTCACGCCGGCGCCGACGATTACCTGCCGAAGCCGTTTGATCCCCAGGAGCTAATCGCACGGGTGCGCGCAATTCTGCGCCGCACCGCGCCGGCCGCCTTGCAGACGGGCGGTACCGGTGAGGTTCTGACGATCGCCGATGTGGTTCTGGACAGCCGCGCCCGCACCGTACGGCGCGGCGGATCGATTGTGGAACTGACGGCGGCGGAATTCGATCTACTGCGCACGTTCCTGCGCTCGACTGGAACTGTGATCAAGCGGGAGGAACTGTTCCGGGACGTGCTCGACAGGGAATATTCAGTATTTGACCGGAGTATCGACAATCACGTCAGCAGCCTCCGGAAAAAGCTCGGCCCGCAGCCCGGAGGGGGAGACCGGATCCGGGCGGTGCGAAATGCGGGATACATTTACGCAGCTCCGGAATCGCATCCGCAGGACGCATGAAAAGTCTGTTCCTGAAGATGTTTCTGTGGTTTTGCGCCGCTACTACGCTTGTCACCTGCGTGACTGTGGTCGGATACGAACTTGCGAACCCGGATCAACTTCCGTTCACCTGGCCCCGCGTGGGGAAAGGTGCGATCGTTTCGGCCGCCCGGGTGGCCGTAGAAACCTACGAACGCGGCGGCCCATCCCCACTCGCAAAATATCTGGCGGCTTTAGAGCAGGACACAGGGCTTAAAGCAGGTCTGTTCGATTCATCCAGCCACGCGCTTGCGCGGCGTCCATCCAGCCCGAGCCCGCCGGACGATTTGGCCGCGAACCCCGCTGGTCAACTCGTTATTCGTGTTCGTGGACGATTCGCCGGAATCCGGCTTCACGGCAGCGTTGGCGGGTTATACGCTTTCGTCGTAACGATTCCGCCCAGGGGCGCAACCGGGTTCTGGTCGCGATGGTTTATTTTTTCACTTATCCTTACCGGTGCGGTGCTCTGTTACCTGCTCGCCCGTTACGTTACGGCGCCCGTGGTTCATCTCCGTCGCGTGGCCTTCAGATTCTCCCGCGGCGAACTCGGCGCGCGCATCACCCATCCGAACGTGCTGCGGCGGCAAGACGAAATCGGCGCGCTGGCGGGGGATTTCAACCGGATGGCCGAGCGGATCGAATCCCTGATGAACGCGCAGCAGCGGCTTATCGCCGACGTCTCGCATGAACTGCGGTCGCCCATCACTCGTCTCAGTCTTGCGCTCGGGCTCGTGCGACAACGCAAGGGCGGCGATGCTACTGCACCTCTGGCGCGTATGGAGCGCGAAGTCGAGCGCCTGAATACGCTGATCGACCAACTATTGACACTCTCGCGTCTCGAAAGCGTGGCGAAGCCGCCACCGATGGAAATGCTCGATCTGAGCGCACTTGTAACTGAAATCTCCGCCGATGCCAATTTTGAAGCGGCCAGTATGAACCGCGGTGTCCAACTGCTGGAATGCCCCACGTGCTTCATGGCCGGTTCGCGCGATCTCATTCGCAGCGCGGTGGAAAACGTGGTGCGGAATGCCGTGAAATATACCCCACCCAATACGGACGTCCTGATCCGGTTGGTCAGGGTCAACGAGGAACCGATGGCGACGATCATCGTGCAGGACCATGGACCGGGCGCGCCACCTCAGGCTCTGGCGCATATTTTCGAGCCCTTCTACCGCATCGATGACGCCCGTGATCGAGGAACTGGCGGCGCGGGCCTTGGTCTCGCAATCAGCCATCAGATTGTACGACTCCACCAGGGTTCCCTCCAGGCGTTGAATCGGGAGGCAGGTGGTCTGGAGTTGCGCGTGACCCTGCCGCTGACCGATCCTCCCAACTAAAGACCCTGTCCGGGAACGCGACATGCGGCTGCACCTCGCGCTCCCGGCCCCGGCGACCTACTTAAACGGCGGCCCAGGGGCGGTTGCCCAGAAGACACAGTGGTGGTCGGTGTCGAAGTTGTCGATGACAGCGTTTCCACCCGGCCGCAGAGAAAGGATCTGATGATTGTAGGCGTCGTAGTGCGGCCACTCTGTCAGGTCCTGTCCGTTCGGGTTGCCGGTTTTTACGAAGTTGCCCCAATACTGAATCATCTGCTCCGATAGCTGCTGCTGGGGAGGCGTTTGGGGGCCCGGCAGCTTCGTCATTTTGAAGAGGTACTGCACTTCGCTCCCGTGATAGGCTCCGAGCGATAGCGCAGCGGGTATTCCAATGGTCTTTCCGCCCGGGATGGGCGCTCCCGCATCGTCGAATTCATACCGCCAGATCTGAGCCGAAGCAGAAAGGGTTTGAGAGAGGGGCGTAACGGGGCATCCGAAGGGTGAATCGTCCGTTACCTCATCGGCGTAAGCGATGAACGAACTCTTATATTGAGCGAGATCGTATGCATTCGATACTGCCGACGCGAAGGAGCCGAACTGCGCGTCAAGGATCGCCTGGTACCGGGCGGGCGTGATGGGAAATGGCACCTTGCCGATGAGTGCCGGCGTCACGAAGAGGGCCGCTTCGTCGTGGTTGGATCCCATCAGTATGGTGGACCAGTTCCACTTACCAGATAGCAGAACGTCCGCGGGTTTGAGCGGCAGCACGGCATTGCCATAATTCGGACTGGCATTAAAGCCGTTGCCCTTTCCTGGTATGGCGGTGTCGCCGCCCACGATCGGATTCAGCGGTATTGCCGCCTTGAGCACGTCCTCCGCGGGTTTGGCGCGCAGGCAGGACGCCGCGGTTTGTGTGTCCGGGCATCCGGCGGTAACTGCAACGGGAGCGCTGATCGCAAGAGCCTCTTCGTGCGGAGCGGCCGGACAATACGTGCTCTCCATGATCACTTTGTTGAACAAGCCTGCCGCCCGGGGTGACGTCAGGTTGGCGCAGGTGTCGATTGCTCCGGAGGACTCGCCGCCGAGCGTCACGTTCGTCGGATCTCCGCCGAAACCGAAAATGTTCGTCTGAACCCACCGCAGGGCCGCCTGCTGATCCAGCAGTCCAAAGTTGCCCGATGACGGATTGCCGGTCTCGGCATCGAGAGAAGGCAGAGCCAGAAAACCAAACACATTCAGCCGATAATTTATGGTGACCACGATGATGCCGGCCTTCGCGACCATTTCGCTCGGGTCGTAATCAGCTCCCGAACCCCTGTGGTTCAGGCCACCGTGGACGAAGACAAAGACCGGAATCAGTTGTTTTGGGCGTGCGTGGGCGGGACGGTAGACATTTAGATAGAGGCAGTCCTCACCGCCCTCTACTACCTGTCCATCTTTCGTGTTGACCAGTTGCGTGCACTCACCGCCTGGCGCGGTCGCGTCGCGGATGCCCCTCCATCGCGCAGGGGGCGCCGGAGCTTTCCAGCGCAACTCGCCGGCCGGAGGGGCGGCATAGGGAATCCCGAGAAATCTGTCAACCCCGCCATCGCTTTGGCCGCGGATGAAGCTTGCCTCACTCCGAACGAATTCGATGACCGGTTTAGGGATATTCTGTGCGTTGAGCAGACCGGCGTAAGCGCCGATCGCTGTCATTGTCAGTAAAAGCGAGCGTACCCGCATCCATTTTCTCCTTAAGAAATAAAGTGGGCGGCGTAGCGCCGAGCCGACCCCATGATGCGGCGTGTGCGCTGTCTGGCCGTACAGGATATGTCGCGGCGCAGTAAAGATTTGTCGCATGACAAATCCCGACAACTTCACGACATATCTCTTCAGTCCGCGCACAACGCGCCTCGTCAATCAGAGCAGAACGTCATCTTTTGGCGATCTCAGCAAGACCCATTCAGAAAAGGAGCATTGCAATGCAAAAACGTATGTTTCCACTAACACAACTGGCGGCGGTATTCGCGCTCGGCGCGGCTCTGGCGTTTACAGCCTCGGCACAATCAATCTCGACGACCGTCACAGAAACTCCGGGCAACTACTCGCGTGGCACGACAGTTACGGGAGTGAACGGCAAGACGGCGACCTTGAACACGACCGCATCCCATACGCCGGGGAGTACTTCACGACAGACAACGGTTACCGGGTTCAACGGGCAGTCTTCCACTTATCAGAACAACAGGAGTTGGGGCAACGGTTCGTACTCGGACACGAAGTCCTACACGGGCGTGAACGGTGGAACCCGGACGGATACGGTTTCGCGCGGCGGCGGCCAGGTGACGAACACTGTCACGGGGCGAAAGGGCAATACCCGGATGTTCACTCGTCCGGCACGCTACCGCCGCTGATCGGGCGCCGACAATTCTTTGCACGCCGCCGACAAACCCGGACGGCCCGGGGCCGGCGGCGCACTCATCATGAGGACAGATCATGGCTCAAATATTACTGACTTTCGTGCTCAGCGCATGGTTCGCAATTTTCGCCGCGGCCGCGCCGCTGCAATTCCGTTTGCTCGACGTACACGGAGGCGTTCACACCGCGGCGGAATGGTCTGGCCGGAAAGCGATCGTGTTGTTCTTTGTCGTGCAGGATTGTCCGGTCGGCAACAGCTACGTCCCGGAAATGAATCGCATCGAGCAGACTTATTCGCCCCGGGGCGTTCGCTTTTACGCCGTGCAGGCCGATGTCAGCGCGGCTGCCGCGGTGACCGCCGAGTACGCTCGCGACTATCGCTTTGTCTTTCCGCTCCTTTTGGATTCCAGCCAGGTTCTCGTGAGGCTGGCAGGCGCTACCGTTACGCCGCAGGCCGTCATTCTTTCTCCTGGCGGCGAAGTACTGTATCGCGGACGAATCGATAACCGGGTTGAAGATTTCGGCTCCCAGCGGCCGGAGGCCACGGTTCACGATCTGCGCGACGCCCTCGACGCGGTTTTAGCCGGGCATCAGCCGCGCGTGAGATTCACCCGTTCCATAGGCTGCGCGATCACGCGACTCCCACAGAAATGAGCATCCAATGAAATTCGTTTTCACCGCAATCGCCGGCTCGATTTTGGCCGGCAGCGCGTTCGGCGCGACGCCTACATTCAATAAGGACATCGCACCGATTTTGTTTCAGAATTGCGCCGAGTGTCATCGGCCGGGTCAGGTGGCTCCATTTCCGTTGCTCAGCTACAGCGACGCCTCCAGACGCGCCAGCCTGATCGCTACGGTGACCGCGAAACGCTATATGCCTCCGTGGAAAGCGGAAGCCGGATATGGACACTTCATGGGCGAGCGCCGCCTGAGTGACGCCCAGATTGCCCTCATCGGCGAATGGGCGCGGAGCGGAGCGCCTGAGGGCGACCCGCGGCAGAAGCCATCGCCGCCGCAATTTTCATCCGGATGGCAGGCGGGCCGGCCCGACACAGTGTTTTCGCTCCCCCGGCCATTTCAGATTGCCGCTGATGGGCGCGACGTATTTCAGTGTTTCGTCATCCGGCTGAACTTCACCGCGGATCGCTACGTCAAGACCGTGGAATTCCATCCGGGCAACGCGCGCGTCGTGCATCACGCTCTGTTCTTTCTCGACACGACGGGGGAGGGCCGGCAACTCGATGCGGCGAGTCCCGAACCGGGCTACTCCTGCTTCGGCAGTCCTGGTATCGATGTTGCCGGCGGACTGGGCGGTTGGGCGCCGGGCGCACGTCCGAGACGTCTCCCCGACGGGGTCGCACAAACCGTAACGAAGGGGAGCGACCTCATAGTTCAGATTCACTACCATCCCTCCGGCAAGCCAGAGTCGGATCAGTCGTCGATTGGTCTGACCTTCGGCGATCCGCCGCAGAAAGGTTTTGCGAACATGCTGGCGGGAACGCGCCAGATCGACCTCGAACCCGGCAACGCTCATCAGGAGGTTACGGACTGGATTCTGGTTCCGGAAGATGTGGACCTGATCGGCATTGCGCCGCATGCGCACTTGCTATGCCGGGAAATGAACGTCGACGCCCGGCTTCCCGACGGAAGCACCGAGCCACTGATCCGGATCAAAGACTGGGATTTCAACTGGCAGGGCCAGTACCGGTATGCCGAGCCTGTTCGGTTGCCCAAAGGGACGCGGATCGAGATGCGATATGTCTACGACAATTCGGCGGGGAATCCGCACAACCCGTCGAATCCGCCGAAGCGCGTCACATTTGGTGAGCAGACGACGGACGAGATGGCTCTCGTGTTTTTGCAGGTGCTGCTGCCGCATCCGGAAGATGCACCGCGATTTCGACGGGAGCTGATCCAAAGCCGCCTGGATCAATTTCTCAGCGAAGGCGGGCTGCCGGCCGGAGTCACTCCGCGTGTCATGGAGTTGCTGCGTGCGATGACCCCGCGCTTCGATACGAATCATAATGGCGCGCTGGAACCGGAAGAACGGAACGCGATGGTGCGGTTTCTGGCGACACGAATCAAATAAAGGGAATTACACATGAAACGGAACATTGCGATCCTGCTCGCTGCCGCAGCCATGGTTGCGGCACAGACACCAGACGGCGCCGGCATCGGACATAGCATGAAGCAGAATGCCGAGGCGCTCCAACGTTACAGCTATAAGCGGCGAACTGAGATTACGGTGAAAGACAGATCCCTGGGAACACGAGTGGATCTGGTGCGTTACGTCGACGGGAAGATGGAGACGACGCCCATCGAAGCGCCGCCGCCCCTGGCGCAGTCCGGACGCGGAGGACTGCGCGGAAAGATCGTCGAAAAGAAGATTGCAAAGAAGAAGGAAGAGATGAAAGAGGATCGGGAGCGGATCGAGAGCCTCCTGCACAGCTATCTGTCACCCGGTTCGGAGGCGATGCGCAGCATGCTGGAGAAGGCCACTATCTCTCGAACGGCTCCCGGCCCGGACGCGGACATCAAGGTAGTTGCGACCGGCGTAGCGAAACCTTCCGACTCCTTCACCTTGGTCTGGAGCGTAGTCAATCACCGGCCGGTGTCGATTGAAATTCGAGCCGAACTGGATGGCAAGCCGGTACAACTTTCCGTAGAGTATTCCGTTTTGAAGGACGGTCCTTTTTATGCCGCCCACACTCTGATCTCCGTTCCCAAAAAGGAGACGGTCATCCGCATCGACACATCCGACTACATTCTTTCCGGTGAGGCGAAGTAGAAGAGTTGCACCGGCCGGCAGATCGACGGACGGCGCTTGTCGAACGATCGAGGGCTACGAAGGATCCGGTACGAAGCATGAGGTCCAAACCCCGATGATATCGCCAGCTACTTTCGATCGAATTTCGACCAACCGGCGAGTACAATGTCGGCAACTACATTTCATTTGAGTTTTCGGAAGCTGGTCCTGGCAGGCTCGTACCTGTGAACGATTGAAAGAGTTGGTTGCGGGGGGAGGATTTTGAACCTACGACCTTTGCGTTATGAGTTCGATCAGGGCCGATTCTTTGATTCTTTTGGCCTAACCATTTTTTCTGATCTTCGTAAGCAGCTGGTGAACGGATCGTTCAGGCAGCAAGGTCGAAGGCATATATTGGGCGCATGGCGGAGAGCAGGCGGGAGCAGGGGGCGAGGCTGACTGCCGAACAGGAGGCCGGCGAGTTCCGGATGTCATGCAAGCTTCCTGGTTCACGGCGGGCGCCGCGGCGGCTTCGCCACAAGCGCCCGCCATCCAATGAACCATCAACGATGACCTTCAGAAGGATTTACCGGCGTTGCTCCCGCAACTGGTGTCCCCTCCGGCAGGCTAAGATCACTCACGGTACTGGTTTTGCCTGTTCTGAGGTCGAGAGTCACCACTTCATTCGTCGCGGCTCGAAATCCATAAACAGTTCCTTCAACCTCGACAATGCTTGTTAAACCGATCGCAGGTTCCCCATCGCCGGTGGTGAGGGACGTGATAAATCTTGCGCGTCCGGTCCTCGGGTTGATCTCGTAAAGACCCGGGGCGATTTTTACGCTCGGACCCATGTCAGTGAGCTCGGCGGTAGCAAAGTTGGCGTAAAGCTTGCCGTGACTGCTGAATAAGCTCTCGTCATAAACATTGACCGATCCATCGGAATTCATGCTCAGCGGAACGAACGGAACAGCGGGTATGCCGGTCGGTCCGATCAGTTTCAGTTTCCCCGTTTTCGGATTGACAGAATACAGGTTGTTCGCCAGATCCGTCGCGAAAAGCGCATCGTCAAGACTTCCCAGGCCGTTGGGGCAATTCGCGAGGTAGATCGGGGTCGTACAATCCGCCAGCCCTGTGGCGCCGACGACGGAAACGGCGCCCTTCGCAGGATGGATGGCGACCAGATTGCCCGAGAACGCGAGCGACAAAAGCGAAGATCCCGGACCCGCAACCAGACCTCCCCCAACATCAGGCGGCAGAGCGGGCCCGATTTCGATGAATGTTCCGCTCTTCAAATCGACCGCTCCAAATTGAGAAGCGCCTGTGATTACGTATGTCAACAGACGCTCGTTTCGATGTTCGGATTGACCGCCAGAGTGATGTTGCCCTGGATAACGAAAGGTGCGTGGCGAGACCGGCTGCGCGGCAGCAACTGCTGCCATGGCGGTGAGAACGACGGTGTATCCGAGAGTTGATTTCATATGTTTCCCTCTAACCTCTAAAGGCGGAGAATCGTCTGGAATTTGCTAACGCGAACGCCGAGTTTCGGACTACCCATGCGCGTGGATGAAAGTCCAGCAATAATAAGTCGGGGGGGCGACGATGTGTGTCGAAGCAGATAGTTGCGATATAACTGAACTTCTCCGGGCGTGGAGCGCCGGGGACCGGGACGCATTCGACGGCCTTGCCACCATCGCTTATGACGAACTGCGTCGTCTGGCTCATCGCTACATGAAACGTGAGCGGCCCGGCCAGTCGCTCCAGACCACCGCGTTAGTGAACGAAGCTTACATGCGTCTGGTGGACTACAAACGAATGCGGTGGCAGGACCGCGCGCATTTTTTCGCGGCTGCGGCCATGGCGATGCGTCGCATTCTGATAGACAACGCGAGAAGCCACAATGTCAAGCGAGGGGCTAACGTACCGCACATTTCTCTCGATGAGACTGCTGTGATCAGCGCGGATCGAACGTCAGACCTGGTGGCTCTGGACGATGCCATGAATGCCCTCGCCCGTCTCGATCCACGAAAAGCGCGGATCATCGAGATGCGCTTTTTCGGCGGGCTCAGCGTGGAAGAAACCGCGGAAGTGCTGAAGGTGTCGCCTGCCACGGTGAGGCGCGACTGGAGTATCGCGAAAGTCTGGTTGTATCGCGAACTCGGGGGTGGCTCTTGAATCCGGAACGCTGGAAGCAACTGGACAGCGTGTTGCATGCTGCGTTGGAACTGCCCACAGACCGGCTGGACGATTTTCTGCGGGAAGCGTGTACCGGAGATGAAGCCCTCGAGCGTGAAGCGCGATCCCTCCTGACACTCCAGCTAAAAGCTGAAGGATTTCTCGATCGGCTGCCTTCTGAAGTGGCAGCTCTGACTGCGCCTCGCGAAGAGGCCGAATCACGGGAAGTGACTCCGTTCGGCAACATCGTCTCACACTACCGGATCAGTGGAAAGCTCGGCGGCGGTGGCATGGGCATCGTCTACAAGGCCGAAGACATTGAATTGGGCCGCTCCGTTGCACTCAAATTCCTTCCCGAACGGCTCGCCGCCGATCCGAATGCCGTTGAGAGATTCCGCCGTGAAGCGCGAGCCGCTTCGTCCCTGAACCATCCCAACATCTGTACAATCTACGAAATTGAACGCCATCTGGACCGCCCGTTTATTGCGATGGAGTGTCTTGACGGGTCGACGCTCAAGCATCGCATCCACCCTGCACCCGGGCAATCCCATCCGCTGCCGCTCGATTCGTTGCTTTCACTGGCGATCGAAATCGCCGAGGGTCTTGAAGCGGCTCACTCCGCGGGGATGACCCATCGCGATATCAAGCCTGCAAACTTGTTTGTGACCTCGCGCGGACATGCCAAGATTCTCGATTTCGGTCTGGCCAAAATACAGTGGACCGACTCGCCGCCGAACAGCGACGCACCAACCCTACTCACCCTTCCGGGAGAGGATCTCACGGCCACCGGTCTCGTGGTGGGAACCGTGTCGCATATGTCGCCAGAGCAGATTCGCGGCGAACCGCTGGACCCACGCACGGATCTGTTTTCGTTCGGCGTTGTGCTCTATGAGATGGCAACGGGCGCCCTGCCTTTCCCGGGCGAAACAAACGGCAGCGTCTTCGATTCCGTCCTGAACCGGCCGCCGACGCCTCCGGCACAGCTGAACGCCACGCTTCCGCCCGAACTCGAGCGCATTATCGGCAAATGCCTGGAGAAGGACCGCAATTTCCGTTATCAGCACGCATCGGAAGTCCTGACGGATCTGGAGCAGTTGAAGCGCGGGTCCGGCTCCGTGGGACTGCATTCACTTGCACCGCAACGACCCGACTCGGCCAGGCGGCGCCAAACCACGTGGTTGGCTGCGGGCGTGGCAGTCGTGTTGATTTTCGGCGCCTGGCTGACATATGGCCGCGTATTCAGACGCGGAAAATCCGGACCCGACAAGCCGAAGCTGACCGACAAGGACACAATCGTTCTCGCCGACTTCGTCAACAAAACAGGTGATTCTGATTTCGACGAGACGTTGCGCGAGGGACTTGCTGTGGAACTCGGCCAGTCGCCTTTCCTGAGTCTTGTGCCGGATCAGCGAATACAAGGGACGCTTGAAATGATGGACCGACCCGCAAACACTCGAGTGACCGGCGACCTGGCGCGCGAGGTCTGCCAGCGCACCTTCAGCGCAGCCGTAGTGGAAGGATCTGTTTCCACACTCGGGAACAAGTTCGTGCTGGATCTGAGAGCCGTGCATTGCAGCGATGGCGAGGTCCTTGACAACGAATTGGTTCAGGTCCCGAAGAAGGATGACGTGCTGAGCGCCCTCAACCAGTTGGCCAGCAACTTCAGAAAGAAATCGGGCGAATCTCTGATTACAGTCAAAGAACATGCGACGCCGCTGGTGGAGGCCACGACGCCCTCCCTGGAAGCCTGGAAGCTGTACAGCGCTGCGTGGAATCTCGGCCTGTCGGAGAACACCGCTGGAGCCGTTTCCCTTTTGCAGCGCGCCATCGCCATCGATCAGGGATTCGCCATGGGGCACGCTTTCCTGGGGCGTATTTATGGCGACACGGGACAGTCCGTTCTGGCGGCGGAAAGCATACGGAGAGCGTGGCAACTGCGGGATCACACTACCGATCAGGAGCGTTTCTTCATCGAGTTTTCGTATGAAACGCAGGTGACTGGAAACCTGGAGAAAGCACAGGAGACCGGCGAATCCTGGGTCAAAACGTATCCCCGCGTGGTGCAGGCGCCCACGCTTCTGGCTGGAATGTACCAGAATCTTGGGAAGTATGCGAGGTCGATTGAGCTTGGCCGACGCGCGATAGACATCAACCCGAATTTCCCTTTCGATTATCCGAACCTCATCTGGTCCCTTCTGTTCATGGAACGCTACGGCGAGGCCGAGGGGACCATGAAAGACGCTTCCGAGCGCCACCTTGTGACCCCTGATCTTCTGATCCTCCCTTACGTTATCGCGTTCTACAAAGGAGATGGCGCGGGTATGGAACGCGCGGCCGCCGCCGCAAAGTCGAGTACCGAAGCCGCGGACTGGATGATATATACAGAGGCTGCTGTGCTGGCGTATTCCGGTGGCTGGCAGCAAGCTCAGGGACTGATTCGTCAGGCGATGAATCTGGCCCAGCAGGCGCATCAGCCGGAACGGGCGGCGATGTTCGAGGCAGGCGCCGCCATCCGGGAAGCTTTCTTCGGAAACAACGGCGCGGCTCGTAAAGCCGGCAGGGCTGCTCTGCAGCTTTCAAGAAGCCGGGATGTAGAATTCGGAGCTGCCTTCGCGTTTGACATTTCCGGGGATGACGCGGGCGCGGATTCTCTTGCCAGGGATCTCGCAAAACGCTTTCCGGAAGATACGTGCGTGAAATTCACCTACCTGCCGGTGCACGGAGCGCTGATGGCGCTGCACCGAAACAATCCCGCGGGCGCAATTGAACAGTTGCGAGCAGCAACGCCTTACGACCTGGCTGTGCCGTGCAGCGGGTTTGGCTTTTTCGGCAACCTGTACGCGCCGTTTCTCCGCGGCATTGCCTTCAAGACCTCGGATCGCTACAAAGAGGCGATAGCTGAGTTCCAAAAAATCCTCGACCACCCGGGAATCGTTTTTACCGATCCGGTGCGGTCAGGCGCCCAGTTGGAACTCGGCCGCGCACTCGCACTCTCCGGCGACAGGATGAAAGCCAGAACTGTCTACGAGAACTTCCTGAACCGCTGGAAAGCCGCTGACCCGAGCCTGCCTATGTTGAAGGCCGCCAAAACAGAATACTCCAGGCTGTGACAGGGCGTGCAGTTCCTTTCATACACCTCCCCGGCTCCGATCACCATTCCACCGCATCGAAGTTGAGGCGTCGAGTCTCTTCGAAGCCGTACCGAGCGATCGGGAAAATCTCGACCTCTGGTGGTATGACGCAGCGGGCGCGCGTATCGACACGCCGGGTCGCGCACTCTCCTTGTTAACAATATTGGTTGACTCGCGCCACGGTATCCCTGGCGTTTATATCAGCCCGGCGAGCACGTTTGAAACCCAGTGCCTTGATCGTTAGCCCAAACTTCAACGAGGCCGAGGAGGTGGCGGCTCTAGCTCGTTAATGGGGGCAAACCCAGCCTCTGACTGATAAAAACAGACTTGCGAGGAAAGTTTTGATCAAATCAGAGGCGGTATTGGGTTTGCCTGAATATGAGGTTACAGGCATCGAAGAGT
>DASYCD010000450.1:0-11853 GCA_036500405.1 Bryobacteraceae bacterium
GAATCCGAAAACGATCGTCGTCATGATGAGCGGCTCGGCGGTGGCCATGGGCAAATGGGCCGCGAAGGTCCCGGTAATTCTGGAGGCCTGGTTTCCTGGCGAAGAGGGCAGCAATGCGATCGCGGACATCCTGAGCGGCGCGGTGAACCCATCAGGCCGTCTGCCGATCACAATTGCCGCCGCCGCGAAGGACTTGCCGCCGGAAGACAGCGGTCTTTTTCCCGGTTACCGGTGGTTCGACAGCAAGGGGGTCGCACCGCTGTTCCCGTTTGGTCATGGTCTGTCTTACACGCGTTTCGAATATTCGAATCTGACGGTGACGCCGCCGCATGTTTCCCATGGCCAGTTTGTTTCGGTGGGCCTGACGGTGAAGAACGTGGGCTCGCGGGAAGGGCGCGAAACGGTGCAGATTTATCTGCGCGCCACGAAGTCGGCGGATTCGATTGAACGGCCGTTTCAGGAACTGAAAGCGTTTGAGCAGATCGGGCTGGAGCCCGGCAAATCGAAGCGGCTCAGCTTTACGCTGTCGGATCTCGTCACTGCCTACTACGATGAGCGCCGCCACGACTGGGCGCAGGATCAGGCCGAATTCGAAGTGCGGGCCGGATCGTCCTCGCGCGATATACGGGCCACTGCCGCTTTCTCGGTCAGCGAATAATCGCCCAGCCGGTCGAGTTCCAGCATCAGATCGCCCTGGGGCGCCACGGTGAACGCGCTGTCGAACTTCGCGTCCCAGACGAATTCATCGTGCCGGTAAGACTGGCGGCTGTGCACGGTCTGGCTAAACGTCTCGTCGAAGCCTTTGATCAAAACGATCACCTCGGCCTGCATGCGGGCCAGATCCTCGGCGGTTTTTCCGTAAAACGGGCTGGCCTGATCGATGGGATGGACGACGGTCCACGTGAGCGCGAAGATCAGGATTTTGTCGCGTTCGAGGGGCAGCAATTCGAATTTGCGCTGGGGCCTATCGGGCGGCCCGCCGACGGTCATCAGCAGGACCTGCGCTTCCATTTCCATCAGACTGTTGGAGCGCTGGTTGGCGATGCGGAACATCGCCGCCTTGCCTTCCTGATAGGGGGCGATGAGGAGATTCTTGCTGTAGCCGATGGAGGCGGAAGGCTTGGAGGTGCGCGCGACCAGCATGCCGGTGACGACCGCGAAACCGAGCAGACCGGTCAGCGCTTCGAGAATGGCCAGCACGTTTGCCCTGACGCTGACCGGCGCGAGATTTCCATAACCGACCGTGGTGAGCGTGTGGGCGCTGAAGAAAAAATCATTCTCGAACCTGCGTAGTTCGGAATGGGCGGCGGAGCCCGAGATTTGCGAGGCATCCATGGAAAAATATGACAGCGCGAAAAACGTGTTCACCGAAAGATAAAAAGCAAACACCAGCGCGGTGAAGGCCGGCCAGCTCATGCGGATCACGGCGAGCCAGGGATGGAATGCCCGCCAGTTCGCGCCGCGCCGGCGCACATTGAATGAACCGTCCTTGTTGAGGGCGCGGCGCAGGGGCGCGCCGTATTGCTGGGTTAAGCCCGGATCGAAAGACGCTTTTCGCATCGATAGCGCCAGTGTAACGCGCGGGTATAACGAATCAGGCGCATCTTGGAACCGGCCGTTCAGCAATCCGACGGCAGTGCACGTCGAACGCGGATACGTGGTCCTGGTCGCACTCCACTCTTTCTGGCCGGTGCGCCATTTCATTCGTCACCCATGGGAGATCTACCGGCCCGAGTCCGATTACAAGTATCGA
Source organism: Bryobacteraceae bacterium (assembly GCA_036500405.1). Classification (GTDB taxonomy): domain Bacteria; phylum Acidobacteriota; class Terriglobia; order Bryobacterales; family Bryobacteraceae; genus BOG-234. The sequence continues at coordinate 1,754 of DASYCD010000450.1, forward strand.
GTACCGCATTTCCAATTGGATGAAGACCCACGTCCCGGTGGCTCGTACGCCTCGCGTGTGTGCCAGATCGCAGCCAACTCTCCACCGAGCACAAACCGCCGGATTCCGGGATCCCATCCTTCGAGCCGTAAATGAGCATTCCCTCGGGGAACTTCTTACAAGTCAAGGGCCGAAGATCGACGAGGGATACGGCTCGATGGGGAGCGTTGAGTCTTTCCGCGCCAGACACCAGCTCTGCTCGCCTCGCTGTTCCGTGGGGAAGCCGTTCGCTCCGAGGATCTCGAGGACAGTGTCACGCCATTTACCTTCGTACTCGTCTATGACGGTCGTGAACAATTTTTCTATCCTGAAGCCCGCAGCTTGCACGGATTGACCGAGTTCCGCAAGCGTGTACTCGCGCCTGTGACCGACCTCAGGCTCATCATCCGGAATTTTGAAGTGCGCATAGACTTGTGGCGTGCGCTTTCCCTGCAGCGCTTTCAGGACGCAAGCCAGACCGGCCGAGTTAGGAGTGCTGAGGAGGATATATCCGCCCTCGGTAAGTACCCGACGGGACTCGAGAAGCAGGTGCATGGGGTTGTAGATTAGGTGTTCAAAAATTTCGGTTGCCACGACCAGATCGAATTGCCCATCCGGATAAGGATACCGATCGCGCTCAGCATCGAAATGATCCACATAACATTGGAACTCGCCGTCCGGAAACTGTATGACTTTATGATCTATTCGGCCGGGCCTTCCGAAATAGCCGCCGCGCACTTCCTCATAGCCGGCGATCCGGGCCAGCAGCGGAGTAATCTGCATGTAGCAGCCAAGTTCCAGAGTTCGTTTTGTTTTGAAGGGCTTTGGAACGAGAGCGATCGTTCGCGAAAGCCTGGGGATGTGCTTAGCTATATATTCGCGGGCTCCCTCGCTGGGCATCGGCAGGTTGCGCAGAGCCTCGGAAGCCGCTGCCACGGTGCTGGAATCCATGGGCGCATTTTCAGGTGGACTCGAAAGGGTTCGGCGGAAGAGGTCCCGGACACCTCGGTTTGACATTTGATACCAGTCTAGTCCAGAGATGTCCCCGCTGATCACCCGCTAATTTGCTTCGTCGATACAGTTAGCAACGCTCAAGAGCCCTCCGCAGGAGCGTGACGTCCCCGGCATTGTCTTCGGCGATCAGAATGTTCTTCGCACAATCCCCTCTGTTGTCCCAGGCCGGGACGCTGAACCGGAACTCAGCAGCCCGTTAGATCCCTCGCCTGGTTTCGATTCCACCCAAATTCGGCCCCATGGCGCTCGACCATGTGTTTGCAGATTGCCAGCCCGACGCCTGTACTCTCATATTCGTCATTACTATGGAGCTGCCTGAAGACACTGAAAATCTGATCCTGATATTGGGGTATCGCAAGGGATCAGCGCAAGCGCACGAACGTGGTCATTCGCTGCCGGTCATTCCATTGCCCCCCGGTTTCGCTGATTCTCGCCTCGTCCCAGGTCCTGTGAAGATGCGTCTGCGAGGTCGAGTTCCTCCTGCAGCTTCCCGGCGCGGGTAATCGGGGCGGCGGAATCGGTTCAAAGTATCGATCCTGGGTTCCGCTTCTCTCCAAAAGAATTTGGCTAAATTCCTGCAGGTGCTACGGCTCGTACAGGAATAACGGGTAACGTTCTACGGGCAACGCGGCGTTCTTGCGCGCCAGACACCACGTCTGCTCGCCGCGATTCTCGGTGCTGTAGCTGTTGAGCGCGAGAAAACGGAGCAGTTGTTCACGTCCCGGAAATTCCTCGATGAATGTGGTGAAGAGGCGCTCCACTTCGAATCCGGCGGCTTTCACGGCTCCACCGACTTCGTGCGCGGTGTATTCGAAACCGCGGCCAGTTTCTGTTTTGACATCCGGTCCGGGGCGCTCGTACCTGAAGAAAATTCGGGGATTATCGTGACCGTGGAGCGTTTTGGCCACGCTGGTGATGCTGCCCACGTTCGGAGTGGAAATCAGCAGATAGCCGCCGTCCGCCAGTATGCGGCGGGATTCGAGCAGCATCCACATCGGATCGTGCGTCATGTGCTCGATGATTTCGGTCGCGAGGACAAGATCGAAGTAGTCATCGGGATACGGAAATTCGTCGCGCTCGACATCGAAGTGATCGACGTAGCAGGAGACCTGGCGGTCGGGGAAGTCGTAGGTTTTGTAGTCTATTCTGCCCGGCGCGCCGTAGCAGGCTCCGCGAACTTCGGGGTAGCCGCATACGCGTTCGAGCAGCGGCGTGATCTGCATATCGCAGCCGAGTTCGAGGACGCGGCCTGTTTTCTGAGGCGGGGGAACCAATGCCAGGGTTTTCGAAAGCCTGGAACTATGGCGGCCCAGATACCGCTCGGCTTCGGCATCCGGTGGCGGCATGCTGCGTAACCCGGCTTCGGCGGCGCGCAAGCGTTCTGTATCGAACTGGGTTTCGTTGTTTGCGATGGGCCAGGGTGGAAGTTTTTTGTTGACCCAGCGCAGGAAGGAACGCAGCACGCGGAAGTAAAGAGGGTGGAGCGATTCCGACGAGGCGGCGACTGTCTCTGAGGATGCATGAGGGGCATTTTTCCTTCCGCGAAAAGCAACGAAGCCACAGAGCAGAATGGATAAGGTGAATACGATATCCGCCACTTTCGCTTCTGTTCCTCCGGTGTAAACGAGATCGATGGTACAGCCGTTCGTGCATGCAGGGCGCAGGACCATAAGTCCGAGCTTGTCGCGATCAATCTGCAGATTCGCGCCATTAACCGAAGCGCGCCAGCCCGGATCCCAACTGATTTGTACGGAGAGAACGTCATTGCGTTCCAATCGTGTCTGGATCGAAGCGCGATCCGTTCCATCCCACTTCACAGTTCCTATGGGACTCTTATCAATAGCCGCGGCGAACTGGTTGATCGCGCGCCAGTCCAGCCGATCGGTGGTCACAAGGCTGGCTGCTGGAACTACGTGAACCAGAGAGCCGTCGCCCGGAATCTCGTAGATGACGTCATCACCGTCGCGCCACCGTTCGGGTATAACGCCTGAGAACTTTCCCGGATCCGTGTAATTCCGGTAAGCGTCACGACTGTTTTTGCCGGCCACCGCGATAGCGCGTACGCCATAGGCCTTGAGCAGCGCGACGGAATCTGCTCCATTTCCTTTCAGAAAAGGAATTGCATAGTCAACGTCCGCAAGCGGGCGATTAGTGCGGCCCTGGTCGAAGCCGCCTCCCAATTGAGGATTATCGGCAAATGCATTGAGCCAAAAGCGTGTGCTCCCCTCAACAAAAACTCGCTCCTGGGGAAAATGGTTCTGTAGCCAGAGTGCCTGCGTGCGCTCTACCGTCTTGTTGATATCAAATGCAGGCAGAAAATTGTGGACCTGCTTCCGCCATCGCGGGGCCTGAACGAGCGTGAGGCCGCACAGGAACGCACAGACTGTCATCCGTTTCCACCAAAGGCGTGAGAGCCGCCGCGAACCGAGCGCCAACCCGCCCACGATTGCGATCGCCGCATCCATTTCCAGGTGATAGCGATCCGGCTGAGGTAAGGGATAGGCGTGGAACCACTCGTACCCCAATGGAGGTACTGCCATAAAGAACAGAAAGAGGATGGCGAAACACGTCCCTTCAGATAGCTTCGTCCTTCGCAGGGCCCAACCGATGGTGGCTGCCCCGGCGGCCCACACCGCAAGATAGAGGTATTGCGGCGCCCCCATCGGGAAGCCTCCAACCAATTGGGCATTCATCCGGACAGTGGCAAGGTCGGACGGCGGTATCCACGGCATTGCCAAGCCGTACGCGACGACTCCGATCAGGAGTAACCTCCCTACTCGATTTTTTCTACCCGCCAACAGCATGGCAACGCCGCCGAGAGCGAGGGACATCGCGCCGAGCCAGTTAGTGAGAGCGACGAGCGCAGAAGAGACAATTGCGGCGACGGTCCACCAGCCCAATTCGTACTCGAGCGCGGCGTCAATTGCGGCCAGAGCGAAGAAGAGCAACGCCATCGACGTGACGTGGGGTCCTTCACCATAAAAGATCAATGCCTGGATTTTCCGGGCGCCCCAGGCCGAGCCGACATCATTGCGCACCGACGTAAGCAGAAGCGCCGACGGAGAAATGAGACTGTAAAGCGCGCCGGCAATTAAAGCCCTCCAGTGTGAGCGCGACAGGCGAAGCGTCAAAAGGAACAGCCCTACGGGAGCCACGCAATAGAACGCGCCCGAAACCAGGTGGTGCGAGTGCGCAACGGTCATGCCTGTTGCCCACGACCACATAGCGACGAACCAGTGAAGCAGAGGAGGATAGGAATTCTGTGCCGGAATGCCGGCATACCAGAGAGGGAACCAGTTGGAATGCATCGCGTGTGCGATCATCCAGCGGCTGATCCCCACGTAAGCGCCTTCAATGGATCCCATGAACGGGGTGTATTCCGTTTTGAAGAGGCGGGCAAGAATCCATGCGTTTAACGCAAGGAGCACGGCAATGCACAGAGTAGTCTTCGATTTTCGGTTCACGCGGTTCACGATCAGCGTAACAGGATACCGTGAACCATCACGCGTCTGTTCTTGTCTCTTGCGAGAGCTTGAGTTTGATATATCCCGTGCTTTCTTATTCACCACCCTTTGGTGTAAAAATATGCCTAATGTATATAGCTAGTTTCAGCACGTATTGATCTAATTAACTCGATAAATGTATTTGATTTTATATCAGATAAGCGTGAATATGTGCGTGGGGGATCGAAGGAGCCCATTAAAAGTATGCAGAAAAACGTTGTATGGCATGTGATTGTATTGTTATTTATGGCCGTTGGGGCCAGCGCAAATCCAACGTGCTCCGGAACCGGATGCGCGGTGAATCAGGATGCGATTGGCTGGTATGGCGTCATGGTGAATGACGGTGTAACGGATGTTTCATATTTCAAATATGTGAGTCCCAGTTCGGCGACCGAGATCGGCCCTGCGGATTCGTATGTAGGTGGGTCGGGAACCGGCCTGACGAGTACCGTAAGACCCGCTCATACATATTCCTTCTCCGATGTCGCAACGTCCGCGAACGGAAATGGAAGTTATGAATACGGAACCACCGAAGTAACTCGTGGCGTCTGCCAGGTTTCCAATCAGGGTCAGAATTTTGGGGACTATACGACTTCGCCCTCGTCAACGAGTTTCGGAACTTTCATCGGAGAATTCAGCGGTAGTCGCCTGGAAAGTCATATCAAGGGAATCAATGTCCACGCTGTTTTTTTGGGCAATCTCCTGAGCGGATTGAGCCCGACGGGAACTGCCCTCGAGGTGGCATTTTATTCCGATTCGGAATGTACACTTGGGGGCCACGAGTACGGCTTCTCCAAAGACCTGAACGCCACTACCGTTTCGAATTGGCCTGGGGTGATTCAATTTTACATAGCGGATCATGGAAATTGCGAGAGCGGCATTTGCAACGCGAGTGATTCAAACAACGCTCGAGTTGCGACGTACTCCATTCCGAATATCGCTAATAACAATGCAGGCTGGATTGAGTACTATTATGCCGCCTACTTCGTCGCCGATTCCAGTGCCCCGCATGGCTACATCATACGGGTTCAAATTGAAGATCCCGGAACTTTCGCGCTGGTGCAGTGCGGAAACGTCACGGGCGCCTCCAACGGTGTTGGCTATGGTTCTTTTACATCCATTGCCTCTGCACCCGCAACCACAGGTTCCTGCACGTTCGATATTACGCCGCCGAGTTGGTACCGAGCGGATCTTGTAAATGATGGCAGCGGTTACTTGTTTAATACAATTGAAGCCGTCGGCAATCCCGATCACGTCGGCAATTCGCCGAGTTTCGATGTAGTCAATTTCGCTGTCAACAAGTAGCATTTTGAGGCAGACCCCGAGCCAGAGCATATGTTTCTGGCTCGGTATGTCCGCCAGGTGACGCGGATACTTTTTATCTCCCCAAAAGCCTGGGGGTACGGAATTGGTGCGTTAACTTGTTCCGAGGCCGGGGCCGTCGAGACCGGTCGTATCGAGATAGCCGTCGCGGACGTTGAAGATTCCGGGATAGCGTTTCTCCCAGCCTTTGCTGGCGGAGGGGACGTATTCGCGGCCGTTGGCTTCTACTGCGGCTGTGCCGGGGATGTGGGCGGCGATGCCGACGGAATGCACCAGCGCGGCGCCGGGACAGGTGAGGTCCTGCACGCAGCGGAACATCTTGTATTTCTGGGCGGCGGCGGCGAGGAGCAGCGTTTGGGATTGCCCTTTGCAGGCTTTCAGGGCGACGCCGGTGTAGCCCATCTCGCGCGCGAGCAGCAGCGCGTCCAGGCCGGTGAGCGATTCGTCGATCACGACCGGCCGCAGCTTCGCGGCTTCGAACATCGTGTTGGTGCGGTTTTTGGCGAGGTCGCGGGCGGTTGGCTGTTCGACGTACTGGACGCGCTTGAATGCGTCGGGCGCTTTCTCTCCCAGCTTGCGATCGAAATCGAGCAGGTACTGGACGTTCGGGCAGCGTTCGTTGAAATCGAGTGAATAGATCCAGTCTTTGAAGCCACGCTTTGCCTGCGCGGCGGTGGTGACTTTATGGATGGCCGCGACGCGATCCACGTCCCACGCGAGATCGTTGCCGTTGAGCTTGATTTTGATCGCCGTGATGCCGCTGTAAGGAATCCAGTCTTCGAGGGTCTGGGGAAGACCATCATGGATCGGCTTCGTCACGTCGGCTTTGGTGAGCGGATCGGACGCGCCGGCCGAATGGTACATACGGACTTTCTTCACCCGCTGCGGCAGGATGTAGGGGTCGAGATATTCGCCGCGAAATTCGCTATTCAGGTAGTAAGAAAGATCGCGCTGGACGAATGCTTTGCCGGCCGCGTGAAAGCTGTTGATGTTGTGGAGCTTGCCGAAGGCGTCGTGAATAGCGGCGTCTATGGGGCTGCCGGTCACCAACACGCAGAGTTTTGGAATCGGCTGGGACAGCTTCAACTCGCGGGATACATCGGCCGCCGCTTTCAGATATTCGGGCGCCAACTCGTGATCCACGTCGAGCGGATGGGCGTATTGGCGATAGCTCTTCGTGATGGCGGCGATCCGCTGCGCCAGGACCTTCATCGCGTTCAGCGATGTGTCATACGGAAGTCCGGGAAAGGCCCAGATGTTTCCCATCGACATGGACGCCGCGCCGCTGGCTGATTTTCCGTTCTTCAGGCTCAGCGCGCATTTCACGTTGAGCATGGTGACGCGGTCTACTTCCTTGCCGCCAAATTTATAGGGCGCGCGATAGGCGAAATCGGCGAAGTTGATGGAGAGGTCTTCGATGCGGGCGTCGGTAGAGCGGGCCGCCAGAAAAAACGCGGGCATAGCGAGAAATTCGCGCCTTCGGATGCTCACAGGCTTGCCTGCGCCAGATAGCCGCGCAATGTGGCCAGATCGCGCTTCATGTATTCCTTCGATTGCGCAGGCGTGCCGAGCTCATATTCAAAGTGCATCTGGAGCGGTCCGTCGAAGCCGCTGGCAGCCAGCATTTTGAAGAACTGCGGGAGCCGCACCATGCCTTCGCCGAGCGGCTTCCATTGCGGCTGCCAGTCGCCCTTGGCGTTTTTGCCCCAGAGGAAATCTTTCACGGCGACGCCACGGAGGCGGTCTGTGATGACGCGGAAATTATTGATCCAGCCGCCGAGTCCTCCTTCGACGGTTGCGTGACCGATATCGAAATTCACGCCGACCGCGTTCGGATCCATGCCGTCCATGAGGATGTGCAGATCCCAGAACGACGCGCCGACCAGGTTGACGCCGGAGTGCGTGTGATACATCGCGCCGACCTGGTACTTCTTGTTGAGATCGGCCAGTTTCGAGACCGCGGGGCGCAGGGCATCCAATTGGGCGATGATTGGCTTGTTATCTACGTAACGGAAGTTGTTCCACCGGTAACGACGGATGCCGAGGTCGGCCATGGTCCGCAGGATGTCTTCGGTGTAAGGCGTGGTTGTGTCCACGATGTCGGTCGTGATCATCGGGACTTCGAGATTGTGCTTTCGGATCAATGCCACGAGGCCGGGCAGATCCTGACGGACGCGGTCGGGCTCCACATGGCCGCCCTTGCGGACCGTGATATCGATGGCGTCGAAGCCGATCTCCGCCGCAAGGCGCGGGAGTTCCTCGCCCTTCACGAACTGAAGGTGTTTCGAGAAGATCGCGACCTTGAGCTTGCCGGATGGCGCGGCCGTCGCCGTTGCCGCCGAAGCCGCCAGCAGGCTCGCGCCCGCCAGTACCGTTCGTCTCGAAATTCCGCCGGATTCTTCGTGCGCCATAGTGCTCCTTTCGCCTGACCGCCTTCCAGTCTATTTCGGGGGCGCCGGTGGAGCAGGGGCCGGAGGTTTTGGCGCGGCCGGATCAGGCCCGAAAAACTTTTCGTCCAGGTGATAACCGGCTTTCTCTTCCATTTCCTTCACGATCCCGGGCGCCGCCGCCGCTCGCAGACGCGTTACGATCTCTTCCCTGACTTCCGTCAGCGGCTTCACTGTATGCGATTGCACCTGAATGATATGATATCCGAACGGCGACCGCACGGGCTCGCTGATTTCACCCGGCTTGAGCGCAAACGCCGCGGCTTCAAACTGCGGGACAGTGCGGCCGTGCCCGAGCTCGCCAAGATCGCCTCCTTTGCTGCCGGAGGGATCGTCCGATTCTTCGCCGGCGACTTTGGCGAAATCCTCACCCGCGACGAGGCGCTGGCGAATCGCCTTTGCTTTTTCGAGGGCGTCATTCTCGGTTAGTTCCGTTGTCCCGGGCTTCTGGGCACCCGGCGAACCCTTCACGCGGACCAGAATGTGGCGAGCGTGGATGGTTTCGTAGAGCGAGTGGTTGGCATCGTAAAACGCCTGCACCTGCTCGTCGGTGACCGGAATATCGCTCTGGATCTTCTGGAATTCGTGGACGGAGAGCGCCGTTCGCTGCTGTAACTCGATCTGGTCTTTCGCGGCGGGCTGCTCATCCAGATGCTGCTTCTCTGCTTCCGCGGCGAGTAGCAGCAACTCGACAATTCTCTGCGCATACGCGCGCTTCGCCGGCCCCAGCGCGATCGGCTGTACCTGGGCAGGCACCACCGTCTTCACAATCTGCTCGTACTCGGCCGCCGTAATATGGCGGTCCCCGATTGTCAGGACTACGGTGTCAGGGGCAACTTTCGCCGCAGGCGCCGCAGAGGGGGCAACCGGCGAAACCGGCTGCTGCGCGGCGAGCAGGGCCGCGCAGGCCAGCGTCGTCAGAAATGGCTTCACCCGCTTATTTTATCGTGCGCGCTTAAAACACGAATCTCAGCGCGAGCTGGATGCGGCGCGGGGCGCGGAAAGTCGTGATCTGATCGAACAGCGAACTGGTGTTGTTGGCGCTGCCGAAGGCGTTCGGATTGGCGTGGTTGAGGATGTTCAGCGCCTCGCCACGCAGGTCCAGGTGGTATTTTTCGGTGAGGGGAAGGCTTTTCTCCAGAGCAAAGTCCCAGTTGGCGAAGCCCGGACCGCGAACCACGCCGCGTCCCGCATTGCCTGGACGCACCGCACCCTGCGGAGTCGCCGCGAAGCACGATTTGTCGAACCATTGCGCGGTGTTGTGCGGCGCGTTGGCGTTCGGATCGCAGATCATATCGGGCCGCGAGCTCGCCGCGCTGTTCCCCAGCAGGCCGAGACCGGCCGGATCGAGGCTCGAAGTGGTGACTGTAAACGGCTGTCCGGTATAGAAGCTCAGAATGCCGTTGAGCTGCCAGTTCTTCAGGACGTAAGCGACGGGACCGCGAGAGTTCGCGAAAGCCGGGATGGTGTAGACGTAGTCGGCTGAAACGACGAATTTCCGGTCGAGTGGCGAAGGCCCGTATTCGCCTTCGTGCCAGTTGTAGCTGTTCTGCGGAGCGCTGCCGCTGTCGGAGCCCGCATCCGTCAGGTATTTCGACCAGGTGAAGGCAAACGAAACCTGGCCCGCTGAACGGAACTGACGACGCACGTTCGTCTGGAGCGAGTGATAGTTGGAATCGAAAGCGGATTGAATCGTGTTGATGGCGTTGTAACCCAGATAGGGGCGCACCGCGTTGATGCGCGGATCGTCCGTCGTGGTGAAGATCGTGTTGGTGTTGCTGGCATGCAGGCCCGC
>DASYCD010000451.1:0-5245 GCA_036500405.1 Bryobacteraceae bacterium
GGCGCGCCAGTTCCAGAACGCGAGCAAGATGAGCCCGGCCGCGCAGAAGAACCCGGCGGCGTACTGCGGGCGGTTCATCAGCCAGATTTCGAGTGCGGACATTCTGCTGCTGTAAAGGACGAGGCCGCCTACGTACATCGCGATCAGCCAGACGAGGTTATTCCGCGAGGGGAAATAGCCGCAGGTAAAGGGAATTTTCGTGAAACCCAGGAACATCAACTCCACCAGCAGGATGGAAAGCGTGATTCCGTAAAAGAACTGAAAGAGCGCGACGGGCCAGGAGAAGAACGCGAGATTGAACGGCGTGAGCAGCAGAAACAGCGGAATCACGCCGCAGACAACGGTCCACTTTCGCATGGAGATCAGGCATTGACGAGTGTGATTGGTGTCGGTCATCCGGAAGGCCCAGTTGGCGGTGAGTTCGGCAGGAAAGTTAAACGCCGCGCGCAGGCCTGAGACCAGTACGAAGGAAAGAGTGAGGGGAACGGCCATCAACGTGGCGCGATCCGGACCGGTACCGGTGGCCACAGACGGGGCAACGCTGAACACCACAAGCGCCGCGCCGAATCCCGCGTAGACCGCGAGGAAGAGGCGATGCTTCATGCTGCGGGTGATGGTTTGTCCGATGTAGTGGTAGACGGCTTCCTGAATGGGGTGCTTCAGGAGGAGGCGATCGATCGCCGTGTTCAGTGCGAGGTGCAGTTTTCCGGGTCCTGCAGGGCTGGCCGGCGGCGTTTCGATGAGCTTACGCGTTTGCCGGACGTACAGGGGAAGATGGGTCAGCGCAAAAGCCGCAATCGCCAGGCCCAACGCGGTGAGTGCGGTATTGCCCACATGGAGAAGCGCCTGATTTCGAACGGCGGGACGGATCAGCTCGTAGAGTCCGGAAAACCAGTAGGCTGGAATCCAGCGCGCGAGATCAGCGTGTGCGTCCGTGATCGGACGGATTCCGCTCGCGAGCAGCGGTGAGATGAAGAAGAACATCACCATGACGGTCAGCAACAGCGTTTGGGCGCAGGTTGCGACGAAGCGGAAGATCCTGGCGGGAACGAGGATCAGGAGCAGCCCCTGAATCGAGGCTGTGGCGAAGGCACAAAAAAGTCCGGCGGCGGTTACCACCAGTAAGTGCGTTCCGGTTACTAAAAGGTAATTTCCGTTATCGAAAATGACGGGCCAGAATAACGTGACGATGCCATTGATGGCGAGCAGGAACATTCCGAGGAATAGAAGGAACGCCGTCATTTTGGCGAGGAACAGTTTCCTCATCGGTACCGGGAGAGGAAAGAGGACCTGGTAGTCGCGGCGATCGGGGAAAATGGCGTCCCATTCGAAGACCACGATAAAGCTGATGACAGACATGGAGAGCGCCAGAAAAAGGCACCGCAGCGTCACGAGATTCCAACCCATCTGCGCGCTGCCGGCGAAGTAAAGGATGAGTGAGATGAAGCCGCCGGGAGCCGCCAGGATTCCCAGCGTCTGAACGACGTTGGCCGCGGCGTCGCCCTGTGGCGAGAGCGATTCTTTGTCGAAAAAGCGGCTGAAGAACAGGCGTACGAGAACGCTGAATCGGTCGTCGATTGTGTCCGTTGCCATTTAGGTCAGTTTTCCGTCGGCCGCTCAATGTCTGTGATCGTGTACGCGTCGACCTGAGCCTTGTCAGCCTTCATCTTCAATCCAAGCTTTTCGAATACCTGAAAGAGGGTGGGGAGATCCGCCAGGTCGACGCCGTTTTCGCCTTTGGCGCCCGAAGGGGGAGGATTCATCGCGGCGTCCATCGGAATCCATGGCTGGGAGTCAATTTTCCAGAGGCCGCTGAGGCCGGTTTTATTCAGAAACGGCCGTCCCGTCCAGTTCTCAACGTAGGCGACCAGATCATCCATGGTGACGGCGCGAGCATGGAGACCTCGTCCTTGTCCTCCATTGAACTCATGGCAGGGAACCTGATCGTCAACCTCCGTCCGGGCGCAATCTTCTTCCCGTAGAGGCGACTTTTCCAGCTTCGGACCGCCTGTGTCAACGACCAGGATGTAAACGGGCATTTCTTTCTTTTCGCGGCGGATCTGGAGTTTGAAGCGATCGGCAAGAAGCGACCGGAGCATGAGCCGCTCGCGCTCCTTAAGAGCGCTCGTGCTGAGATGGTCGGGAAACGAGCCTTTCGCGTCGATATCGTACAGGTCTTTGATGCCGACCAGCCACTCCGGCGCGCCCGCAAGACGGGGACTCCGATTCGCGGGAAGCTCGTACGCGAGTGAGACCAGCCAGATCGCCGGCCCGGAGAACGCGAATCGGCCATTTAAAAATTCGGGACGGCGGATGGGCCCGTCTTTGTGGAGTTTGATGGAGGCGACATCGAATGCCGGCGCCTGCGCGTGGGCGTGTGCGGCAAACGCCAGGAACAAGACTGCGACGATTTCAGTTTTCAGTCGGGACTTTGTCTGCATGGTCGATCACCAGGAGGTCGACAGGCGCCTTCGTACGGGTCAATGTAATGCCAACATTCTCCTGTGTAAGAAGGTTGCAGGCGGCGAGTCTATCCTCATCGGCGAGCGCAGAACCATCCGGCGCCGGCGGCAGCCTGATCGGCGGCGGGACGAAGTCGAAGCGGCCTTTCAGACCCGTTTGGTCGATGACAGGAGGCAACCCACGGCCCGTACAGGCTCCGACGGCCGCAGCGAGGGATTCCGTAGTCGCGTTGATAAATTTGGAGCCCGTCCATAAGACGCCGGCGAAGCCCATCCACAAGACGCCGGCGAAGCCCATCCACTGTGTGTCGGGCTGGATGCTGTCCGCCGGAGACGTGACCTTCGCCCCGGATCGGGCCTGGCGCATCGCGATCATCGCCGCCTCCTTTTGTTCGTGATGAAGTGTGAGATGGAAGCGCTCCGCGAGGAGTGGCCTCAACATGAGACGGAGCTGCGCTTCCGGGACGGGATGCGACGCTTTTGCGTCAATGTTAAACGAATTCCCGCCCGTGTTGGAGTGCAGCCATTCGGGCCCGACAATCTGGAAATCGCGCACACCCCAGGCCAGGATCAGGGCGATGCTCAGGTCGACAAAAGTCAGGCGAACACTATCGGAGCCGAAGTGAACTGGCGCGACGCCACGGACAAATGTTGGGTTCAGCTTGACGGAGGCCACCTCGAATTTGGGAGTGTCGCTCTGCGCCGGAAGCAGGCTCGCGAGAGTCAGCAGCACGGCGAAGGCGCATTTCATTGCGGGCTCCAATAGGTGGACGGCAGCTTCACTCCGGGCGGAAAGATGGCGCGCAGCATGATGATGGCGACCCAGCTCGTCGCGCTGCCTTCGGACGGCACCCAGCCGGGAAGCATCAGACTGCCCTGCAGCAGCGCAAACAGAACCAGCTGCGTGATGGCGGCGGCCGCCATGGTGACAACGATGTCAAATGTGACTGCGCGCAGGCGCCTTTCTTCGGCGGGCGCAAAGCCGTTGCAGAGCAGGAGGCTCAGCAGCGCGGGTACGAGCGGGATAGCGAGGCGCAGCAGCGGGTGCGCCAAACCGGACGACAGATCGCGTGATCCGGCAATGAACGAGTACACCAGTGCGGCGGCCGTAAACAGGAAGATCCAGGAATCCGTGTTCCGGCGGATCTGACTGAAGATGACGCGCGGGATGACGGCGAGCGCGCTGACCGCGTATTCCAGCGGATTCCGGCAGCTCTCGAAGAGATCGCCAAGGACTTCTTCGCGGCACGCCGGTGGCAGCAGCCACGCGATCAGGTCCTCGGCAAATTGCGGTGGGTACGTTGTCATTTCGCTCCTCCTTTGGCCCAATCCCTGCCCCACACGTTCGCAGTGCTGTCCCAAATGCGTTTGGCTGTTACAGCCGCCTCTTCGAGCGCGCGGCGGCCGGAAGGTTCCAGGCGATAGCAGCGCTTGGAGCGGCCTCCGCGTTCGGGCGTGGGATCGGAGAGCCAGGAGGAAACGAGACCCTTCTCCTCGAGCCGGTCGAGCGTTACGTAGACCGCGCCGATGGCGACCTTCTTCGGGTTCGCGAGCTCTTCGGCTTTTTCGCGAATGGTCACGCCATAGGCGTTGTCGCGCAGGACGAGGAGGGCGGTGAGGATGACTTGTTCAAAGGAACCAAGGGCGTCAGGCTTTGCCATTTGGATAACAGCGTAGTAGAAATGATGGCGGGTGTCAATCGTGAATTGAAAAATTCAAAAAATCAATTACGCGGGTTACTTGATGTGGCGGCGCAGCGTGAAGGCGTCCGGGCGGGCGTTGTCATGCTCCAGCTTTTTCCAGTCATCCTGGACGTAGAGCAGTTTTCCGCTGAGGTGATTCGACCGCTCAGAAGCGAGAAACAGCGCCAGCTGAATCTGCTTCTCGGTGAGAGTTCCGCCGGTGAGCTGAACTTTTTCCGCGCTTTCGATTTCCTGCGCTCCGGCGCGATCGCCGGCATGCAGAATTTCGTCCGTCATATTGGTGTAGGTTTCACCAGGCAGCATGCAGTTGATCTGGACGTTATCGTCACGGACCTCTTCCGCCAGGCTTTCGACGAAACGCACAATGGCCGCTTTACTGGCCGCATAGGGCGAAAAGCTGGGGCGAGGCGACGCGCAGCCCTGGCCTGCGATGACGATGATCTTCCCTGCCCGCCTCGCCAGCATGCGCGGCAACGCGGCACGGCATGAATTCATCACGCCGATGATATTGGTTTCGAAAACTTCCTGCCAGGCGGACGGTTTGTGAGAGACAAACGGCCCGATCGGTCCCTGCACGGCCGCGTTGCAGATGAGGATATCAATCTGTCCCCATTGGCTCACCACGCGATCGACGGCGGCGGTCATCTGCTCGAAGTTGCGGACATCGGCGCGGAGTTGCAGCGCTGTTCCACCGTTGTCTTCAATTTCGAGTTTGGTGACGCTGAGTTCGCCCTGGCTGCGGCCCAGCAGACCCACGCGCGCTTTATGCCTGGCGAATCCGATGGCTAAACGTTTGCCGATTCCGCGACCGGCGCCAGTAATCAGAACGTTGACATCGTGCGGTGAACGCAAATCAGTATTCTATCTCCGGATTGGCCCGCCGGAGACAGACCGATTCACCGCCGGGAGCCGAAATTTTTATGTCTGGTGTAGAGCCGAAGGCTCTAGCTCGTTAATGGGGGCAAACCCAGCCTCTGACTGATAAAAACAGACTTGCGAGGAAAGTTTTGATCAAATCAGAGGCGGTATTGGGTTTGCCTGAATATGAGGTTACAGGCATCGAAGAGTCGGCGGGGTATT
>DASYCD010000452.1:0-4945 GCA_036500405.1 Bryobacteraceae bacterium
TTGTGACGGCGAGACCTCACCGCGAGGCCGCCGATTGAAAGTCGCCCACATGAACACCCGAATACCACGCTGCCGCCAGGGTTCAGGGGCCATCAAACCAGGCAAATCCCCGCAAAACTCTGACGAATCGCCTGTTAGCGCCTCGAAAAAAGATCGAAGATTCGTGTGACCCGCGCGCGCGTCGGCTGGACCTGCATCGGCAAAAAAATCGTCGACTGCGCAACAGGCAGTATTCAATTGCACTTTCGCCGGCTAAAAAAACCAGCCTCAATCTTCTGCCGCCATCGCCGTTCCAGCCGGAAGCGTGAAGTGAAAAATCGAGCCCATTCCTGCTCCCGCTGACTCCACCCAAATCCTGCCGCCGCTTCCTTCCACGATCCTTTGACAAATCGCCAGCCCCATCCCGGTGCCGGAATATTTTCCGTCTGAATGCAGGCGTTTGAAGATTCCAAACACGCGTTCTCTATATTCCGAAGCGATCCCGATGCCGTTATCCCGAACCGAAAACAGCCACTGCACGCCACTTCGCTCCGCCATGATGTGAACCCGCGGGCGTTCATCATCCTTGCGGTACTTGATCGCGTTCCCGATCAGATTCTGAAAGAGCTGCTGCATCTGGACGGCGCACACAGGAAGGCTCGGAAGCGTCCCGTAAGAGATCTCCGCATCGTTCTCACGGATCACTGCAACAAGGTTCGAAAGCGCCTTTTCCAGAGCCACTGTAGCGTCGGCTGTTTCGGCCACCGCTCCGTCCATGCTCGCGCTCTGCGCGTAGGCGAGCAAATCCTTCACGAGCATCTCCATCCGCTTTGCCCCGCTCGTCATGAACGCGAGAAACTCTTTGCCCGTGGCGTCGAGCTCCTGCCCGTAACGCTTACTGAGAAGTTCGCCGTACACGGCAACATTGCGGATCGGCTCCTGCAGGTCGTGACTTGCCGAATAAGCAAACTGCTCCAGGTCCCGATTCGCCCGGCGGAGTTTCTCCTGGCTCTGCTTTTGTTCATGAATGTCCGTCGACACAGCGAACCACTTCGTAACGCATCCCGGCTCGTCTGTCGCGGCCACGCTGCGGATCATGAACCAGCGATAAACGCCGTCGGCGCGGCGCAAACGCGCCTCCATCTCGAAAAGCTCCCCCGTAGCCAGGCTCTTCCCCCAGCATGCCGTCATTTCAAGCTGATCCTCTGGATGAACAGCGCGCGCGAGCTGCCGGAAATCGGAAGTCGCGGAGAGGTCCAGCCCGGAGTAGCCAATCCATCGCTGGTTCACATACTCGAGCGTGCCATCCGGCTGGCTCACCCAAATAAATTGAGGACCAACCTCGGCAAGCTCGCGAAAGCGCGCTTCGCTCTCGCGCAGCGCATCTTCGGTGCGCTTGCGCTCGGCAATCTCCGCCAGCAGGTTGCGGCGCGCCAGTTCGGCTTCCTCAATCAGTTCGTGCTGGCGCACAAGCATCGCCCGCAGCGTTCTCCTGGGATCGCCGGTCTTGTCGCCGGCGCCGCTCTCAGCGTCGTACTGGTTACCGGAGGCGCTGGATTGCACGGGTGCTCTCAGTTCCCGCGCGCATCCTCGGCGGGCAGCGTCGAATGGTCGTCCAGACTGCTCCAGACTTCGTAAGCGCGGGCGGCGAACCGCCCCAGGCTCTCGAGCATGCGCAAATCCTCGCGATCGAATTGGCCCCCGCTGGCGCGCTGAGTCGAGTTGACGTTGTAGGGCGCCTCGTGCGTGACGGTCCAGATCGTGCCGACCGCCTTGCCGTTCTGGTGAAACGGCAGCAGAAGGGCTTCCTGTACGGGCGCGACGAGCTTGAAATACGTGTACCGGTTTTGAAGCGACTTAAAAAGGAGCGGCCTGTCGCGATCCACCACGTCCCCGCAGGGGCCGAAGGCGCGAGGCGTGCCGCCTCCCACGTGCTGCTCCCAGACGCCTGAGATCGCTGGCCACTCAAAGCGTTTGGTTTGGTCGTTGATCAGGCTTACCCCGGCTGAATCGGTCTGAAACGCGCTCAGTATCGCGTCGGTCAATGCTTTCAGAATGGTTTGAGGCGATGTCTCGAGGTGGAGCGTCAGTGACTCCAGGACGCTCCGCTCCAGTTCACGGTTCGGCGGCCGGGTCGGGCGTTCGAGAAGTTCCTCAGTCCGGAGAACAGCTTCGAGCGGAGCGCCTGGCGTCGATTCGGAGTATTCAACTTCCGGAGCTACCTGGTCGGCCATGCGGTAATCCTCCCGTGCCGCACACAGGATAACAGATTTTGGAAAATTCCACCCCTCTGCCCGACCGCACGAATCATGCCAATTCCGGAAGGCGCTGTGCCGAAAATCACGACGGCGGAGAAATACCCTTTTCCGATTCCCGTATAATTGGAGCCAGTAGACCGCCTGAAAGAATGGAATGAGCGTCTCCAAAAGTCCCCACCGCATAATTGCCATCGAAGACAATCCAGGAGATACATACCTGTTGCGAATGGCGTTAGAGGAGCAGAACGAGCCCTACGTTCTGGAAGTTCTCCCGGACGGCGAATCGGCGCTGGACTTCATCAGTCATCATTGCTCCCAGCCAGAGCCCTGTCTCATCATCCTCGATTTGAATCTCCCTCGCTACGACGGCGTAACGATTCTGCGGGCCATTCGAGCGCAACCCGAACTCGCGCACATTAAGGTCGTGGTGATGACGTCGTCCGCCTCGCCTCGGGAAAAGGAAGCGGTGCTCGCCCTGGGCATTGACTCCTGGCGGATGAAGCCCGGCAATTGGGACCAAATGGTCGAATTGGCGCGGGAGCTAATCGCAATCTGCAACAAACCTTCGCCCACCTTCAAAGCGGTCGCTAGCCAAAGCCGAGAGCCCGATTCTCCGCTCTGGCTCTGACAAGCCTTGGTTTGTTGAACGCTGCGCCCCCCCGCAGGAAGAAGCCGCGGTTGGCGCGAGCATGGAACGCCCTGTTACCACTCCAGGCGTCCCACGAGTTGGCCATTGCGCTGGCCGGTGACCGAAGTGGCGTCGATGCGTCCGAAGCCTGCTGTCGGTACGCCCGCCGAGTTGAACGTAGCGGTTTGGAGTGGGTTCGTCGCCGATGGGTTCGGCATCACAATGCGATTGAACACGTTGAAAAACTCTGCGCGAACCTGCAGGCGAACGCGCTCCCGGATCCGGAACATCCTGCCAAAACTCAACTGCTCGTTCGCGAGCCGCTGATAGCGGTAATCGTCGTAATAGGCAGCCGAAGCGCCCCAGTTCCCTTGCGGGACGTCCGACCACGCCGCCGGATTCAGCACCAGGTCTTTATTCGGGTCGATACAGTGGCAGTTGAGGTCCTTCAGGAACAAAGGCACTCCGGGGACCCGGTTCATCCGTGTGTTCTGAAAAACCACCGCATTCAGATTCGATTGGGTGGAGGGCACCGGTATCGGCGTGCCGCTGGCGTAACGTACAATGCCTCCGAGCGTCCAGCCGCCCACGACATGCCGGATGATCCTGCTTGTAGTGAACTTCGGCGTCTCATAGTTGAAGCCCAGCACGAACACGAACGGCTGAGAGGAACTAACCAGCGATTTCTGGTTCGGACGATTGAAAACGTCATTGATCCCCTGTCCCGTAGCCAGTTCCTTTGACCATGTGAATGACGAAGTGAAATCCACTCCGTGCGAGGCCCGCTTATTGAGCTTCATCTGGAGCGAGTCATACCAGTTATTCCCCAGAGGCGCCCACATGGGACTCAATCCGCTGCTGAACTGCGGGAACGGCCGGAGGCTCTGCGCCACCGTCTGCCCCGTCGGAAAGCCGGCGTAAGGAACTTTGAACCCGCGGCTGGCCGCGAGCGGCGATCCGATCGTGGAAGTCAGCAATTTAATATCTTCCGGATTCGAACGGCTGAGCCCGAACTGCGCCAGCCGGGCGTCCGAAAGCGCATTAAGGCTCACCAGATTGGTGGCTGCGGTCAGCCACGCCCCGCGATTGCCTACGTATGCCGCTTCGATCGTGAGGTTCTTCACGATCTGGCGCTGCAGGCCGATGTTCCACTGCAGGATTCTTCCCGGCCGGCCCGCGTTCGGATCGAGGTAATAGTTCGGAGAACTGACCGTCCCCGGCAGCGGGCGCGCTCCGGGATCCAGAGTTACCCGATGCAGATCCTCAGGATTATAGACAAGGCCCGTGCTCATTTGGACCGCGGCTTCGCCGAAATTCGGATTGGTGAATGACAACTGATCGATGCCTACGCCCAGAATCGCCGAATTCGTGAAGTATTGGTAGGTCGGAAGATTAGCGTACACAACCCCCCAGCCTCCACGAAATACCGTCTTTTCGTTGATCTGCCACGCGGCGCCCAGACGCGGACCGATTGCATACGGATACTGCGGAATGAAGTCACAGTTGCAGCGTCCTTTGCCATATCCCTCATAAACCATGCCGCCCGGTAGTCCACCCGCCGAGGGATTGGAAATTGTCGGACCGAACATGCTGTTTCGATACCAGATCTCGTGTCCCTCGCTTTCCAGATCCCAGCGCAGCCCGTAGTCCAGCGTGAGATTCCGGCGGATCTTCCAGGTGTCCTGAATGAACAGACCGTAGCGCTTGTTTCGCCATTGCGGGTCCTGCGGAGCGTTCACCGTCGCATTGTCCACTCGTCCCAGCAGGAAGGATGCGTAAGGGAAGCCGACGTTGCCGCCGCCAAGGCTCTGGCCCTGCGTCGAGGGCAGACCGGTCTCGTTGGCGTTGAAGTTCAACACGCCGCTCGATCCTCGCGTGTTGCGGTCGGTATAACTTTCCAGCCGAAACTCCCCGCCGATCTTCGAGCTGTGGTTGCCATGAATCCACGTAAGGCTGAGCGGAGCCGTCAGCTTGCCATACCAGTAATAGTTAGCGTTCGTGGGCCCCATGCCGAACATGCCCCCCTGCGAAGAGGTCAAGCCCGCTATGCGCGGGAAGCCCCCGCCCACCGCGCTGCCTT
>DASYCD010000453.1:0-17333 GCA_036500405.1 Bryobacteraceae bacterium
CACATCGTCATGATCGACCGCGGAGATTTGCTGAATGCGATCGAGACCCGTTCCGTGCAGTGTGACGGTCTGGGTCTCCATCCCGGTATTCAGAAGAATCGGCGTACCGGTGATTGTGGGAGCCGCAGGCAGAACTTTGAACGGCGTTTCATGCGCGTCGCCATCGCTCTGCGCGATCAGAAAAATATAGTTCCCCGCCGAAAGCGGCCTGGCGTCGAGCCGAAGCTTGATCGACTTTTGCGGCCCGTGCGCTGGCCCCTGCGGCAGGCGGAACGGGACAGCTTCAGGCTCCGCAAACGGATCACCCGTCTTTTTGTATTCCACTTTTTTGACGAATTCGAAATCGTCGCCGGTAAGATCGAGATCGACCGTTCCCGCGCCGGAGGTGAGATGGTCCTGCGATTCGGGCGTGAGGTGGGCGGCGGTGAACTTCGAAAGGTCATGCAGCACGATCGTACCGGATACGGCGACCGGGTCCCAATCCCAGGCGGCCGCGAGCTTCCAGTTGCCGGGTTTAAGCCGCGAGCCGGAGAGATCGAGGTCAATTGTTTTCGCGGTTGTGTTCACCTGCGCCTTGACTGGAACGGAGGCTACCGTGGTGGTTGGGTCCGTGGAAATCAGGGTCCAGTTCTGAACCCGCGGAACGAGCTTCCAGTCCTTCGCCTCAACGCTGAGAGGGACAGACGACTGGAGCCCGATCGGGAGATGTTCTGTCGATTTCAGCGCGAGCGACGGAGCCGGCGCATCGGGAACGCGAAAAGCCCAGAGGAACGCTGGTTCCGTATGGGCGAGCGGTGGCGCCGCGCTGCCGCAGAGACCTGTCGAAGTGGAGGAGCCGGGATTATGCTGCGCCAGCGCGGAGAGAAATTGCGTGTGCGGAAACAGAACCCCGTGCAGGCTCACGAGCACACTGCCGCCGGTAGCCGCAAGGCCCACCTCGCCACCGAGGAACAAGCCGCCAACCGCCGCGGCAAGGCCGGCGGTCTGCGCCGCCTGCTGCTGTGGACTTTGCGCCAGAGGATCGTACCCCGCCAGAGTCGGGTTCACGCTGTGGAGAAGAACGCCGAGCTGAACATCGGTGGGTTGCGTGCGATCGAGGCGCGCGGCGGGGAACTGGCTGGCGAAGCCAGCGACGGCGGCGTCGACGCTCTGCCCCGTATCGAGCACCTGCTGTTTTCGCGTGAGCGCGTCGATCAGGGCCTGGGTTTCGGCGCTCTTCGCTGCATAGTCCGCGAGTTGGCCGATTAATTCTCCATCTTTTACGACGAGATCGTTGACCTTCGATTTATCCAGCCCCTTCGGCCCCCAGACGAGGCTCGCGAGCTCTGTTCGAAAAGGGACCGTCCACGTGGCCGGTTCGTCGCCAGGGGTGGGATCGAAGACCTTGATCTTCGATCCGTCGGACGGTACAAGGAGCAGCGCCATCCGCACCTTCTTCTTCTGGAAGGAGTCGATCTCCAGGGGTCGGTAGGCGATCGTGTCTCCTGGCAGCAACTGGTTAACAGTTTCAATAGGGTGAGGAACCCCGCCGGTCTTTGGAGCAACGGTGAGGTCGAAGCGGCCGAGCGGCGTTCCGCCAGGGCATAACAGCGGCGGCTCGGAGGCGCTCAGTATTGATAAAGAAAGGGTTAGGTACGCCAATAAGGCGGCGGCATAACGCATCACTTTCTCTATCGACGCGGCCCGGAGCCATAAGGTCGATAAGGAATGTGTGGGCGAAAGCCGGCGAACGTGATTTCGCCCACATATGGAGACCGGAGCGCCAAGGCCCGCCGGAGTCACTATTGGACCGTGTAGCTGGCCACGGCGGCGTAATACGGGGCGGATGCATTCACGTCTGTGTAGACGTTCCGAGCGCCGGCGAAACTGCCGCCGAACGTCAGAGACAGATTCAACGTGAGGCTATTCCCCGATCCGGTGATGGTGGTTGCCGAGCCGTTTACGCCGCACTGGCTGTTCTGCGCCGCGCCCGCCGAGCCGTAGGGCTGGAAGAGCCACGTCTGATTGGGATCATCCGGCGCGAGGCTAACGCCTGTTGACAGCAGTTGAAGCCAGCAACTACCCGTACCGTTCGGTGCCGCGTTGACGAGGATATGGTAATTGCCACCCAGCAGATCCCGGTAACCGTTCGTATCGGAGAACGTGAACGTGAATATCTGGCTCGAACCGCTGGCGTTTTGAGGAGAAACGGAATCGGTGCTGATGGTGGGCGGCGGAGGAGGAGCCGTGCCGCTAACGGAGAGCTGGGCTGTGGCGGCATGCGTGATGGACGGCGAGGTTCCGGTCACGAAGAGTTGCCACGTGCTCACCGGGGTGTTTGCGGCGGTGGTAACAGTCAATGTGGACGTACCTCCACCCAGGATGGAAGGTGGATTGAATGTCCCGGAGACATCGGAAGTGTCATCGGCCCCGGCCGAACCGCGATCGAACGAGAGCGCGATGTTCTGGTTGAAGCCATTCGCCGAGTTCGCCGTAACCGTGTAGGTCGTGCTCTGACCCGATTGCACACTTTGCGATGACGGCGAAATACTCAAAGTGAAATCAGGAGCGGTGGGCGTGACGTTATACGTACCCACTGAGACGTAATCGTTCGCCGAATTGACGTCCGTATAAATCGTTTTCATTCCGGCATAGGCCACGCGGAATGTAACAGAGAGATTCAGCGTCAGGGTATTGCCGGATCCGGAGACACTGCTGCCCGCTCCGTTAATCGCGCACTGGCTGTTCTGCACCATGGCATTGGATCCGTAAGCAACCGCCGGCCAGGCCAAACTCAGATTATCCTGCGCGAGGCTGACCCCCGTGCTTGTAACCAATACCCAGCAGAAGTTGGTTCCGGAAGAACCTGCATTGCCGGCCAGGAGGACGTGGATCCCACGGTACAGATCCTGGTAGCCGTTGCTATCCGAAAAGGCAAAAGTAAACACCTGGCTTCCGCCGCTGCCATTCTGCGGAGAGACGGAATCCGTGGTTCTGGTTGGAGGCGGCGGTGGGGTGGCGCCGGTAACGTTCAGTTGAGCGGTGGCCGCGTGGGTGATAGAAGGGGAAGTTCCCGTGATCGACAGAGCCCACTGACTGGTTGGCGTGGACGCGGGGGCGGTTACAGTCAGCGTCGAGGTACCGCCGCCCGAGATGGATGGAGGATTGAATGTTCCGGTCACGTTCGCGACACTGGCGCTATAGGAACTGCGGTTGAACGAAAGAGCGATGTTATCGCTGAAGGCGTTCAATGAGCTGGCCGTTACGGTATAGGTGACGCTTTGACCGGACGACACATCCTGCGACGACGGGGCGACGCTCAGGGTGAAATCGGGAGAGGTAGCCGTGACATTGTATGTGCCGACGGAGGCGTAATCGTTCGACGGGTTGATATCGGTGTAAATCGTCTTCATTCCGGCGTACGCCACGCGGAATGTGATTGAAACATTCACCGTGAGGGTATTACCGGATCCCGAGATCGACGAGTTCGCTCCGTCAATTGCGCATTGACTGTTCTGCACAAGGCCGCTGGACCCATAGCTCACGCTGGGCCAGCCGCCAATCAGATCATCCGTCGCCAGGCTGATACCCGTGGTGGAGAAGATCATCCAGCAGAAGTGGTTACCGGACGAGCCGGCATTGTCGCTGAAGAGGATGTGACCGCCGTGCAGATCCTGATAGCCGTTGGTATCGGAGAACACGAAGGTAAACACCTGGCTTCCGCCGCTGCCATTCTGCGGGGAAACTGAAACTGTTGTTCTGGTTGGGGGCGGCGGTGGGGCGGCGCCGGTGACGTTCAGTTGAGCGGTGGCTGTGTGAGTGACAGACGAGGAAGTTCCGATAACCGAGAGAACCCACTGACTTGTCTCCGTGGAGGCGGGAATGGTTACCGTCAGCGTTGAGGTACCGCTACCCGTGAGGGATGCAGGATTGAATGTTCCGGTTATGTTCGAGAGAGTGGCATTATTGGAACTCCGGTCAAACGAAAGCGCGATATTGTCGTTGAAGCCGTTCACCGCGTTGGCTGTAACGGTGTATGTCACCGTCTGCCCCGCCGGCGTGTCTTGTGAAGATGGCGAAACACTCAGGGTGAAGTCCGGCGCGGTGGCCGCGACGTTGTAGGTGCCGACGGATTCATAGTCGTGCGATGAGTTCACGTCCGTATAGATGCTCTTCATTCCCGCATAGGCCGCGCGAAAGGTGATTGAGAGCGTCAGCGTGACGCTGTTGCCGGATCCGGAGATTGACGAGCCCACCCCGCTCACAGCGCACTGGCTGTTCTGCACGGCGCCATTGGACCCATAACTCACGTTTGGCCACCCGCCAATCAGATCATCCGTCGCCAGGCTGACGCCCGTGGTTGAGAAGATCATCCAGCAAAAGTGGTTACCGGAGGAGCCGGCATTGTCGCTGAAGAGGATGTGACCGCCGTGCAGATCCTGATAGCCGTTGCTATCGGAGAACACGAACGTAAATACCTGGCTTCCGCCGCTGCCGTTTTGCGGGCTCACGGAATCGGTAGTGATAACGGGGGAAGATTGGGCGAAGGCGTGAGATGCCAAAAGAAAAAGCGCCGTGAGAGTAACCGTACAAAAGGAGCGGAATCGATGTGCCATTGGCAAAACACGCATGCAATTACCGGACCGAGGGGTAAGCCTTTTATTCGGAGCGTGAAGGACAATGGCGTTTACCTGCGATGCCATAGAGTGGCATTTTGGTTGGATTCTGTCTGGTTCTGTGAGGCACATTGCAACCGCGTTAAAAAGCACGGCAACTGGTTCGGAATGACGCGGCAAAAGACGTCGGCGGACATATGAAATCGAATTGTAAAGCACTGTCGACGGGATTCGCGATATGATCTGGGTCGGAAAGTCAGATGATTCAAAAGCTATACGCGTCAATTTTTTTGGTGGCCGCTTCGGCCGCAGTTTTGATGCAGGGTCAAAATCCGAGCCGTACGGTCGGGCCGCAAAAGGATGGGTCGATTGTCGTCTCGGACAATCAGACGCTGACGCCTGCCGGGAAGATGATTGAACTGGGTTCGCCGGTGCGGGCGAAATCCATCGCGCTCAACCCGAATGGCAAGATCCATACGGGCGCTGTTTTGCTGATGGGTTCGCCGCAACCGATTATCGTGTTCAACAGCGCTACCGGGGAAGTCCTCCAGCGTTTCACGCCAGGTTCGATGAAAGGGACGGAATCCGTGCCCAGCAAAGCGGGATCGTTCACCGGCATCACGTATTCCGCGGACGGCAAGACCCTCTTCTTCAGTCAGGACGATAATCACGTCGTCGTCGCCAAAGCGGACCCGAAGACGGGTCTTGTGACAAACGGACAGAGCGTTGAATTGCCACCTCCGCCCGCCGATGGCCGGCCTTATCACAATGCGAAATCCATCAATCCCGGGGGTATCGCGGTTTCCGAAGACGGCAAGCACGGATATGTGGCGCTGAATGCGGCGAACACGCTGGGAGTGATCGACCTGGCCTCCTCGCCGGCGAAGCTGGTCGCTCAGATTCCGGTTGGCAATGCGCCGAACAGCGTGGTGGTCCATGGCCAATATGCGTATGTCAGCAATGAAGGCGGACGCCCTGCCACTCACGAAGACTTCACGAATGTTTCCGATGGGACGCCGATCGTCGTCGACAAGAAAGACGCTTTTGCGATCACGGGCACCGTGTCCGTTGTAGACCTCGCGGCGGGCAAGGAAGTGAAATCAATTCCAGTCGGCCTGCATCCCGCGGGGATGACGATCTCCGGCTCCAATCTCTACGTCGCTAATGCATATAGCGACAGCCTCTCCGTTGTCGACCTGCAGAAGAATGAAGTAGCGCGCACGATCGATCTCAGCGTTCCGATCGGCGGTGGTTTCTTCGGCTCCGGACCAAATGGAGTTGCGGTTACCGATGGCGGGCAGGCTTATGTTACGCTCGGCCAGGCGAATGCAGTCGCGGTGGTTAATCTCCAGGGGCGCGACGCGCATCCTGTTATCGGCTACATTCCGACCGGCTATTTTCCGACCTCAATTACCTGGGACAAAGCGCAGAAGCAGCTCGTTGTGGCTGACGACAAGGGAATGGGCACGCACGTTCCGCTTCCCAATGGCCGCGCTGGTTTCAGCACCCACCAGGATACAGGCGCAGTCAATGTGATCCCGCTGCCGAACGCAAGCGAACTGGCGAAGTTCACCAAACAGGTTTTCGATAACAATCAGTGGAACCTGACGACGAACATCGAGGTGGGGCCGGAATTCGTGGACAAGAACGCCGCGCCGGTCGCGGTTCCCCGGCACATCGGAGAGCCGTCTCTCATCAGGCACGTTTTCCTGATTATCAAAGAGAACCGAACCTATGACCAGATGCTGGGAGACGTCACATGGGGGAACGGGGATCCGTCGCTGGCAATCTTCGCGTCCGGCGTTCCCAACCAGCATGAATTCGTAAAGCGGTTCCCGCTTCTGGATAATGTCTATGCGCCAAGCCGGCAATCGGCGGACGGTCATCCGTGGATCACGATGTCGGGGTCGTTTTACTCCAACGACATTCTTGCGCCGGACTTTATTCGCTCGTATCCGGGCGGCAATTCCGACGACGCACTGGCAAACACGCCGAAAGGCTTCCTGTGGACGGCCGCGGAAGCGAAAGGGCTTTCTGTACGGCTCTATGGGGAATGGAGCGATCACGAAAAGATCGCCAAAAAAGCGGATGGCTCGAGCTACACCTGGAGCGATTATTACAGCACCGCGATGTGCAAGGAGGGGAAAGCTCCGAAAAGCAGCTGCGTTGTTCCGGACGATGCAATCAAAGTGACCTCGCAGGTTCCTTCAGCGGCCAAAATCCTGGACCCGCATTATGCGCCGTTCAATCTCACAATTCCCGACCAGTACCGAATCGATTACTGGATACCGGAGTTCCAGCGCCTGGACGCGGCCAATCAAATTCCCAATCTGACGATCGTTTGGCTTCCGAGCGACCACACCGCCGGAACCACAAAGGGCCAGCCGTATCCAATCAACTATCAGGCGGACAACGATCTGGCGCTCGGCCGGCTGGTGGATACGATCAGCCACAGCAAGGTATGGGCGCAATCGGCGATCTTTGTCGAGGAAGACGATTCGCAGGGCGGCGTCGACCATGTGGATGGGCACCGCCAGCCGGTATTCATCATCAGTCCTTATACGGCGGCTCCGCAGGCGCCGGGCAAGGGCAAAACTATTCATACGACGTATACGGCAGAGAATATTAATCGCACGATTGAGAATATTCTGGGGATGCAACCGCTGACGCAGTTCGACCTGGTGGCGTCGCCCATGTTCGATGCGTTTCAAAACACGCCCGATGTCACACCGTACACCCATCTGGCGGCCGTCATTCCCATCAACTACGGACCGGATTTGCCGGTGCAGACGCAGAAGGCGGAGTTATTCAGCCCGATGCAGAAGGCCTGGCTCAAGGCTACGGCTGAGGTGATGAAGGGCAAGTACGATAAGGCCGACGCGGTGGATCCGAACTTCCTGAATCATGTGACGTGGTATTCGTCAACGGGGTGGACGCGGCCGTATCCCGGCGAGAGCAAGGTGGCCATGCCAGGGCCATTCGTCAAAGCTGCGAAGAAGTATCGCGGCGATGACGATGATGATTGATTGGCCGGATCACCTGGATCGATAAGTTTCCGTGTAATTGTTCCGCGTGTTCGTAATGGTGTATTTGCCGTCGCTCGCGATGGAAGCTTTGATCCAGTGGCCTGCGTCGAGAGTAGCGCCGGGATCGTTGCGGTCGCTATTCGCGATTCGCTTCTCGTCTGTGTTGTGGCCGCCATCGGCGCCGACGGCGAGATGAACCTGCCAGATCGCTTCGAGGCCCGGGATTTTGGCGATGGTGTCGTAGGCCGGAGCGCGGAGGCCTTTGGTGGCTCCGTTGTTCACGATGACGACCTGTGGCTTCACGCCTTCGTACAAGGCGGGCGCGCCGGAGAAGCCTCCGTAAAAGCCGTGATGCGTCGCCTGCACGATGGTTACGGATCCGATTTTGTTAGTCGGGCAGGCGAGTTCCATTTCTTTGGACCACGTGAGGTCGCCGAGGCTGAGGAAGCGGAATTTGCTGTATGCAAGGACGAAGCCCAGGCTCTGCGCGTTTTCGCTCGTGTCCAGTTCCTTGTTTTGCGCGGTCGCGCAGAGCGGATTGGGACCGGCGCCCTGCATTGGCATCTGGAGCACATGACCCGCGGCGCTGACGATTTCGATGTCTATGCCTTTCAGCGGGACTTTGTCACCCGGTTTCAGCGTCTGCCGTTTCGTTCCGGCGGCGGCGAGATAAGCCTGCCAGACCGGGCCGCCTCCGGAGTCTTTTTCGACGGAATCGCCGTGGTCCAGGAAGTGATCGATCGGGATCAGCTTCGCCAGCGCTGGCGCGCCACCGACATGATCGCCGTGAAAGTGCGTGATCAGGACGTAATCGATTTTCTTCAGTCCGGCGGTTTTGGAGGCGACATCGAAGATTCGCTGGGCGTCCCGGTTGCCGGGATTGCCGGTATCGGCGAGAAGCGACTGTCCGCCGGGAGTCACGATCAGCGTGGCAGCGCCGCCTTCGACATCGATCCAATAGATCTCGAGAGGCTTCGACTGAGCGACGGCCAACGAAGCTACGAGTAAGGAGAGAAGGATCAGGCGAAACATCGCTTGAGTTTATAACAAAATCTCTACTTCGCAGCAGGTGGATAGATTTTCAGATCCGCACGCTGGAAGGCGAATTTGTTTCCGTTTTCATCCACCAGATTGAGCTGACAGGTGTAGACGCCTGTCGGGAGTTTTGCCAGGGGTACCTGGAACTGTACGGGCACGGTCAGGCCGCGTTTCGGGAGAAACGTCCTCAGATGGACCGTCTGCGACTCGAACATCTTGTTCGCGCCGCGGAAGAAGGTCAGGGTGGCCGCTATATCGGGCTTCTGATCGGGACCGGCGGTGGGGTCGTAGACTTCGGCGTAGAGGTAAAGGTTCTGGTCCTTGCGGAAGACACGGGTGATGCTGGGGACCAACTGCTGGCCTTCGCTCACGAGCGGATTCGCTTCGGTGAGTTTGCTGCGCGCGTCTGCCTTGCCCACCGACTCTTTCAGCGCCGTGCGCTGGCTGCTGAGCACGATGCTGCTGGTCTTCAGGGTTCCGGTATCGCCATAGAGATCGGGAATCACGAATGACGTCTCGTAAGTCCCCATCTTGCCGGTTTCGTTTTCGCGCGTGAGGAACTTTAGCTTGTAAGAACCAGGCGGCACAGTGAAGCCTGTGTCATACGCGATGGTTCGGCTGTTCAGTTCGGCGAGCGATTGTTGATCGAGCCGGATTTTGATGTTATCCGCCACCTGACTCTGCATCTGGTTCTTGTTGTCGCGAAGCTGTCCGATGAAATCGAGCTCGGTCTTCGCATTCCCTTTGCTTTTCGCGAGCGCGATCTCGGAGCCCGGAATTTTCACGCTGAGCGGGACGAAGTAGCGATCGCGCGCAAGCCGGAACCAGTTCACTTCGGCGGCGAGGTTGAGATCCGTGAGCGGATCGCCCAGATTGAGCGCTTCCTGAAGCTGATCGTCTCTGTCGGTGCCGCTGTATTTTCTGAACTCCTTGTCGGCGAAGTAGCCCTTGCGGTAATCGAGTTTCGCGCCGGCGATATCGGGACGATTGAGCTTCACGTTCACAGTGCGATACTTGCCGTCGGTTTTTGGATTCGAGCTGTAATAGCCGAGGATGTAATAGCTGCTGATATCGTCGCGAGCCTGCTCCATGCCAAGGGTGAGATTGTTATCTTCGGCGAAGAGCTTGCCGCCTGTGTCAGACGCCATGGTGGAGAGCGTTTCCTGCGCCGAGTCATTGGCCGCGCCGCCGCGTCCACCGCCGCGGCCGCCGCCGGAGGAGGTGTTGGTGGTGAAGAGACCGGCGCCGCTGGCGGACTTCGTAGTTGCATCGCCACCGGGAGCCGACGCCGTCATACCGCGCGCGTCGACCGGATAAATAGCGACATTGGCTTTTTTCGCGACGTTGATGAGCTTGATGAGCTCCGCCTGGTTGTCCATGCCGGACTGCGTGATGCCGCTTGAAAAATAGAGCAACGCTTTCTTTTCGGGATAGCCGGCGAGCAGTTTGGCGGCGTTCTGGATCGTGTAAAACTTGCGATCGACGTTGAAAATATCGAATTCGGACTGATCGGGGGCGAAGGTGTTGTCGTCGGAAGTGTCGCCGGAGCCGAGGTTATCGACCAGGTCAGCGCCTTCGCCAATATGGAATTTTTTGATGGCGGTTTCGAGGAGGTCTTTGTCGTCGGTGAAGTCCTGCACGACCTCGACAGGGCCGGTGGAGGCGAACATGACCGTGACGAGGTCGGCGGGCTTGAGGCTTTTCTCGATGAAATCGATCGCGCTTTTCTGAATGCGAATCTGTTCGGCCACCGCCATGGTGCTGAAGTCGAAGAGCATGCCGACGAGACGGCGATCCTGGTAGCGGATGATGGGCTGCGGCGTGCCGGGCTTGACCGAAACGCCGGGTGACGCGGGTTGTGATGTAACCATCGAGCGGGCTTCGGGCGCAGGCGGATGATCGAGATCGAGCTTCTGGAATTCAAAGACGGAGATCTGCTGCGGCTTGCCGTCTTCGGTGAGGTTGAAGTCGTCCCGCTTCAGATTTTCGATGACCTTGCCCGATTTGTCCTTCACCGCGACGTCGATGATGACGAGCGTGGTTTTCGCGGTGAACGTGACTGTCGGCTGCTGCGCGGGAATGGGCGCGACGGCCATCAGGACCGCCAGCGCGGATGTCAGGATTTTCTTCATAACCGCCCCGTTGTTGTTCCGTGTCAAGTGACGCATCACGGCTGTATCTGGTGTTGAGTATAGGGCCGGAAGCCGCCCGAAAGCACCTTATGTTGCAAGGTTTTACAATCCGGCGGGCACGAAATGGCCGCCCGCAGCAATTACAAGTGGCAGGGTGCGAACAATTCGCTGTCGGGCGCGTATATACACTGACAAGGAGTTCTTTATGCGCACACCGTATCCCGTCTTCTATGCACTGCTGGCAACCGCGCCGGCGATTCTGGCACAAACGCCCGCTCAGTTGACGGCTCACCGGGTGAAGATCACGGACACCGACTACATGGGTAAACACGGCGTGAAAATTGTGGAGGACGGCGACGTTCCGAATGCGCAGGCGTGGGCTGAGGTGAAAGGCGCGACGTTCCACAACGGGGAAATTGAGGTGGAACTGGCGGGCAAGCCGGCAACAGGCGGGGCCGCAGTGGGGGGAGCCCGCGGATTCATCGGAATTGCGTTCCGGATGCAGGGCAACAAGTACGAATACATCTATCTGCGGCCAACGAATGGGCGGGCGGACGATCAGGTGCGGCGGAACCATTCGGTGCAGTACAGCGAGTATCCGGATTTCGATTACGCGGAATCGCGAAAGCAGGCGCCGGAGAAGTATGAGAGCTACGC
Source organism: Bryobacteraceae bacterium (assembly GCA_036500405.1). Classification (GTDB taxonomy): domain Bacteria; phylum Acidobacteriota; class Terriglobia; order Bryobacterales; family Bryobacteraceae; genus BOG-234. The sequence goes on from DASYCD010000453.1 coordinate 11,449, forward strand.
GGACATGGAGCCGGGCGTCTGGACGAAGTATCGGATCACGGTGGAGGGGACGAAGGCTCGGCTCTACGTGAACGGGGCCGCGCAGCCGTGTCTGATCGTGGATGATCTGAAACTGGGAGATTCGACCGGCGCGGTAGCGCTCTGGATTGGGCCGGGCACGGAAGGGTATTTCACGGGGCTTAAGGTTACGGCGAAGTAGGCTGGCGGGCGCCGGGCGAAAGATCGGTAGAGGCTTTGCGGAAGACACGACCCGCCCACCAGTGCTGGAGCCGGTCGAAGTAGAGGTAGACCACGGGCGTTGTATAGAGGGTCAGCAACTGACTGACGAGCAGGCCGCCGATGATAGTAATGCCGAGTGGCTTGCGCAACTCGGATCCGGTGCCGCCGCCGATCGCCAGAGGAAGAGCGCCGAGCATCGCCGCCATGGTCGTCATCAGGATCGGGCGAAGCCGGAGCATGCAGGCTTCATAGATGGAATCGCGCGAGTTCTTCCCTTCCTCGCGCTCCGCAGTCAGCGCGAAATCGATCATCATGATGGCGTTCTTCTTCACGATTCCGATCAGAAGAATAATGCCTATGATCGCGATGATGGTGAGGTCGGTGTGGGTGAGAAGCAGAGCCAGCAAGGCGCCCGCACTGGCGGACGGGATGGTCGACAGAATCGTGATCGGGTGAATGAGGCTCTCATAGAGAATGCCGAGCACGAGATAAACAGTTGTCAGGGCGGCGGCGATGAGAAGGGGCTCGCTGCCGAGCGAATCCTGATAAGCCTGCGCGGTGCCCGCGAAGAGCGTGTGGATGGTGGGCGGCAAACCGATTTCTGCGCCGGCGGCCTGAATTTCGGTGACGGCGTCCCCGAGCGAGGCGCCTGAAGCGAGGTTGAAGGAGAGCGTAACGGCGGGGAACAAGCCCTGGTGAGCGACAGCCAGCGAGGCCGTATCGCGCTTCCACGAAGCAACGGCGCTGAGCGGTACTTCCTGACCGGCGGGCGAGGTGATGTAGACCTCGCGCAGAATTTCGGGATCCTGCCAGAAGGGCGGAGCCACTTCCATGACGACGTGGTACTGGTTGAGCGTCGAATACATGGTGGAGACCTGGCGCTGGCCGAAGGCGTCATAGAGCGTGGAATCGATCAATTGCGGCGTAATGCCGAAGCGCGCGGCCGTGGAGCGATCGTAATCGATGCTCGCTTCGAGCCCCTGGTTCTGCAGATCGCTGTTCACGTCGACGATGGTGTGGAGTGTCTTGAGCTTCTCCAGCATCCTGGGGGAATAGCGGATGAGGTCGTCGAGATTATCGCCCTGCATCGTGAACTGGTAAGCGGCGCTGGAGGCGCGGCCGCCGACGCGGACATCCTGCGACGCCTGGAGGAACAGCGATGCGCCAGGGACGCGCGCGAGCTTCGGGCGCAGGCGATTCATGACCGCCGTGGCGTCTACTTTTCGTTCGCTCAGCGGCTTGAGCGAAATGAAGAAACGCGCGGTGTTGGCGCTGCCGGTGAAGCCGAGCGCCTGGTCGACGGCGGGATCGGCTTTCAGAATATGGATCATTTGCAGCAAGGTGCTGGTCAGTGCCTGGAATGATGTGTCCTGATCGGCGACAACCGATCCGTTCAGACGTCCCGTGTCCTGCTCCGGGAAGAAGCCTTTGGGGACACGAATGAAGAGATAAACGGTGAGGGCAATCGTTCCCAGAAGAACGAGCAAAGTGACGAACGAATAGCGCAGGACAGCGCTGAGAGTGCGGCCGTAGGTATCGGTAATCCAGCGGAAGATTTTCTCGCTGAAACGGTAGACGCGGCCATGTTGTTCCTCGTGTTTCAGAAGATGCGCGCACATCATGGGCGTGGCGCTGAGCGAGATCACCATGGAAATCAGGATCGCGACCGAAAGCGTAATGGCGAATTCGCGGAAGAGACGGCCAACAATTCCTCCCATCAAAAGCAATGGAATGAAGACGGCGATCAGCGAGATGCTCATGGTCATCACGGTGAAGCCGATTTCCTTCGCGCCCTGGAGGGCGGCGGCGAAGGGCGTCATGCCGTGCTCCACGTGCCGCATGATGTTTTCGATGACGACGATCGCGTCATCCACGACAAAGCCGGTGGAAATCGTAAGCGCCATCAGCGATAGATTGTCGATGCTGAAACCCAGCAGATACATGACGCCGAATGTTCCGATCAGCGAGACAGGAACGGCGACGCTCGGAATGAACGTGGTTCGCACGTTTCGCAGAAAAAAGAAAACCACCAGAACAACGAGAACGATGGAAATCAGCATCGTGATTTCGACGTCCTGAACAGAAGAACGGATGGTCACGGTTCGATCGTTGGCCACTGTCACTTTGATGGCGCGCGGGATGGCCGATTCGAGCTGGGGCAGGGCTTCCCGAACGCGATCCACCGTATCGATGATGTTCGCGCCCGGCTGCCGGAAGATAATCACGAGCACAGCAGGCTCGGCGTTCAGAAAGCCGGCCTGACGGATGTCTTCGACGGAGTCGACCGTATCGCCGACATCAGAAAGGCGAACGGCGACGCCGTTGCGATAGGCGATGACAAGCGGCGCATAGTTGACTGCTTTGAGCATCTGATCATTTGCGCCGAGTTCCCAGAGCCGCGGGCCGTCTGAAAAATAGCCCTTGGGCACGTTTGCATTGGCGCCACTGAGAACGCTACGCACGGTTTCGAGACTGATGCCATACTTGCTGAGCTTTTCCGGATTGAGTTCGACGCGGACGGCGGGAAGCGTGCTGCCACCGACGACTACCTGGCCCACGCCGGTAATCTGGGAGAGCTTCTGCGCCATCACTGTTGAGGCCGCGTCGTACATCTCGCCTTTGGTGAGGACCTTCGACGTGAGACCAAGGATGAAGATCGGCGAATCCGCGGGGTTCACTTTGCGATAGCTGGGATTGCCGGGAAGATCGGCGGGAAGATAGCCACGCGCGGCGTTGATGGCGGATTCGACATCCCGCGCGGCGGCATCGATATCGCGATCGAGATTGAACTGCAACGTGATGCTGGTGCGGCCGAGACTGCTGGAGGATGTCATCTCGCTCACCGCAGCGATGTGCCCGAACTGGCGTTCGAGCGGCGTCGCAACGGCCGAGGCCATTGTTTCCGGGCTGGCGCCGGGAAGCGAGGCGGAGACGGAGATGGTGGGGAAATCGACCTGCGGCAGCGGCGAGACCGGGAGAAGCACGAAGGCGATCGCGCCGGAGAGAGCGATCGCGATCGTGATGAGCGTCGTCGCGATGGGCCGGCGGATGAAGACTTCGGAGATGTTCATGGCTGGCGCATTTCAGGCCGGGCTGACGCCGGGCAAGTCTTCTCGCGCCGCCGCGCTTTTGTGCGAGACACGAGAAGCGAGGCGATCGAAAAACAGGTAGATGACGGGAGTTGTGTAAAGGGTCAGCAACTGGCTGAGGATCAGACCGCCGATAATCGTGATGCCGAGCGGCCGGCGAAGTTCCGAACCCATGCCGCTGCCGAATGCGAGCGGAACACCGCCGAGGAGCGCCGCCATGGTCGTCATCATGATGGGGCGGAAACGGAGGAGCGAAGCCTGATAGATGGAATCGTGCGGCGAGAGATGCTGCTCGCGCTCGGCTTCGAGGGCGAAATCGATCATCATGATGGCGTTCTTCTTAACGATGCCGATCAGGAGCACGATACCGATGAGGGCGATGATGCTGAAGTCATTGCCAGTGACATAGAGGGCGAGGACGGCGCCGATACCGGCGGACGGCAGCGTGGAGAGAATCGTGATCGGATGAATATAACTTTCGTAGAGAACGCCCAGCACCAGATAGACGGTCACGAGCGCGGCGAGGATCAGCACCGGTTCATTCGCGAGGGAGTTCGAGAAGGCCGCGGCCGTGCCCTGAAATGCGCCCTGGATACTGTCCGGCATCTGGAGATCGGCCTTGGCTTTGTTAACGGCGTCGATGGCCGTGCCGAGGGATGCATCCGGCGCAAGGTTGAAAGAAAGCGTGATCACGGGGAACTGGCCCTGATGATTGACGGTGATGGGAACCGACGTGGTTTCGACGTGCGTGAACGCGCCGAGCGGAACCTGACTGCCGCTCGCATAGACCTGACTGGAGGGCAGCTCTGAAGAGTGAAGCGGGGATGGAGCCGCGGTTGTCGTGGTGGTTGTTTCACCCGAACGGATGTAGAGCTGAGAAAGATCGAGCGGGCGGCGATCGAAATCCGGTTTCACTTCGAGGACAACGTGATACTGATTCAGCTGCGTGAACATTGTGGAGACCTGACGCTGGCCATAGGCGTCATAGAGGGTCTGGTCGATGGTGGCGGCGCTGATTCCGAGGCGTGATGCAGTGACGCGATCGAAGACGAGCTTCGCCTGGAGGCCTTCCGTCTGCTGATCGCTGGCAATGTCTACGATGCCGGGAATTTCCTTCATCTTCGCGAGGAGCTTCGGAGCCCAGGTATTGAGCTCGTCCGCGCTGGGGTCTTCCAACGTGTACTGGAATTGCGTACGGCTGACGCGATCGTTGACGGTCAGATCCTGCACCGGCTGCATGTAGAGCGTTATGCCGGCGACTTCAGCCAGCTTCGGCTGGAGGCGGCGGATGATATCGCTGGCGCTGACATTGCGCTCCTCGATCGGTTTGAGAGTGATCTGAATGCGGCCGCTATTCAGAGTGGTATTAGTTCCATCGATGCCGATGAATGACGAGAGACTCTCGACTGCGGGATCCTTGAGCAGGATGGAGACGAGATTCTGCTGGAGCCGTGACATCTCCGGAAATGAAACTGACTGCGGGGCTTCGGTAACGCCCTGGATGACGCCAGTGTCCTGAATGGGGAAGAACCCTTTCGGAATTTGCCAGAACATGACCGCAGTCAAAATGACAGTGCCGACAGCGACGAGAAGCGTGATGGTCTGGTAGCGAAGAACGAATTCCAGAGTGCGCCCATAGAGCGCGACCACGCTCTCAAAAGCGTGTTCGGATATTTTGTAGAAACGGCTCTGTTCTGCTTCGGGCGTGTGTTTCAGCAGGCGCGCAGACATCATGGGCGTCAGCGTCAGAGAGACAACGGCGGAAACCAGAATGGTGACGCTCAGCGTTACGGCGAATTCGCGGAAGAGACGGCCGACGATATCTCCCATGAACAGCAGCGGGATCAGCACCGCGATGAGAGAGATTGTAAGAGAGATGATGGTGAAGCCAATCTGCTCAGCGCCTTTGAGCGCGGCATCAAGTGGCTTCTCCCCCATTTCGATAAAGCGGGCGATGTTCTCGATCATGACGATGGCGTCATCCACAACAAAGCCGGTGGAGATCGTAAGCGCCATGAGCGATAGATTGTTGAGGCTGTAGCCCAGCAGATACATGACGCCAAGAGTGCCGACAAGCGAAAGCGGCACCGCAATGCCCGGAATGACGGTGGCCGGAATGCTGCGCAGGAAAAGAAAAATCACCATGACGACCAGGCCAACGGTCAGGATGAGAGAGAACTCCACGTCCTTCACCGATGCCCGGATAGTCGTGGTGAGATCCGTCAGCGTATTGACATGGACGGACGCCGGTAACGTGCTGGTGAGTTGCGGAAGCAGCTGCTGGATCTGATCGACAACCGCGATCGTGTTGGCGCCCGGCTGGCGCTGGATATTGACGATGACAGCGGGGACGTTATTCATCCAGGCTGCCTGGCGGAGATTTTCAATGTCGTCTTTGACGTTGGCGACATCGCTGAGCTTCACAGGCGCGCCGTTGCGGTAGGCGACCACGAGACGCGCGTAGTCGGCCGAAGAGAGCAACTGGTCGCTCGCAGCAATCTGGTACGACTGATGCGCGCCGTCAAAGTTCCCTTTCGCCTGATTCACGTTGGCGGCAGTGATGGCGGTGCGAACGTC
>DASYCD010000454.1:0-7621 GCA_036500405.1 Bryobacteraceae bacterium
GCGAAAGTGTGCGGCGCGGGCGGCGGCGGGTGCGTGGTTTTCTTTGTCGAGCCCGGGGCCAAGGCGAAAGTTTCCGACGCGCTTCGCCATGAAGGCGCGAATGTTCTCGATGCCGAGGTCGCGCCGCGCGGCGTACAGATTGAGGCAAAAGAGGCGTGAGCGAAGAGCGCGGACGCGACCCGCTGCGGCCGATCATCGGCGCCGGGACCTGCTTCCTGCTCTATCGCGTCCTGCTCTATTTCCTGGTCCCTGTGGGCGACGCGCTGGGCGGACGAATGATCGCCCTGACGGTTCCGCCCCTCGTGGCAGCCGGCGTTTCCGCCGCGCTCGCAATGGCGATTTTCGAATCGCGTCGCCTGGGCGATCTCGGTCTCGCGTGGGTCGCGGGTACCACGAGGAACTTCATCACCGGGATTTTACTGGGCGTCGTTGCCGCGTCACTCTCGGTTCTGCCGGCGGTTGCGCTGGGTTTTGCTCACTTCCAGCGCTCTTCGAGCGCCGACGTTTCCGCCAGCGGGGCCCTGTTCACCCCGATCCTTCTTTTCTGCGGATCGCTGGGGGAAGAGATCGCGTTTCGCGGGTTCTCGCTGCAGTACCTGATGCGCGGATATGGCCGCTGGACCGCTATTCTTGCGACAGCCGCGCTGTTCGGGCTGCTCCACGCCGGCAACCCGGACGCGACGACGCTCAGCACAATCAACACTGTGGGATTTGGTATCGTCTTTGCTGTCGCGGTGCTGCGGTCGCGTGATTTGTGGCTGCCCGCGGGAATCCATTTCGCCTGGAATACGGTGTTACCGTTCCTGGGAGTGGGTCTGAGCGGTCTTACAATAAAGGTGACCGCATACGAGGTGGTATGGAACGCGGGCGATTTCTGGAGTGGCGGACAATACGGGCCGGAGGCGAGCGCAGTGACCTCCGTGATCATCGTGCTGCTGCTCGTCGCGATCTGGAAAGTGCCGGTCACGCCCGGCTCCGCTTATCTGGTATCCGAATCGCAACCGTCTCCATCGGCATCCTGACCCTGCTTCTTTCGTCCGCCGCGCAGGCTGGCGTGCTCGGCCCCAGCGACAAGCTCACGGACGACGAACGCATCGAGTTGCTCCGCGGCCTGATGTCAGAATACGCCACGATGAAAGTGCCGCTGGCGAGATCGAAAAAGCCACTGGAATTTTTTCCGAATGGCACGTTCAACGCCAAATACTGGGAAGAGGCGTACCGGCAGTTCGGACACGCCGCCAAGCCCGGCGATCAGGTCCAGATCACCAAAGTGACGTTCGAAGGCGACAAGCTGCTGTTCGATATCAACGGCGGTCTGACGAGCGGACGAAAGTGGTACGACCACATCCAGCTTAACGGCGGAATGTCGGGCGCGCCGGGTGCACAGCAGCCGATCGACGATGGCGGCCCTGTTGCTGCCTCAGGCTCACCGACGTTCGGAACCTACCTCGTGATCGCCTTCGGGAAGCCGATGGAGAATCTGACTTCCGCGCAGGTGAAGAAGATGCTTGCGCCGATTATGGATTTCGATCCGCACTCCGCGGCGACGCTCTTCAGCGAGACGATGTCGCCGGAAATGCAGAAGGCGATGAAGGACAAGCGCGTCACCGTGGGGATGACGCGCGAGCAGGTAAAGATGATTCTCGGGCAGTCCGAACACCACGGCCGCGAGACGACGCAGGACGGCCTGGACACCGATTGGATGCAGTTCGGCAAGCCCCCAGGGAAGATCACGTTCGTGACCCTCTCCGGGAACAAGGTGATTGCGGTGAAGGACGAGTACGCCGGTCTCGGCGGCGACGTTCAATAAAAGCGATGGATTGGGACGGAAACTTCCAGCACAAGGGTCTCATCGACATTACGTCGTTGAAGGCGCTGGTGTCTCGACAATCCAATGCGGACTGGGAGCAAGACGCCCACCGGCAAACCACGTTCCCGCCACACCGTTTCACTCAGACCATTCCGCTTCTCTTTGATGCGGATTTCCGTCACGAGAATCCGACCCCGCAGTCGAAATTCGCGGTGTTCGAACAGGAACTCCGTCCAGTCTTCGAATTTCTTGCGAAAACGTACGGACCGGATGGCAGCAGCGTGAGATGCATCCTCACACGGCTCGCGCCTGGACTTCGGATTCCTCGTCATTGCGACGAAGGGTTTTCGCTTTGTTATTCGCATCGGGTCCACATTCCGATCGCGTCCAACGAGTCCGTATTCTTTAGGGTGGGCGGCGAAGAAATCGCGATGAAAGAGGGAGAGGTGTGGGAGATTAACAACATGCGGGCGCACGCAGTCAGGAATGACGGCGAGACACCGCGGATTCATCTGATTGTCGATTGGGCTCCGCCGCTTACCGCGAGACAGCGGGCGATCCGGGAACTTGAAGAAAGGGCATTCCAGGCGAGATGACAATCGCCACCGACAGGCTGGTTGTGCAGAGTCAGACGCCGATGGCCGCAAGCGTCGACAATGAAGTGGTGCTGCTGAACGTGGCGGCCGGCACGTATTACGGCTTCAGTGAACTTGGGTGTGAGGTGTGGAATCGGATCGGCGCGCCGACCAACGTTGGCGACCTTTGCGCTGAGCTTGCCGCGGAGTTCGACGCCGATATCGAAACCATCACGCGCGACGTGCTGGCCTTTCTCTGTCAGCTGGCCGAATATCGGCTAATCGAGGTCCCTGAATGAGTCGGCAGAATCAACTCAAGTAGTAGCCGTAGTTGTTCTTCATCGCTGGAGCCTGACGAAAATGCACGATTTTGATAATTTCCACGGTCGGCGGCGACCAATGGCGCACCGCCGGTTTTACTTCTTCCTCATCCACGTCCGGTTTTGAGAGGTATTGCTGATCGGGAAGTTCTTCGGTGATCATTGGGATTATTCCAGCTAATCCAAACTTGACAAAGACGAACTGGAATCGCAAATGGTTAATGTGTCAGTTTTTACTTCCATCTCCTTCGCACGGTTGAGAATTGCATTTAATTCCGGCAGCAATGCCTGAATTACGTGCTCATGCTTACGCCATTTATCGGGATGGGGCGCCCCCAGGGTTGTAGGTGATAACGGAAGTGAACATCCAACATACTCCTCTGCAGCGTGTCCCCAGGGACAGTTGAGGAAGCGGAATAATACCTGAAGCACCTGCCGCGGATTTTGAACCAGGTTTTCGTATGACACCGCAATCCAGGAGTGGGCTGGCAAAGCGGCCAAATCGCGGATTATATGTGAATTCGCGCTCGACCATTGGAACGCCGCGATCTCCGCGGGCGGCGAACCGCGGAGCTGCCGCCATCCTGGGACCAGCAGGAAACTCCAGGGCCACCAGGGCCAGTCCGGCAGTTGCCGGTAGGTAACGAACTGACCGGTGCGCCATCCCTCAATCATGCTGCTGATATTGGGACCGGGATCCCGGTAAAGGTAGACGAATCGGGCGTCCGGAAACAGGCCGCGCAGAAAGGGAATTCGTAACGCATTTTTCGGCGTTTTATCGAGAAGACGAAACTTTTTCCGCCGTTCGGTCATCGGGAGGCCCGTCAGACAGACATTCTGAACGTTCCTGAGCTCTCTTGCATATCGATGCGTCAGCAACGATTTGAGCCGCGGGGTGCAATCCACGGCCGTGAGGCGGTTGGACGACCATTCCCGGTCTTCCGGATGCAGACCAGTGCCGTGCTCGATGAGCGCGTGGCTCTCATGCCCGATTGTCCAGAGGTCGTCACTTTTCTGCAACGCATCGAACAGCATCGTGCTGCCTGAACGTGGCGTGGACACGATGAAGACGGGCTCACGCAGAAGCGTCTCCGATAAATCCTGTTCCAGCAAACCGATCCGATGCAGATCGCGCGCCGCCGCGGTGAACTGTTCCCGGCCCAGGATGTGATTTGCGGCTTCGTGCGCCTCCTCGATGGTATGCGGCTCATGAAATGCTCTCACAACGGCGGCGAGGCGGGGGGAGGGAACGGATGCGTTGCCGTCACTCGCACGGTATCTGGCTTCAGCGTTCCACGCCGCAACTGGTTCCTTCGTGACAGAGCGGCGGCTCCCCTGCCGCGTGAAACCGCCGTTCGTGCGGAGAACGCTCAGGATGATATCCAGGGCCCGTGGAGCATCGCCGTCAAACTCCAGGCCGGCGAGTTCCCTCCTTAGCCGCTCGATCACCAAATAATACTCGGCTTCGACCTGTGCGCTATTGCCGGCGCGCAGGTACACTTCCCGCCAACATGCCGATGCCACCGTCAGCGCTGCGCCGGCTTTCTGCCGAGCATCAACGGGCGCGCCTTCACGAATACAGTCAGCAAGACTCGTGAATTCGTGCGGGGTCAACACTTCAAAACTGTACGGTTCGATGTAAGGAACCAGGCGAGTGCCCCTGCGAAGCGCTTCAGCCGATGTCTTCAAATCGACTACCAGGTGGATGCAGAGTGAGTCCGAGCCGTTCGTCAGCGAATGCTTCTGCCAGGGATCGAAGCACCAGCTTTCACCCGCGTGCATGTGGGCGCTCGCGGGTCCGCACTCGAACGTAACGGCGGGATTCGTCAGAACAGGGACGTGAATTCGAAGGCGCCGGTACCAGTTGTATCCGGAGCGCCGGCGGGACGGCATTGTGGCGTTTGGCCCGATTCGCAATAGATGGGTTCCGGATACCGGAGCTTCGAACGCCGCGAGGACGTGATGAAGTCCGGGGGACCGTGTCAACGCGGAGGTCTCGCGCATGGGACCGGAAATCGCGAGATCGGCGTTTCTGCCGCCGCCAACGGAGACAAGCGGCAGGACGCTGACGCCGGGAATCCCTTCCGGATGGCTGCTCCACTCGGCCTCTGAAAGACGGTCGACATCACCCAGCAGGCAGAGGGGTTCGAATTGGTGAGGAAGCCGTACGAGGGCGCGCGTGAGGTCGGGGAACTCCGGCTTCATCGGACTCGTTCAGAATACCCCCGGCGCGAGCGCGCCCCCGCTTGGATTACCGCCAGTAGCCCTGATAGTAGCGATGACCGCGATAGCTCGGCGCTATCCAGACTGCGCGGGGATGTGGCCTCCGCGCCCAATAGCCGTCACGCCAGCGGTATTGATTGCCGGCGAGTTCGTAGTAGCCGTTGATCCAGACCATATTTGGGCCGGGCGCCGCGGGGCGGACGAAGTGCACGTGCGGCTGGCCCGGCGGTGGGGTTCCGAATTCAACGCCAACGCGGACGGTGCCGAACATCGAACTCCCGGCGAATAGCGCTAAGGCAAGCACTTTTGATTTCATGTTTCCAGCCTCCTCGTTGGGAGACGAGGTGGATCAATCGCGGTATATGGATTTCATCGGGCGTTAATGTCAGGGGGGGGCGGAGGTGTTTGGTGAACCCCGAACGCGTCGTTCGCGTCTAATACAGTGCATGGCGAAAATTCGGGATGTGCGCGCACTGGCGGGATTTGCCCGGAGAGCAGGGCCGTTGCTGTGGCGAAGGATGTCAGAGGACCGGGCGCGCGTTGTTCAGCCTGCGCCGCGGAGACCTGACTTTTCTTCCTGGTCCGACGAAGGCATCCACGCTTTGTGGATTGGGCACAGCACGGTTTTGCTTCGAATCGACGGATTGACGATTCTGACCGATCCGGTGTTCAGCACCAGGATTGGAGTTGGGGTGGGGCCCGTGACGATCGGTATGAAACGGCTGGTTGCTCCCGCGGCTTTGCCTGAAGATCTTCCGCGGCCGGATGTGATTTTGCTGTCGCATGCGCACATGGATCATTTCGACCGGCCCAGCCTGCGGACACTGGAGCATCGCGGGTCCACCGTGGTGACGGCTGCGAGTACCAGCGATCTGCTGCGGGTGAAGCGTTATCAGAAAGTTCACGAACTGAAATGGGATGAAACGGCGCGTGTGGGTTCCGCTTCAATTCGCGCGTTTGAAGTCCGGCACTGGGGAGCGCGAACGCACACCGATGTGCACCGCGGATACAACGGCTATGTGATCGAGGTGGGGAGGCACCGCGTGTTGTTCGGCGGCGATACGGCTTATACGGATTCGTTCCGCCGCCTGCGTTCGTCGAAGGAGTTCGATCTGGCGATCATGCCTATTGGCGCTTACGATCCGTGGATCAACGCCCACTGCAATCCGGAGCAGGCGTTTCAGATGGCTAAAGACGCTGGGGCGAACCTCATTCTTCCCGTGCATCATCAGACGTTCAAACTCAGCAGCGAACCTTATTTGGAGCCGATTGAACGGATACTGGATGCGGCAGGCGAACGCGTGGTGGTTCGGGAAATTGGCGGGGAATTTCGATCGAACAACGATCAGGCGTACAATCCTCGTAGTTTCGAGGCCGAAGCTACGCGGTCGAGCGCGAGCATATAAGCCGCGGTGCGGTTATCCACTTTGTGCTTTTCGCCGTATTCCGTGACGGCCTGAAAAGCGCCTACCATGATTTCTTCAAGCCGCGAATTCACGAGGTCTTCGTTCCAGAAGAAGCCCTGTCGATCCTGGACCCACTCGAAGTAAGAGACCGTCACACCTCCGGCGTTCGCAAGAATATCCGGAATGACGAAGATCTTTTTCTTCTCGAGGATCTCATCGGCGAGCGGCGTGGTCGGTCCGTTCGCGCCTTCGCACAGAATTTTGCAACGCAGCTTATCGGCGTTCGCGGAGGTGATCACATTTTCCGTGGCGGCGGGAAGCAGGACGTCGCATTCCAGAAAGAACGCCTGATCCTTATCTATATTTTCGCTGCCCGGAAAATTCGTGATGAAGCCTGTTTCATTGCGATGCTTTGCGAGCGACGGAATATCGAGGCCGTTCGCGTTATAGATAGCCCCATAGTATTCGATGAGGCCGACAACGCGAAAACCCCGCGCCGCCATCAGGCGCGCCGCCATGCCGCCCACATTGCCGAAGCCCTGAATCACCACGCGCGTGTCTTCGGGACGTATGCCAAATTTTTTCAGCGCTTCGAGCGTCACGATCATACAACCGCGGCCCGTCGCTTCGGTACGGCCTCGCGAGCCACCCAGTTCCATCGGCTTGCCGGTGACCACCGCCGTCGTCGCGTGCCGGATGTGCATGGAGTAGGTGTCCATGATCCACGCCATCACTTGCGCGTTCGTATTGACGTCCGGCGCGGGAACATCGCGATCGGGGCCGATGATGTCGAGAATTTCAGCCGTGTACCGCCGTGTGATCCGCTCCAGCTCGCCATCGGAAAGCATGGCGGGGTTGCAAATCACGCCGCCCTTCGCGCCGCCGAACGGAATGTTGACGACCGCGCACTTCCAGGTCATCCACGAAGCAAGTGCGCGCACTTCATCGAGACTGACGTCCGGCGCGTAGCGAACGCCGCCCTTGCCGGGCCCGCGGGCGATGGAATGCTGCACGCGATAGCCGGTGAAGAGCTCGATACGGCCGTCATCGAGCTGCACCGGAATGTTGACGGTCAGCTCACGCGTGGGGTGGCCGAGAACTTTGCGGACGCCTTCATCGAGACCGAGCTTCTCCGCGGCGTGATTGAAGCGGGCTTCCGCCGCCAGCCATGGATTCTTTTCCTGATCGGGAGCGACGCTTGCGGGCATACCGGTATTATCGCTTTCCGAGAAATGCCGGGGGATTCACGACGCACTCGATCGCCTGTTTCACTTCGGGATCGCGCCG
>DASYCD010000455.1:0-50284 GCA_036500405.1 Bryobacteraceae bacterium
GGTGTTCTCCACAACGTTCGTGCAATGGGCCGCCCGCGAAGCGATGCGGCGCGCGCAGCCGCTCACGCTGCTCGCGCACTTCACGCCGCGCCAGCGCGAGAACACGATGGACGAACTGCTCAGTGAATCGCGCCGCCCGCCGGAGCTCGATCCGCAGGGATCGCTGATCGATGCCGACATGGGCGCTTATTACACGTGGCTGAACCAGCAGCGCCTGCCAGGCGCCGATAATGCCGGATTTCTCGTTTGGTTCGAAGACCAGCCCGAGGCCGTTGCCATCGGCCCCCGCTTTGCCCGCGGCAAACATTCGGACGCGCCCATCGAGCTCAAAGAACTGCTTGCGCAATTTGTATAAGCGCCTGGCTATGGCGATCGTTAGCCCCGCCAGACTTCGGAAACCATCAGTCCTGCACGCTCGCTCTGCTGCTCCACACGCATCATTCCGGTCTCGCGCATCAGGCGCCCAATCGCTGGAAGCCGCTGCGCCCGAAGCCCCGTCGTAATCCCGAAGAACCGGTACATCGTCCAGATCCAGGTCTGGGCGTGCACACGTCGCCAGCCGCGCGGCGGGATAGCGAACTCGCCGACAATCCAGATGCCCTCAGGCGCGAGCGCGTCCGCAAGCTTCGGAACAAGGTGCGTCAAGTCCTCGTCCGTAAAACAATCGAGGAAGAAGTTCGTAACAATGCCGTCGTACGAGTCCGCAGGCCACTCCTGCGTCCGCGCATCACCCTCCTGAAAATGCACACGCCTCGAATCACCCACTCTCCCCCGAGCAAGCGCGATCATCTCCGGACTGATCTCAACGACATCGAACTCCGCCTTCGGAGCAATCCTGAGCAACCGCGCCACAGTACGGCCGTCGCCTTCTCCGAGTACGAGCACACGCCGCGCGCCCGCCAAACGACGAAGAAATGCGAATCGCCGCCGCTCGAGCGCACGCCCATACGCCGCGTATTCAATCCATCGATACCAGGGAGCGAGTCGGCCAATTTGCATTACGGAGAACTATCGGAACAGCAGCGGAGTGAGCAGCACGGCATCGGCCAGAACGCAGCGCGCATCCCAGGGCATACGCCGTCCCCAGCGTGCGAGCGCGCATAAACCCGCCGCGCTGAAGACAATCGCCTCGAACCAGTCCGAATGGCGCGACGCGATCACCGGGATCAGCAGAAGCACCAGCCAGATCCACACCTGCGGACTTCCGGTCGTACTCCCCTGGCTCCAGCGCTCAATCATCAGCAGATTCCCGAGACAAAGTGCGCAGAACGCCAGCGCCGGCCAGGCCAGTTGCTGGACTGGGTGCCCGGTTCCCGTCCACGCGATCACAAAAGTTCCGGCGGTGAACAGCAGCGCCGCGAGTGGCTTTTTCCACGCCGTGGTTCCCCATTCCATCAAAGGGAAAGCTCCCAGATACAGCGCCACCGCGGCCGCCAGTACTAGCCCCGCCGTAAACAAACTGGGACGAACCAGAAGCCGCATCATCGCCAGATCCGTCGCTACCACCAGCGCAAACAGCGTGAGCGCAAAGACCGGATTGCGGCGATAGAAGCGATGCCGCAACGACTCGAGCGGCGAGGCCGGATGCCGCACATCCAGCAGCCGGTCCGCCAGATAAATCGCCCATACCGTGAGGCCGAGCACGGCGCGGCCTTGCGGCAGCAGTATCGTCGGGTAGCAGCGGGCGAGAAAATCCTGCCAGACCAGTGCAACCAGCGGCGCGTCCAGGCTCAGGATATTGAACCAGAGCCAGATTGGCGGACGGACGCGGGTAGGCATCTATTACTACGTTACGGGATGGGTTCTCATGCAGGTTGCTGCTGGGTCATGCAGTGCAGCGTTCCGAGACCCCAAACCAGTTCCACACAATGGATTCCAACGACCCGCCGGTCCGGAAAACATTCGGCCAAAGTGTTCAGAGCGACCCGGTCGTTGGGATCGTTAAACGTCGGAACCAGCACCGTGCGGTTCGCAACGTAGAAATTCGCGTAGCTAGCCGGCAAACGCACGCCGTCGAATGACAGCGGCCCGGGCATCGGCAGCTTACGCGCCCGCACGGGCATGGACTTCACCCGCTCCCAGTTCTCAGCGAGAGGCGCGTGATTCGGGTCCGAGGGATCATCTTCCGAAACCATCACGATCGAATCGGCGGAGGTAAACCGCGCCAGATCATCGATATGGCCATGTGTGTCATCGCCTGCGATCCCGTTCGCAAGCCACAGTACCCGATCGATTCCCAGGTAATCACGCATCCAGGTTTCCAGATGCTCCCGTTTGAGCCCCGGATTCCGCGCCTGGACTGAACTCAGCAGGCACTCTTCGGTTGTCAGCAGCAACCCCGCGCCGTTCACGTCAATACTGCCGCCTTCCAGCACGATATCCGGCTGCCAGCGAACGCCCGGAATCGCGCGACCAGCCGCGTCATCCAGCGGATAGTTATCGTACTTTGCCCAGCCATTGAACCGGAACTTCACCGCCGCCGTTTCGCCCGCAGCGTTCTTTAAGAACTGCGGAGCGAAGTCCCGCGTCCACACGCGGTCGGTCACCCGAACCACGAAATCGACCGCCGCCAGATTGGCCCCGCATTTCTCCAGCACGGCTCGGGCGCTTTCACGAAGCTCCTCATCGCGCACCAGAATGTGGACTCGCTCCACCGCCGCCAGCTTGCGGACGATCTCGCCATACACCCACGGGATCGGCTCAAATCGCCCCGGCCAGTCGTCTTCGTTGTGAGGCCACGCGATCCAGGTACCTTCGTGCGGCTCCCATTCCGCCGGCATTCGAAAGCCGAGCTCACGCGGCGTTGGGGCGGACATCACGAATGAAACCGCTGGAGAATCGGTCCGTAAGCGTCAATACGCCGGTCACGCAGAAACGGCCAGCCGCGGCGCGTTTCTTCCATCTTCGCGGGATCGCATTCCACGATCAGAATCTCTTCCTTGTCGTGCGATCCTTCCGCCAGAATGCGCCCGAACGGATCGCTCACAAACGATGCGCCCCAGAATTCCAGTCCACGATCCGGCGGCCCCTCAAACCCAACTCGATTCACCGCCGCCACAAAGATTCCGTTCGCGATCGCGTGCGAGCGCTGAATCGTGCGCCACGCATCATGTTGCGCTTCGCCGAACTCGGCCTTTTCCGAAGGATGCCAGCCGATTGCCGTCGGATAGAAAAGAATATTCGCGCCCGTGAGCGATGCAAGCCGTGCAGCCTCCGGATACCACTGGTCCCAGCAGACGAGCGTCGCAATGCGGCCAAACTTCGTATCGAACGCGAGGAACCCCAGATCGCCCGGCGTGAAATAAAACTTCTCGAAGAACAACGGATCGTCCGGAATATGCATCTTCCGGTAGAGACCGAGCAACGACCCATCGGCATCGATCACGACCGCCGTGTTGTGATAAATCCCGATCGCGCGCTTTTCAAACAACGAAGCCACGATCACCACGCCCAACTCTTTCGCCAGCGGCTGCAGACGCTCAGTCGACGGCCCGGGAATCGTTTCCGCCAGATCGAACAACCGCGCGTCTTCCTCACGGCAGAAATACTGCGAGCGAAACAGCTCTTCCGTGCAGATGATCTGCGCGCCACGCTTCGCCGCCTCGCGAATCTTCTCGCAGGTGCGATCAAGGTTCGCGTCCGGATCCAAAGCACACGAATTCTGGATTAACCCAACTGTAAACTTTGCGGGGATCACTACACTCCATTTTATTCTGGGACTTGAGTTCTTCGCTTGTTCTTTTCGATATCGATGGAACGCTGACGCGCGGCGTCGGCCCGCATCACCGGCGCGCGCTCGAAAACGCGGTGCGCCAGGTCACCGGCGTCGCTGCTACCACCGAAAACATCCCGGTCCACGGCATGCTCGACAACGTCATCCTTACGATGATGATGCGCGCCGCCGGGATTCCGGACGACGAAGCCGCCCGCGCCATGCCCGCCGTCATGGAAGCCGCTCAGGATCTCTATCTCGAAGGGGTCCCCGATTTGCGAGAGAAGGTCTGTCCCGGTGTCGTTGATCTGCTCGAAGAGCTCGCGCGCCGCGACGCCGTTCGCGCGCTCGTCACCGGCAATCTCACGCGCATCGCCTGGCACAAACTGTCACGCGCGGGACTCGACCATCACTTCTCGTTCGGCACTTTCGGCGAGATGGCGCCCACGCGCGGCGAACTGGCGATCCTCGCGATCGCCCGCGCCCGCCGCGAACACCTGATCGCTCCGGACGCGCGCATTTCCCTGATCGGCGACGCCACAACGGACGTAGAAGCCGCCCACCACGCGGGCATTCAGTCCATCGCCGTCCGCACCGGAATCACGCCGCACGAGGATCTGATCGCCGCCGGACCGCATCACCTGCTCGACGATCTCACCTGTCTCGACCTGACCATCATCTAAACTAAAGGCTTGTCCCCCAGCTCCGTCTCGCGTCCCTCCAGCTGGCCTCTTCTCTACCTGGCCGTTGCACTCACTACCTCAGCGACTCTCCTGCTGGAGCTCGCCCTGACGCGCATTTTTTCCGTCGTCTTCTACTACCATTTCGCGTTCCTGGCGATTTCCATCGCGCTCTTCGGGCTCGGCGTGGGCGGCGTTCTTTCGTACGTCATCGCACCAGGTGGAAGCATTTACCGGAAGCTCGGAACGGTCAGCCTCATCAACTCCGCGCTGGCCTTGCTCGCTGTCCTTTTCGTACTCACCAGAGGTGCGGAAGTGGGCACGGTGGAGCTCGCGCTCATCTACTTCACCACCGCGCTGCCGTTCATCGGTTCGGGAATTGTGGTTTCGCTCGCGATTTCGGAAACCATCGAAAACGTCAGCCGGGTCTATTTCTTCGATCTGCTCGGCGCCGCAGCCGGATGCCTGGCGCTCGTCGCTCTGCTGAACGCCTTCGGCGGCCCGAACACGATCATCGCCGTATCGGTGCTCTTCGCCGCAGGCGCAGCTATTTGGTTCAGCCTGGGCTCCTGCCGCACTGGTCGAATCGCGGGCGTCGCAGTCGGATTGCTGTTCACCATGCTGCTGATCGTGAACTACGGTCACCGCTTCCTCGAAGTTCGCTACGCCAAGGGCCTGAAGTTGCACACCGAGCAGTTCACGAAATGGAACAGCATTTCGCGCATTGGCCTGGCGAAAGACGAAGGCGGCGGCGAGATGATCTACATCGATGCCGATGCCTCCACCGGCATCGCCAATTTCGATTTCAATCACCTCAGCCCGAACGAAGTCAACGATCTGGAGCACCAGGGGCCCGGTGTCCCCTATAACCTGCGGCCCGGCGCAAAGACGCTGGTGATTGGACCCGGCGGCGGCTGGGACGTCTCACGCGCGATCGCGTCCGGCAGCCATGACGTGACGGCAGTCGAGATCAATCCGATCATCGCCAACACGATCATGCGGCAGAAATTCCCGTACATGAGCCGCAATCTTTATCTGCGGCCGGATGTTCATCTGCACGTGGAAGACGGCCGCAGCTTCGTGCGCCGCAGCCCGGAAAAATATCAGGTGATTCAGGCGACGCTCGTGGATACCTGGGCTTCCACCGCCGCCGGCGCTTTCGCCCTGTCCGAAAACAATCTCTACACGACGGATGCCTTCCACGACTACTTCACACATCTCACGCCGGACGGTCTGCTGGCATTCAGCCGCTGGGGCTTCGATCCGCCGCGCGAATCGCTGCGTCTCGTATCGCTCGCGATGTCCGCTCTGCACGATCTCGGTGAGAATGACGCATGGCGGCATGTGCTCGTGGGGCGCACCAGTGGCGGCGGTCTCAACATACACGGTTGGGGCGCGCTCGATACGGTCATCTTTTCGCGTTCGGCGCTCAGCGACGCCGATGTTGCGGCTGCAAAGAAGGCATTCGCCGACGCCCACATGGAGGAGATTTACGTTCCCGGCGATCCTCCGCGCAACGAGTTCGGACAACTGTTGCTCGCGAAAGACCCTGCGGCGTGGGAAAAGGATTACCAGTTTGATATCACACCCGTGAGCGACAACCGGCCGTTCTTCTTCTACACCGTGCAGCCGCGCGATGTCTCGAATTTCATCATGCAGACGCAGTCGAAGTCAGCCGACTACAAAGTCAACGTCGCGGTGCCGAAGCTGTTCAATGCGTTGATCGTCAGCGTGATCGCGGTGGGGATCATTCTGATCCTGCCGCCGCTGGTGCTCGGAACACGCCTGCCGCGAGAGCGCTCGGTGCGCAGCTTTCTGATTTACTTCCTCGCAATAGGCATGGGCTACATCCTGATCGAAGTGGCGATGATTCAGAAGTTCGTTCTCTTCCTGGGACACCCAACCTACGCGCTCACCGTCGTCATTTTCTCGATGCTGGTTTCGAGCGGTCTCGGCAGCTACACCAGCGTGAAGCTGATCGGAGACGATCGCGGACGTCTGGTGAAAGCGCTGACAGTCGTGGCCCTGCTCGTTGCAATCCTCGCACTGATCACGCAGCCCCTCCTCGCAGGCGGCGTCGGATTGCCGTTCTTTGTGAAAGTAGCAGCCACGGTTTTGATGCTCGCCCCCGCCGGTTTCGCGATGGGCCTGCCTTTCCCGACTGGTCTCCGCATGCTGGAGCGCGCACACCAGCCCTCCGTGCGCTGGGCCTGGTCGCTCAATGCCGCGGCCAGCGTGATGGGTTCAGTAGGAGCGCTGGTTCTCGCCCTCTATCTCGGACTGATCCAGACACTGCTCATCGGCGGCGCGCTCTACCTGCTGGCCGCATTGGTAGCCGGAACGAGCTCAGTTCCCCGCGCTGTTCCAGTAGCCCGACATTAATTCGGACACCCACCCAGGCCAGTCCTCACGCCCGTGCGGGTGTCGTGCGCCGGTCGTGACCTTCGCTTCATCCACGCGATCAAAAACAAAAACGACCTCGACGTGAGAAAACCCGTCGAGGCCGTCTAAACAAGCCGATGGAAATCGGGATGGATCGAGATCGATCCGGGAAACGACGCCACCCCAGACATCGTCGACAGCCTCTTTCACGGGGCTGGCGACGTGTCCGATCGGGGTGACTTCAGCCATTTAGTAGCGGTAGTGATCGGCCTTGTACGGGCCATCCACCGGCACGCCGATGTAGTCGGCCTGTTCCTGCGAGAGCCGCGTCAGTTTCACGCCGATCTTCTCGAGGTGCAGCCGCGCCACTTCTTCGTCCAGCTTCTTCGGCAGCACATAAACGCCGGGCTTGTAGGTGTCCTTGTTCGCCCACAAATCGAGCTGCGCCAGCGTCTGGTTGGAAAAGCTGTTCGACATCACGAAGCTCGGGTGACCGGTCGCGCAACCCAGGTTCACCAGGCGGCCTTCGGCCAGAACGAAGATCGCATTGCCGGCCGGGAACGTGTACTGATCCACCTGCGGCTTGATCTCGATCTTCTTCGCATCCGACTCGTTCAGGCGGTCGATCTGGATCTCGCTGTCAAAGTGGCCGATGTTGCAGACGATCGCCTGGTCCTTCATCTTCCGCATATGCTCGAGCGTGATCACGCCCACGTTGCCGGTCGTCGTGACGTAGATATCGCCGCGCCCCAGGGTGTCTTCCACCGTGGTCACTTCGTAGCCTTCCATCGCGGCCTGCAGTGCATTGATCGGATCGATCTCCGTCACCACCACGCGCGCGCCGAGCCCACGCAGGGAGTGCGCACTGCCCTTGCCCACGTCGCCATAACCGCAAACCACGCAGACCTTGCCGGCCACCATCACGTCGGTGGCGCGCTTGATGCCGTCCGCCAGCGATTCGCGGCAGCCGTAGAGATTGTCGAACTTCGACTTCGTCACCGAGTCATTGACGTTGATCGCCGGCACCAGCAGTTCGCCCGCTTCGTGCATCTTGTAGAGGCGATGCACGCCGGTCGTCGTCTCTTCCGAAACGCCGCGCCATTCCTTCACAACGTCATGCCACAGGGTCTTGCTCTCGGCGGCAGTCGCCTTCAGCAGATCCTTGATCACCTGCTCTTCGCGGTTGCCCGACGGCGTGTTGACCCAACCGCTGCCGTTTTCGAGCTCATAACCCTTGTGGATGAACAGAGTGGCGTCGCCGCCATCGTCCACGATGAGCTGCGGACCGAGCCCGCCCGGATGGGTGAGCGCCATCTTCGTGCACCACCAGTACTCTTCGAGCGATTCGCCCTTCCAGGCAAACACCGGAACACCGGCCTTCGCAATGGCGGCGGCGGCGTGATCCTGTGTCGAGAAGATGTTGCAGCTTGCCCAGCGAACCGACGCGCCCAGATCGACCAGCGTCTCAATGAGAACCGCAGTCTGGATCGTCATGTGGAGCGAGCCTGTGACCCGGACACCGGCCAACGGCTTCGTTTTTGCGTATTTCTGCCGGATCGACATCAGGCCCGGCATTTCCTTTTCGGCGATCGTGATCTCTTTGCGGCCCCAGTCGGCGAGGGCCAGGTCGGCGACTTTGTAATCGGCAGCGGTGTGGGTTGCGGTGCTCATGGTGCTTGTTTTCAATCTCCTATCAATAAATCAAAATATATTGATGCGTTGGCTGGACAAGAACTACAATAGCATATTGTGGCATCGATCCTGAAGAGCCTGCGGCTGGTTTCCGACCCCAGCCGGCTGCGCCTGCTGCTCCTGCTGGAGCGGGAGGAACTGACGGTTGCGGAACTCCAGGAAATCCTCGCCATGGGGCAGAGCCGCATCTCCACGCACCTGGCGCAGTTGAAGGCCGCGGAACTGGTGGAAGACCGCAAGCAGGGCAAGAACAGCCTCTATCGGCTGCGGGAGAACCGGCTGGCCGAGGTGCTGCATTCCGCGGCGGCCGAGATCCCGGAGGCCGAAGAGGACCGCAAGGCCCTGACGCTGGTTCTCGAAAAGCGGCGGGATAAGGTCCGAGGCTATTTCGACGAACTGGCCGGCCGGTTCGGCCGTAACTACGTCCCGGGGCGTAGCTGGAAAGGCCTGGCCGAGACGCTGCTGCAACTGATGCCGCCGATGGTGATCGCCGACCTCGGCGCCGGCGAAGGGACATTCTCCCAGCTTCTGGCCCAGCGCGCCGAACGGGTGATCGCAGTCGACAATTCCCCGAAGATGGTGGAATTCGGCTCACGGCTCGCGCGCGAGAACGGCATCGCGAACCTGGAGTATCGGGTTGGAGATCTCGAATCGCCGCCGATCGACGCCGCCACCGTCGACCTCGCCTTCTTCAGCCAAAGCCTGCATCACGCGATCCATCCGGCGGGCGCAGTGGCTGCTGCGGCGACTCTCCTGAAACCCGGCGGCAGAATCGTAATTCTTGACCTGAAGAAGCACAACTTCGAGCAGGCCCGCGATCTCTACGCCGATACGTGGCTCGGCTTTTCCGAAGTCGAACTCCGCGGCTTCCTGGAAACCGCGGGCTTCACCGAAGTGCAAAGCTGGGTAGTCGACCGCGAATCCCAGCCCCCCGCGCTCGAAACGATTCTGGTGATGGGCCGGAAACCGGTTACTGCCCCGTAGGCCTCTTGTCCACGTGATCGATCACCATCACAGGCTGGGGACTGGTTGTCGTCACGAGCTTGAGCCCAAGCTGGCGCTCGAACGCCTCAAAGATCGTGTATCCACCCGTTGGATCAGAGGCTTCTCCGGTCTGACTGGGCGAAGGCGTCCCGAAATGATCGCCCGCGTCGTAGACGAGCGTGAAGTCCCATCGGCCACCGAGCGCAGTATTGTCTGAAATCACGCCGGATTTCAGCCCGAGCGGGTGCTGCGAGAACCACTCGGCGAACTCTGCCATCGTGATGTTTTGGCACCGGAACCTTGTCAAAAACCCCTGCGCACCAGAAGGAGCCGTGTCACGCATGCACGAAGCGCCTCGCGGGATCCGCCTTCTTCATCCTCGGTTTCGCTGCGTCAATCCTGTACGCGGGGCCCGGTCGCTGCTCGGTGTGATACTTCAGGCCAAACCGATCCCGAAGTAAAGCCTGCATCGCCGCCGCCAGATTCGTTCGATTGAGCGCCGCAACCCCGGGTGGCGTTTTCGCCACAATATCGAAAGCCTCCATCTCGGTCCAGTCCGGCAGGTTCGCAAATCTTTCTCCGGGAAAGGCAACATTAAGCAGATAACGCATCGGATACCTCTCGAGCGTGAGCCGTGCGGGCTCAATCCGCATGTTGGTTCGCGAGCGCTGCGGATCGGTTGGCTTGACGCTCGCGACATCGAACTGTTTCGGCTCCTGGATCGGCGGCAGGACTCTTGCGAGGTCGGGGGCGTTGGCGGTAGGCGTCCGGTTCACGCTGACCACAACGAGTGCAGGCGCGGGGACTGGCCGCTCTTCCAGCTTGAGACCGAGTTGCTGATCGAGGGCATCAGAGATCGTCGTATGCCCCTGCGGCAGGCGATCCAGATGCACGTATTGATGGGTCCAGTGCAACTCGAAATCCCACGCACCCTTCAAACCAGTGCCGTCGGCGACGGGACCTGGCGCGAGGTTGGCGCCAATCATAGCCTGCAATCCCTTCGCGAACGCATCCATCGTGATATTGCGGCAGTTGTACGTAACGGTGGAAGCCGGACCCATGGTGTAGCGCACGGGATTGGGTCCGTTTTCGTTGGCGGTCATATCCATCCGCGTCGGCGTTGCGGACACATACGGCACACATCCGCTTTTCCCACCGGCGGTTTTTTTGAGCGCGGGTCGCTTGTCGACGGTGAGCACATAGCCGGGAAGAGGCCTCGTGTCTTCGCGAACGACCAGCTTGAAGCGATCTTCGAGCAGCGCCTGCAGCATCCGCTTGTCCAGTGAAAGCCCGGCAGGCAGTTTTGCCGTAATATCGAAGCGGTCCAGTTCAAGCCAGTTCGGACCGCCCATAATTTTCCAGGAATCCCATCCCCATGCCGCCGCGATCAGATCCAGCATCGTGGCGCCCTTCACTTCATAGCGGTCGTCGTGGATCGGGATCGGCCGCGGGTTCAATTCGGCTGGAGAACTGGCGGAGTGGACATCGGCCCCAACAAAGCGCGGCCGAGTCCCGGATGACTGGCCGAATGCCAGACAACTCACCATTACAGGAAGAACCAGGCTCGCTCGCGTCATCAGAGCCTCCCAAAGCAGGGCGCGTTATTTAGCGCCCGCGAATACCCAGGCCAGCACAGCCGCGCCAAACACAATCCGGTAGATCGCGAATGGCACGAAGCCCCGCGTCCGGACCCAGTTCATGAACCAGCCCACCACAAGGTAAGCCACGACGAAGGAAACGACGGTCCCCATCAACAGCAGGATCCAGCCGTGTGTATCAATGTGGAGCGGTCCCGCATCGGCGCTTACCTTCAGCGCCTTCCGCAGGCTATGTCCGGTTGCCGCCACCATCGTAGGGATTGAAAGCAGAAACGAATATTCCAGCGCCGCGCTCCGTGAGAGTCCACAGACCTGGCCGCCTGAGATCGTTGCCATGGAACGCGAGGTCCCCGGAAAGATTCCGGAAACTGCCTGGCAAAGCCCAATCCAACTGGCCCGCATCAAACCCATCCGCTCGATCTCGCGCGCCGCTTCACTTTCCATCACGCCGGTCTCGCGGCCGCCGAACATCGCATCCACCACCCACATCACAATGCCGCCCGCAATCATGGTCATCGCGATCAGCGAGATATCCTCCAGGTGCTTCGAAATCACCTTCTCCAGCGCCAGCGCGGGAATGGAGGTGCAAACGAGCGAGATGAACGTCAGCGTCAGCGGGTGGTTGAGCACTGTGCGGTCGCCGCGCGTCCCAGTGGGAAACGACCGCAGCCACACGGCAATCCGGTCGCGAAAGAAAATCGGCAAGGTGAGAATTGGGCCGATCTGAATCACGATCGCGAACATTTCCCAGAAGCGGTTGGTCAGGTCCATACCGAGCAAGGCCTGAGCAATTCGAATATGAGCCGTGGAACTGACGGGCAGGAATTCAGTGATTCCTTCGACGATTCCCAGGATGACGGTGAGCAGATAGTCGTTCAAACTAAGGTCATCTTAGCAGGGTCGGAGTTCCTAAGTCTTTTGCTCTCAAAGTTTCTGGAGCGGGTGCGCTGAACTTGGCTGAACCACTCTCACTCGCGCGTTATCGTGAGGATTAGACCATGGCAAATGCAAAAATTGTGGTCACGCTGGGGCCGGCCAGCGATTCGTTCGAAACCGTCTGCACTCTGATCCGCGCCGGAGCTTCCATTTTTCGACTCAACGCCTCACACGGTGTCTGGGAACAACATCAAAAGCGCATCGAAACCGTGCGGGCGGCGGAAAGGCAGACTGGCGTTCCTGTTGGCATTCTGCTCGACCTGCAGGGCCCGAAAATCAGGCTAGGCAAATTCGCAGCAGGCTCATGCCGCCTCGAAACCGCCTCCCAGTTCGTCATCACCACCGAAGAAATCATCGGCGACGAAACCAAAGCCTCCACGATTTACCGGAAATTCGCCAGCGACGTTCGCGTGGGCGACCGAATTCTGCTGAATGACGGCGCGGTCGTGCTGCGCGCGGTCGCCAACGATGGCATCGCGGTCACCTGCTATGTCGTCTCCGGCGGACCTGTCGGCGATAACAAGGGCATCAATCTCCCCGGCGTGCGGGTCAGCGCGCCCTCCATGACGTCGAAAGACCTGATCGATCTCCGGGCCGGCCTCCAGGCAGGCGTGGACTTCGTCGCGATTTCCTTCGTGCGTTCCGCGGCGGACGTCCAGATGGTGCGCGAACGCATGGGCGCCGCGCGCGTGCCGATCGTCGCGAAAATCGAAAAGCCGGAAGCGGTTCAGGATATCGACAATATCCTCGAAGTGGCGGATGGCATCATGGTGGCCCGCGGCGATCTCGGCGTCGAGATGTCTCTGGAAATGGTGCCCCCGATTCAGAAGCGCCTCATTCGCAAGGCGCGGCGCCGCAATCGCTTTGTGATCACCGCGACCCAGATGCTGGAATCGATGATCGAAAATCCGACTCCGACCCGCGCCGAGGTCAGCGATGTCGCTAACGCGGTTTACGACGCCAGCGATGCGGTGATGCTCTCCGCCGAAACGTCGGTGGGCAAGCATCCGGTGGCGGCCGTCGAGTACATGGTGAAGATCGCGGAGGAAGTCGAACGCGGGCTGAAGCGACGGGGCTTCCCGGAACCACTCGGCATCGCGGGTCACGATTCGGAGATCGTCGCGGATGCGGCGTTCCATGCCGCGAAAGCCGCGGGCGTGGAAGCCATCGTCGTCTTCACCGAAAGCGGCTACAGCGCCCGGCTCATCTCGCGTTTTCGGCCGCTGTGCCGCGTCATCGCCATGACCAGTTCGGAGGACATCGTACGACGTCTCACCGTAAACTACGGTGTAACCCCCGTGCTCGCGCCCAACGTGATTTCCACTGACGAAATGCTCGGCCAGATGGATACGCTCCTTGTACAGCGCGAACTGCTGTATCCGGGAAATCGCGTGGTGTTCGTGGCGGGTACTCCGGTGGGACGCGCCGGATCCACCAATCTGATGAAACTCCACACGGTCGAAGGCTGACCGATGAAGTTGCCGCCGCCAGGCCGCATGGTCGATATCGGCGGGCGACGGCTGCATGCTCAGATTTCCGGCGAAGCGGGCCCCAGTGTTGTGCTCGAATCCGGGCTCGCAGCGACATCGCTCACCTGGGCTCTCGTGCAACCACTGATCGCGCCGTTTGCGCGCGTGATGAGCTATGACCGCGCGGGCCTCGGATGGAGTGATGAGACTGCTGGCGCGGCCACCGCGTTGAACGCAGTTCAGGATCTCGAACTGCTTCTCGATCACGCAGGGCTTCCCGCGCCGTTCATCATCGTGGGCCACTCCTTCGGCGGACTGATCGCCCGGATCCTCCAGCAGCGCCACCCGGAACTGGTCGCCGGTTTGGTCCTGGTTGATCCCGTTGTACGCGACGAATGGCGCGAGCCCACGCCCCAGCGACGCGCCATGTTGGGCCGTGGCGTCATGCTCTCGCGCCGTGGCGCCACTCTCGCTCGCATCGGCGTAGTCCGATTCGCGCTCACGCGCCTCACGAGCGGCTCCCAGCGAGTACCGGGCTTGCTGGGAAAGATCTTTGCGGGACGCGGCGCGGGAACCGCCAATCGACTGGTCGGCGAGGTCCGCAAGATCCCACGCGAGCACTGGCCCGCAGTCGCGGCCCACTGGAGCGAGGAGCGCTCCTTCCGTATGATGGCTGGTTATCTGGAAAATCTGCCGCTCAGCGTGAGCCAACTCGATGAGCGCCGCGATCTCGGCGATCTGCCCATCGTCATCCTCTCCTCCGGGAATTCCTCCCCCGAAGGTCTGGCCGAACACCGGCGCGAGGCCCGCCTCTCGACGCGCGGCGAGCACGTCGTGGTCCCCAACACCGGTCACTGGATCAACCTCGACGCCCCCGCCGCCATCGCCGACGCTGTTCACCGAATCCTCTGATAATGAAGCACTTCGCGGAGCCCTCACCTGCCGCGTGATAGCATGAAAAATTCCCCTCCTGTAATGATTCGAGCCGTAAAAGGAACCCGGGACTTACTGCCGCCGGATACTGCCGTCTGGAACCGGGTTGAGACCATCGCCCGCGAGGTTTTCCGCGCGTACAATTACCAGGAAATTCGCACCCCCATCCTGGAAGAAGAGCAGCTTTTCGCCCGCGGCGTTGGCGCCGATACCGATATCGTTTCGAAGGAAATGTACGCCTTCGAAGACCGCGACGGTTCGCGCCTCGTGCTCCGTCCCGAAAACACGGCGTCCGTGATTCGCGCCTACATCGAGCACCGGCTCGATCAGCGCCCGGGCGTTCAGAAGCTCTATTACATTGGCCCGATGTTCCGCCGCGAGCGCCCGCAGAAGGGCCGCTACCGGCAGTTCTTCCAGATTGGCGCTGAAGCCATTGGCTCGGACTCGCCTTTCATCGACGCGGAGGTCATCGAGATGGTGACCGAAATGCTGACGCGCGCGGGCCTCTCCGGCTTCCACCTGCTGATCAATTCGGTCGGCTGCCGCGATTGCCGCCCGCAATACGTGGAGAAACTGCGCGCGGCGCTGCAACCCGTGGCTTCGCGCCTCTGCACCGATTGCCAGCGGCGTTCCGAAACCAATCCGCTGCGCGTGCTCGATTGCAAGGTGCCGGAAGACCAGCCGATTATCGAAACCCTGCCGACGATTCTCGACAGCCTCTGCGACGTCTGTCGTCCGCACTTCGAGCAGGTGAAAACTTATCTCACGGACCGTAGCATTCCATTTGAAGTGCGCCCGCGTCTTGTGCGCGGACTCGATTACTATATGCGCACTACGTTCGAAGTCACGCACGGCGATCTGGGCGCGCAGAATTCCGTGCTCGGCGGCGGCCGATATGACGGTTTGGCCGAATCGCTGGGTTCGCCTGTGCATTCGCCGGGCATCGGCTTCTCGATCGGCGAAGATCGCCTGGTGATGACGGTCCCGCAAGACGTTATCAGCGCGATCGACGTTTTCATTGTCCCGATGGGCGACGCGGCCCTGCGCCACTCCGGCGTGATTGCGCGAGATCTGCGGCGAGCCGGAATTTCGACCGAAGTCGGGGCTGGCATGAAGATTAAACGCGCGATGGAAATCGCAAACAAGGTGGGAGCCCGCTACGCGCTGATCCTCGGCGATAACGAAATCGCCGCAGGCGTCTACACGCTCAAGAACATGCTCTCCACCGAGCAGCGGCAGGTAACGCGCGAAGAATTATTCAACACGATTGGAAACAGGAACTGACCATGCAGTCTGGCGAAAAACATCAGTATCGAACTCATACCTGCGGAGAGCTCCGCGCGGCGAACACCGGCAGTGAGGTGCGCCTTTCCGGCTGGCTGCGCAATCGGCGCGATCACGGCGGCGTCTACTTCATTGATCTGGCCGATCACTACGGTGTCACCCAGCTTGTCATTGAGCCTGGCACGCCGTCCTACGAACTGCTCTCCAGCCTGCCGAAGGAAAGCGTTGTCCGCATTGATGGCAAAGTGGTGGCGCGCGATACCGGCGCCGTGAATCCCGGAATGGCGACTGGCGAAATCGAAGTCCGCGTGAGCGAGGCCGAACTGCTGGGCTCCACCGAGCCCGTTCCGTTCAGCGTCTTCCCCGAAACGGCTGTGCCGGAAGATATGCGTCTGACCTACCGGTTTCTGGACCTCCGGAAATCGAAGATGCACGCCAACA
Source organism: Bryobacteraceae bacterium (assembly GCA_036500405.1). Classification (GTDB taxonomy): domain Bacteria; phylum Acidobacteriota; class Terriglobia; order Bryobacterales; family Bryobacteraceae; genus BOG-234. The sequence goes on from DASYCD010000455.1 coordinate 16,112, forward strand.
TTCTGTTACGCTCGCGTATTATCGCCAGCATCCGGCGGCGCATGGTCGATCTCGGTTTCGTCGAATACCAGACTCCGACCCTGACCGCTTCGAGCCCCGAAGGCGCACGCGACTTTCTCGTGCCTTCGCGCCGGCATCCCGGCAAGTTCTATGCGCTCCCGCAGGCGCCGCAAATGTTCAAGCAGATCATCATGGTATCCGGTTTTGACCGGTACTTCCAGATCGCGCCCTGCTACCGCGACGAAGACTCCCGCGCGGACCGTTCGCCCGGCGAGTTCTACCAGCTCGATCTCGAAATGAGCTTCGTCACGCAGGATGATGTTTTCAAGGCCGTGGAATCGCTGCTGACCGGCGTGTTCGCCGAGTTTCGTCCCGACCGCCAGATGACTTCAGCGCCTTTCCCGCACATCACGTACACGGAAGCAATGCTGAAATACGGTTCGGACAAACCAGACCTGCGAAATCCGCTCGAAATCAAAGATCTGAGCGCGCTCTTCAAAGACACCACATTCCGCGCGTTTTCCGGCAAAACCATCCGCGCGATCAATATTCCCGGAGGCGCGGAAAAGTCGCGTTCGTTCTTCGACAAGCTCGAAGAGCAGGCGAAATCGGGCGGCGCGGCGGGTCTCGCGTGGCTTACTGTGGAAGCTGATGGATCGCTCAAGGGACCGATCGCGAAATTCCTGACGCCGGAAAACGTCGAACAACTGAAGAGCGAATGCGCCGCGAAGGTGGGCGACGCCGTTATCATCCTCGCCGATACCGACGTCGCGAAGATGTGCAAGATCCTCGGCGGTCTGCGCGACGGGCTCGGCCGCCAACTCGGCCTGATCGAAGAGAACGTCTACAAATGCTGCTGGATCGTCGATTTCCCGATGTACGAGCTCGATGACAACGGCAAGGTCGCGTTCAGCCACAATCCGTTTTCGATGCCGCAGGGCGGCCTTGACGCCCTGAACAACATGGATCCGTTGGCGATCAAAGCTTTCCAGTACGACATCGTCTGCAACGGCTACGAGCTGTCCTCGGGCGCGATTCGTAACCACCGCCCCGAAATCATGTACCGGGCGTTCGAGATCGCCGGCTATGGCAAAGAGGAAGTGAATTCCCGCTTCAAAGCGCTGATCAACGCTCTGAAATTCGGCGCGCCCCCGCACGGCGGCATCGCCCCTGGCGTGGACCGCATCGTCATGCTCCTGGCGGACGAACCGAACATCCGCGAAGTCATCATGTTCCCGATGAATCAGAACGCGGAAGACATGATGATGAACGCCCCGAACACCGTCCGGTCCGAACAGCTCCGCGAGCTCCACATCCGCATCGTGGAACCGCCCGCAAAGAAGGCAGCCGACAAAGCTTAAGCTCTACCGGATTTCGACTTCGGCACTCCAAGTCGACAGTTTGCCGTTCAACTCTTCCTGCGCCACGGCGCGCGCGTGGTAGTGCCCGCGTGGCGCCGCGATGGTGAGAGCAGTGGTGAACCCTGTTTTCGAAAGCTGCTGAAGAGTTCCGTCACGGAAGTGACGCCCCTTCCAGTCACGGAACCGCAGACGGCTGGTATCCGAGCTTGAGAATCATCGTGATCGCGGAAGGACCCGGCCACTGTTGCCACTGGAATGAGACCGGAAAGCCGTTCGCGATCTCACCTCTTCGTCAAGCGTCTGTCCGCCACCGCCGCGAATTTCATGGACCAGGCGGCGAGTTCAGGTTCGCGCATTGCGGTCTCCTCAATTAGTCTTGCTGATCACCTGCCCTGATCGAGAAAAAGCGCGTGTCCGCGAACACGTACACTGATCTCGAGAGCGCCGTCGACGCCAGTATTCCCGATATGTGCCGGATCGCGTAATAGCTGCAACTGCGACGTATCTGGGCGCACGGGGCATTGGCGGCGACAGTTTCATCCAGCATCGGCTGTCCACACGATTTGGTAGAGCCCCAAAAGCAAAAGCCCGCTGGACCAGGTCCAGCGGGCTTTTTGGTTTGTAATTCAGTTCTGATTAAACGTCCGACAGAAGCTGGACCGAACCAGTCGCATCGCCGAACTTCTCCGTCTGGACGCCGCCCTTATCGAGCACCGTCATCAGCACGTTGTTCATCGGCGTTTCTTCCTTATAGGCGATGTGGCGTCCGCCCTTGACCTGTCCGTTCGCCGATCCCACCATCACCAGCGGCAGATCGTCGTGGGTGTGGCGGTTGCCGTCATTGATGCTGCTTCCGTAAAGCAGCAGCGAGTGATCCAGCAGCGAGCCGTCGCCGTCCTGCGTGTTCTTCATCTTATCCACGTAGTAAGCGAACGTCTTGACGTGATATTCGTTGATCTTGATCGTCTTCTCGATCTTCTCGGGATCCAGTTGGTGGTGGGTCACCGAATGGTGGCCATCCGGCACGCCAATCTGCCGATAGGGGCGATTGCTGCCTTCGCGGGCAATCATGAACGTCCCAACGCGGGTCAGATCCGCCTGGAACGCCAGCACCTGCAGATCGATCATCAGCTTCGCGTGTGTGTCGAAATCGTCCGGAATCCCGACCGGCTTGTCCATCAAAGGCATCTTGAAGTTCGCGTTCTGCGCTTCCGCCAGCTGAATACGCCGCTCGATGTCGCGGATGCCGTCCAGATACTCCGCCAGCTTGTTCTTGTCCCGCGATCCCAGCCCGGTCTTCATGCGCGAAACGTCTTCCATCATGAAGTCCAGAATGCTGCGATCTTCCTTCATGCGCGCCAGGCGCGCCGCCGGATCGTTGCTCTGTCCGTCGCCGAACATCCGTTCGAACACCGCGCGGGGATTCACTTCCACCGGATTCGGCGTCGTTGGCGAGCGCCAGGAAACCGTGTTGGTGTAGGCGCAGCTATAACCGGAATCGCAGCCACCCGCCAGACCCGCGGCCTCCAGGCCAAGTTCCATTGAAGCGATCTGCGTCTTCTGCCCGAATTCACGCGCCGCAATCTGATCGGCCGAAATGCCGGCGTGAATGTCAGCGCCTTCCGTCTTCTTCGGGTGGACGCCCGTCAGCCACGTTGCGCCAGCGCGCGCGTGATCGCCCGCGCCATCACCGAGCGCGCGGCCGCCATTCTGCATCAGTCCGCTCAGTACGAGGACCTGATCCCGATAAGGCTCGAGCGCCTTCATCGTCGACGCAAACTGGAAGTTCGCGCCGGTCGTGGCCGGTATCCACTCACCTTTCAGATTGATGATGCCGTTCGGGACGTAGACGAACCCCAGGCGCACTGCCGGCTTCGTAGCCGTCAATTCCGCTGACGTCGCCATCGCAGGGATCATGGCATCCAGCAGCGGCAGAGCCGCCGTAACACCAAGTCCTCTCAAAAATGAACGGCGTGCAATCGACTTTTTGGTGAGCAGCATTTCATCCTTCCTCAGTCTCGCCTGGCGAGAGTTACGTCCTCGGCCGCCTTCCTCATCTGGAAAGGTGAGCTGTGAACAATGCCCAAAATAAGGGTCGACATCCGGAAGTCATCCTTCGCCGCATCCCTCGTAATTGATCGAATGACCGGTTCATCGTAAGATTCTACTCCCCGGCCTAACGCGTAGGTCATCAACTTCGTGGTGAACGTGTTGATGAACTCCATCTTTTTATCCGTGACCAGCAGTTTTGTCAGACCTGCCGGGCCATTAAACGCAACACCACCGGGCAACGTGCCCGACGAATCAATTTTAGCGCCGGTGTCATCGAGGACCCGCCACTTACCGATTCCGTTGAAGTTTTCGAGCGCAAATCCGATCGGATCCATGCGGGAATGGCATACGGCGCAGGTTGGATTAGCACGATGCTGTTCCATTGCCTGCCGTAACGTCATTTTGCCGTCCGATCCATGTGGCTTCAGCGCCGGCACATCCGGCGGTGGAGGCGGCGGCGGGGTTCCGAGCAGATTTTCGAGAATCCACTTGCCGCGCTGAACTACAGACGTTCTATTTGGATACGAGGTTACCGCCAGCAGGCTTCCCTGGCCGAGCAATCCGCGCCGATTCACGTCTTCCAGCTCCACTTTCCGGAAAGCGGGGCCATAAACATTTGGTACGCCGTAAAAATCCGCCAGCTTTTCATTCAGGAATGTGTAATTGGCTCGCAGCAGGTCCAGCACGCTGCCATCGTTCTGCAGCACGCTCCCGAAGAACAACTCGGTTTCATGCTTGAAATCGTCGCGCAGCGTCTGATCGTATTCCGGGAAAACATCGTGGTCTTTCTTGTCCGATTCCACGTTGCGGAGGAAGAGCCACTGCCCGGCAAAACTTGTGACCAGCGATTTCGACTTGTCATCCGCCAGCATCCGCTTCACCTGCTGATCGAGAACCGCAGGCTGGTGCAGCGTTCCGTTTGCCGCGAGCTTGAACAGCTCATCGTCCGGCATGCTGCTCCAGAGGAAATAGGAAAGCCGCGAAGCCAACTCATAATCGCCCAGCCGGAAAACCGCGCCGGGCTTCAGGCCGACCGGATCCCGCTCTTCGCGGAACAGGAAATTCGGGGAAACAAGCACGGCGCGGACGCCCGCTTCAATTCCTTTATCGAAGGAGGCGTTCTTTCGCTCCTGCTGGTAGAAAGCCATCAGCGGCGAAACGTCCGCTGGGGTAACCGGCCGGCGGTAAGCCCGGCGAGTGAGGTTAGTGAAAATCTGGCGCGCACATCCTTCTTCCTGCGCGGCTGCCGTCGGATGGCACACAAAAATCTTCCTGCGGCTCGGCGTATCGCCCGGGCCAGTCGGATTGTAGGGTCCAAGAACCGAAATACTATATACGTTGCGCTGACCGCCGGCAACAGGATCGAGCAACTTCACCCGAACATCGTCCAGCCGAAGATCCAGCTTCTGCGGTCCACCACCAAGCCCTGCGCCCGCGCCAGCCGCGCCACCACGGCCGACAACCGCGCCGGTCTGCTCCGGCTTCGGCGAATCCTTCGGATACGAAACACCAATAATTTGCGGACCGGCCTTTAGCGGCAACCGTGTATCGATATGGGAACCGCGATCATTTCCCTGCGCCATTGTGACTCGAATCACATACTCGGCATCCAGCGGGAAATTGTAATGCACCGCATATCCGCCACGTGAACCGAGCGGCAAATCTTCGCTCACTCGAACGTCTGTTGGTGTACCGAAAGGAACCACGTACTCTGTTTCCTCGGCAGGGATGTCCATGGGGCCGACCGCGGTGGTCGCGATCTTCCTCGCGGCTGCCATATATTTTTCCAGCAGAACCGGTGAAACCGAGAGAACATCGCCAATGTTGTCAAAACCATAGCCGGAATCGTCGCCCGGCAGCAGCGCGGTCGCGTCCACGTCGAGGCCCAGCAGATCGCGGATCGTATTACCGTACTCAAGCCGGTTCAACCGGTGAATAGCCGGCGCGCCCGGATCCGGATGCGCCAGGGCATTCGCATCTAATTGATTTTCCAGCCACCCGGTGAACTTCGTGGAAGTTTGCTCGTCAGGGCGGGGCAGCCCGGGAGGGGGCATTTGGCCCGATCCAAATTTACGCAGCACGCGTTCCCAGGTTGCTGTGTTATCCCCTACATGATCGATGTGGAGACCTTCCAGCACGACGCCCGCAGTTTTCAGCGCCTCGCTGTGGCACATCACACAATACTGGTCGATCATGTCCTGCTGCGCCTGTGCGCCAGCGGCTGATGCAGGCTTGATAAGTGCTTTCGGGGCAGCTTTTGCGGCTGTGGAAGGGGCCGTATGACCCTGAGTCGCCGCGACTTTATGTATGGGGGCGACCTTCGCGGGGGTCTGGGCCAGCGCGGCGAGTACCGCGACAACTCCTACTCCGGCGGCGGCGGAAATGGGAAGGGACAGGGACCGCATTGTTTTTCCGGTTTATATTTTAAACTATCTCGTAGCTGAAACTTTCAAGCATAATTAAAAATGTTATGACATCCTCATCGTACCGCAATCGATGGGCCGGCCTGACTGCCCTCACCCTCCTCGCGATTGTTTCTGCCTCCGCCGCGGATCTACGGCTTGTCGATGCCGTGAAGACCGGCGACAAAAAGGAGATAGCCACGCTCCTGCGCGCCAAAGTGGATGTCAATGCGAGTCAGCCCGGCGGGGCTACGCCCCTGGCTTGGGCGGCCCAGCGCGCCGACAATGACACCGCGAAACTACTGCTCGCGGCGGGCGCGAAGCCCGATACCGCCAACGACTACGGCGAATCTCCGCTGACGCTCGCCTGCGCCAACAGCGATACCGCTCTCGTGAAAAGCCTGCTCACCGCGGGCGCCAACGCTAAAGCGGTCCGCCTGAATGGCGAGACGGCGCTTATGGTCTGCGCGGCGACGGGCAATGTGGAAGCCGTGAATCTTCTGCTCGCCAAAGGCGCGGACGTCGCGGCTGTAGATAAGGAGAAAGGCCAGAACGCCGTGATGTGGGCCGCCGCTGAAGGCCGTGCCGAAGTCGTGAAAACTCTCGCGGCGCACGGCGCAAACGTCAACTCTGTTTCAACCGGCAATTTCACTCCGCTCATGTTTGCGGCGGAAAAGGGTGACGCTGACACGGTCAAAGCGCTGACCGCCGCGGGCGCCGAGCCGAACAAAGCGATGCCGGACGGCACTACGGCAATCCTCATCGCCTCCAATCTCAAAAAGTCCGCCGCCGTCTCCGCGCTTCTCGTCAGTGGCGCGAGCCCCACGGTCGCCGATCGCAACGGCAATACCCCCCTGCATTCGGCTGCACAGGCCGGCGATGCCGAATTAATTCATGAACTCATCGCGAAAGGCGCGAATCCGAATGCAAAGACCGCCACAACGGCTGCCGGTGGACGAGGTCGCGGCGGCTTCGGACGTGGCGCCGCCCCGGGCCAGCGTACCCCGCTCATGGTGGCTGCAAAGGCCGGTCAAGTCGATGCGATGAAAGCTCTGGTCGACGGCGGCGCTGACCCGAAACTGCGCGCCCAGGATGGCAGCACCTTATTGATGGAAGCCGCGGGAAGCGGTCACGTTGAGGCGGTCAAATACGCCTTCGATCTCGATCCGGACCCCAAGACTGTCCAGGCCACGAACCAGACCGGCAACAATGCGATCCACATGTCCGTGACCGCGACCAACGGCACACCGCAGAAGAATACCTGCGAGGTGATTCAGTTCCTGTCGGACAAGGGTATTGACGTCGACGTGAAGAACGCTCAGGGCCGCACGGCAATCCAGATCGCCAACGTTCTGCCGATCGATACCGCTGTCACGCTCATGGTGGACATCCTGAAAAAGGAAGGCCGCAAGCCTCTTATCGACCCCGCCCGTTGACCGTTATCGGGGATCGTGGCAGGTATTGCATCCCGTCTGCGCGCGGGATTTAACGTGGCACGGCTGGCAAAAGTCCATCTTCGTGGTCTTGAGCTGGTCGGTCACCACGTCCTCGGTCGAGATCGGTCCGTGGCACTGCTCGCACGTGACGTCGTTCTGCAGGTGGAAGCGATGGTCGAAATTGACGAAGTTCTTCAGCTTAAAAACCCGAACCCAGGGAATCGGCTGCTTCTTTTCCACGGATTCGTTCAGCTTCGCAATCAGCGCTTCCTGATTCGGCGCGAGCGCATGGCATTCGAGACATCGCGGCGCGTCCGGAATTCCCACCGGTTCCCCGAATTTCTCCGGCAGCGTGTGGCAATCGGCGCACTCCAGCTTCGCCGTGCGCACATGCAGCTTATGACTGAACGCAATCGGCTGTGTCTGCCCGAATGCGAGACACGCCACAGCCATCAATAAAGAGAACTTCGAGCGAGACCAGAGCATGCGACCTGAAACCGCCTCATCTTATCAGGCCGCGTCGAAACTGCTATCGTCGTGAACATGAGAAGGCCGGTTGCACTGATCACAGGAGCATCCAGCGGCATCGGCGAGACGTTTGCGCGCAAACTGGCCGCTCGCGGATTCGATCTGATTCTTGTTGCGCGACGCGAAGAAAAATTGCGCGCGCTGGCGGCCCAATTGCCGGTAAACGCGCGCTTCATTGCGGCGGATCTCACGCAGGAAGACGGCCTCACCGCCACGGAAACCGCCATCCGCGAGACCCCGGATCTCGAACTGCTGGTCAATAATGCCGGCTTCGGCACGCTGGGACGCTTCTGGGAAGCCGACCTGCACGGCCAGGAACAGATGCATCGCCTCCACGTCATGGCAATGATGCGCCTGACCCATGCGGCGCTCAAAGCGATGGTGTCGCGTGATCGCGGCGGCGTTATCAATGTGTCTTCCGTTGCAGCCTTTGGACAGACGGAAGGCAACGTCAGCTACTGCGCCACCAAGACGTGGGCGAACGCGTTCACGCAGGGCCTCGACGTCGAACTGAACGCCATTCATTCGAAAGTCAAAGTTCAGGCGCTTTGCCCCGGCTTCACGTTCAGCGAATTTCACGACGTGCTTGGCGTCGATCGCGCCAACATCCCCGGCTTTCTGTGGCTTCAGGCCGATGCGGTTGTCGAAGCTTCCCTCCGCGGGCTCGATCGCGGCAAAGTGATCGTCATTCCCGGCGCTATCTATCGCATCGGTTCCGCGTTCATGCGCCACACTTCGCACAGCTTCAGGAAGCGAATCGGGAAGCCCTGGGGAAAGGACAAGCGCGTTTGATCGTCGAGTGCGTTCCGAATTTTTCTGAAGGCCGAGATCGCGCCGTCATTGGGGCGCTCGAACAAGCTGTTCGCGACGTGCGCGGTGTTCGTCTCCTGAATTCCACCTCCGACGCCGATCACAATCGTTCCGTGCTGACCTTCGCCGGTGACCCCGCGGCTGTGGCCAACGCCGCCTTCGCGTCGGTTGCTGCAGCCGTCGCCAAAATCAATCTCGCCGAGCACGAAGGCGTCCACCCGCGCGTGGGCGCAGCGGATGTGGTGCCATTCGTTCCGGTGGAAGGCGTCACGCTCGAAAACTGCGCCGCGCTCGCGCATGCCACCGGTGAGCGCATCTGGAACGAACTGCGCGTCCCGATCTTCTTTTACGAAGCCGCCGCAAAGCGCCCCGAATGTGCGCGTCTCGAAAATATTCGGCAGCGCGCCAACGCCGATCTCCCGCCCGATATCGGTCAGGACCGCCATCCGACGGCGGGCTACTGCGTGATCGGCGCAAGAAATTTTCTGATCGCCTGGAACATCGTTCTGCAGAGCAACGATCTCTCCGTCGCGAAATCCATCGCGAACGAAATCCGCGAATCGAATGGAGGCCTGCCTGCCCTCAAAGCGCTCGGACTCCAGCTGGCCTCGCAGGGGAAGGTTCAGGTTTCCATGAATCTTATCGATTTCCACCTTACGCCGCTGCACGCCGCTTTTGACGCCGTGCGCCATGCGGCAGAAAAACGCGGCGTCCAGATCGAAGGCAGCGAATTGATCGGGCTCATCCCTCAGGCCGCCCTGGATGCGTCAAAAGGCCACAATTTGCGCTGGATAAACATGCGGTCTGACCTTATTCTGGAAACATGTTTGTCCGGCTCTCGCTGATCCTTTTCGCGCTCGGCATCGCACAGACACAGGCGCAGCCGCCCATCGAAGGCTCGCCGGTCGAGTTGGCGACGCTGCGCTACATCGATATCGTGCAGGGCGCGGGCGCGCCTGCCGCCGCTGGCAAGCGGTTCACGGTGCACTACACCGGCTGGCTCCGCGATGGCACAAAATTTGATTCCTCCGTCGATCGTAAAGAACCGTTCGATTTCATTCAGGGCCGGCGCCAGGTCATCGCCGGATGGGACATCGGCTTCGAAGGCATGCGCGTGGGCGGCAAGCGCCGCCTCTACGTGCCGTATCAACTGGCATATGGCGAGGTGGGTTCCGGACCCATTCCGCCCAAAGCCCAGCTGACCTTCGATGTCGAACTGCTCAACGTTGAGGATGTCCCGACTATAATTCCCGGAGCCGATGTGCTCCAGCCCTTTGCCGATCTCGAAAGTCGAGTTATGGCGCTCGCCCGCATCATCCCGGACGAAAAATATTCCTGGCGTCCCAACGCCTCCGCCCGATCCTTCGCCCAGATTTTCATGCGCATCGCCGACACGGCGAAACTTCTCGATTCCCTCGCTGGCGACGAAATCAAAACCGGCGATCTCGCCGGAAAACTGGCTGAAAAGGATCAGACTCCCCCGCGTGGCAAGTACACGATCCTCGTCGCGCTCAGCGAGAACCTCGCCGAGGTGCATAAGGATATGGAAGGCGTGCGCAATGGATTTCTCGCCGGCAACGCCGAACTGTTCAGGAGAGTCACGACCAACCGCGGCCTGCTCACTCGCATCGATACCGCCATCGCCGAGCAACTCGGCCAGGCGATCGCCTACGCGCACATGAACGGAATCGCGATTCCCTGGATTGCCGCCGAACTTCAATAAATCAGCGCTTCAATAAATAGCCGGCTCGCCAGGAGGCCGCGTCTTCCACCGGCGGTGAATCCATAACCACTGGTCCGGATACTCGCGAATCGCACGCTCCACGGCGGCCTGGATTCGCGCTGTATCCTCCACCGCATCGCCCGAAATCGGAACAGCCGGATAAAACTTCAGCACGTAGCGCCGCGCGCTGTCATTCCACACAGCAAAACCCGGAATCACAGCAGCGCCGCTGCGCTCCGCCAGCTTTGCAAACGTGAGATTCGTGCACGCCGGCTTTCCAAAAAACGGAACGAACGCCGCATTGTCGCCGGCCGAATTCTGATCCACCAGAATTCCCACCGGTTCGTTGTCGCGCAGAGCATGTAGAATGGAACGCGCGAAATCCCGCTTCGAAAGCAGCGTGTTACCGGAAAGTTCTCGCCGCGTTTCCACCAGATCGTCCAGCAGCGGATTATCCAGCGGCCGCACCACAATATTCATCTTTTCCGTCAGCAAGGCGTGCGCGAATGCGCTTAGTTCCCAGTTACCCAGATGCGCAGTCGCAAACAGCACGCCTCGGCCCGCTGCTTTCGCCTGCTCGTAGTGCTCAAACCCCTCGTAGCGAATCCACTGCTCCACATTGCTTCGGTCGATCGAAGGGAATCGCGCCAACGCCACCAGCAGCCGCCCGATGGAACGATACACGCCATCCACGGTTTGGCGCCGCCACGCAACATCGTGTTCCGGATAAGCAAATTCGAGATTCCGGTAAGCAGTCTGCCGCAAACGCCGGACGAGAACATCCAGCAATCGGCCGCAGCCCGCGCCCACCGCATCGGCAACCGGCCGCGGCGTGTGTTGCAAGAGAGCAATCAGCCCGTGCGCGAGCGCGGCTTCCACCCCATTGCGCAACCCGGACCGTTTCCGCAAGCTATTCGATCCAGCCGCCGCCCGCGACAAGGTCGTCTGAATAAAACACCGCGCCCTGTCCCGGCGTCACCGCGCGCTGCGGCTCATCGAATCGCACCTCGACGCGGCCATCGGGGAGCGGACAGAGCATCGCCGGAGCCGGAACGTGCCGATTGCGAATGCGAACCCGTGCACGCGCCGGCGCCGGAAGCCCGCTCCAGGAAACCCAGTTCACGCCGCCCACAATCATCGTGGACCGCAGCAGATCATCATTCGATCCGATTGTCACGGTCTGCGTCTTCGGATCTGTCGCGATCACATACAAAGGTTCGGGGGCCGCAATTCCGAGCCCCTTCCGCTGCCCCACGGTAAACCGGTGCGCGCCCGCGTGACGGCCGCGCTCATGCCCCTCCGTATCCACCACAACGCCCGCGGCAGGCTGGGACGCAACGCCCTTCTCCTTGCGCCAGGCATCCATGAACGCCGCATAATCACCATTCGGCACGAAGCAGATCTCGTAGCTCTCATGCTTCTTCGCCACCGGCAGATCCAGATTCTCCGCCATGGCCCGCACATCTGCTTTCGACATCTCGCCCAGCGGAAACAGCGTGCGCGCCAACTGAGTCTGCGTGAGACCCCAGAGAAAGTACGTCTGGTCCTTCGAAAAATCCACCGCGGTGCGCAACTCATAGCGGCCGGTCTCAGCGTTCCTGCTGACGCGCGCGTAGTGACCGGTCGCAATGGCCTGCGCGCCCACCGAATCCGCCAACTCCAGAAACCGGTCGAACTTAATGAACGTATTGCACAGCGTGCACGGTACCGGCGTCCGTCCCGCCAGATATTCGCTCACGAATGGCTCGATCACGTTCTCTTCGAACTGCCGCTCGAGATTCACCACATAAAACGGAAACCCAATCTGCTCCGCCACGCGCCGCGCATCGTACACGTCGTCGAGCGAACAGCAGCGGCCGGTCGCCTGTTCGGTCGCAAGCTCCGGCAGACGCCGCTGATTCCAGAGCTGCATCGTCATGCCGGCAATGGTTCGCCCTTCGCGATGCAGCAAGGCCGCCACCACGGAGCTATCCACCCCACCCGACATCGCGACTGCAATCAGATCGTTCATCCCGCTACACCCGTAAGCGCCACTGGCGATATCCGGCGCAGATGGCCCGCGCTCGCCACTACAGCTTCAATCAAACCATCCACCTGCTCCGCCGTATTCCCCGGCCCCAGAGAAAATCTTACGCTCGACCGCGCTTCGTCCGGACTTAGTCCCATCGCCAGCAGAACATGCGAGGGTTCCACCGCGCCGCTCGAACACGCCGAGCCGCTCGATACCGCGTAGCCGCGAAGATCGAGCGCAATCACCATCGCTTCGCCCTCAATCGCCTCGAACCGGATATTGGAAGTGTTCGGCGCGCGATGCGTCGGGTCGCCGTTCACCGTCGTTCCCGGCACGCGTTCCAGAATCCCCGCTTCCAGGCGATCTCGCAACGCGGCGAGCGCGCCCCAGTCAAAATTCAGTTCGAGCGCGCGTGCGAGGGATCCGGCCCCCACCACGTTTTCCGTCCCCGCGCGACGTCCGCGCTCGTGCCGGCCGCCATGGAGCAGAGGCGCTAGTTCCGCGCCCTTTTTCACATAGAGCGCGCCCACGCCTTTCGGCGCGCCGAACTTATGCCCGCTGACCGAATAAAGGTCGACTCCCAATTCCCGCACATTCACCGGGATCCTCCCGCACGCCTGCACGCCATCGCAATGAAAAGGCACTCCGGCGGCCCGCGCCACTTCCGCGATTTCTGCGATCGGCTGCAGAACGCCCGTCTCATTATTGGCGTGCATCACCGAAATCAGCGCCGTATTCGGACGCAGCGCCCGCCGCACATCGTCTACATTGACTCTGCCCGCGCGCCCCACCGGTAACCACGTGATTTCCATACCCTCGCGCTCGAGCTGGGCGAACGCATTCAGCGCGGCCGGATGCTCAATGGCGCTGGTCACCGCGTGACGCGGCCGGGACTTCTCACGCCGCGCCACGCCAAAAATCGCCAGATTGTCGGACTCCGTGCCGCCGCTCGTGAAAACAATCTCCCGGTCCGAACAACCCAGCCGGGCCGCCACGGTCCGCCGCGCGGCTTCCAGACGCCGTTTCGCCGCCTGGCCGAAATGGTGGATACTGGACGCGTTGCCATACACTTCAGGCATCGCCTCCGCCACATCGCGCAACACCTCGGGCGCCACCGGCGACGCCGCATTGTGATCGAAATATAAATGTTGCACTCTCTATCATTTTACTAACTCATGAAACGGCCCATCATTACGCTGCTTACCGATTTCGGGACCTCCGATCACTACGTCGCCGCAATGAAGGGCGTAATCCTCGGCATTTGCCCCGAAGCCGAGATCATTGATATCACCCACGACATCACCCCCTACGCCATTGCCGAAGGAGCCTACACGCTGTCGCAGGCGTGGCGCTGCTTCCCGAAGGGCACGACCCACCTTGCTGTAGTCGATCCTGGGGTGGGCACCGAACGCCGGGCGATTCTCGCCGAGGCGGACGGGCACCGCTTCGTCGCTCCGGACAATGGTCTGCTCAGTTTCATCCTGAGCGAGGCTCCGGGAGCCAGCGTCCGCGAACTCTCCAAACCACGATACTTCCGCGATTCCGTCAGCTCAACCTTCCACGGCCGCGACATCTTCGCACCTGTCTCTGCCCACGTAGCGCGCGGAATTGACCCAAAACGTTTGGGAAATGTGATAAATGACACTGCGTTCGAAACTTTTGCAGCAATTTTTCAGGAAGACTCCGGACAGTACGTGGGATCCGTTCTAAAGATCGATAGATTTGGCAATGTTATCACCAATTTAGAAGCTAAAAAATTCAGCAGGATTGCCATCGAACCCTTCCGGATCAGAGTCGGTAGCAAAACCGTGAGTACCTTTCACCCTACATTTGGCGAGGCCCGGCGGGGCGAGATCTTCGCGCTTTTTGGAAGTTCTGGATTTATAGAACTGGCTGTAAATCAATCAGATGCGGCGAAACGCCTGGGGGTGAAGGCAGGGGCGCCGTTAACCCTCCGGCTCCTGGCTAAACCCCGTACTAGAACCCTCGTAAGGCAATTTTAAAGGTTGGATCAGGACTTGTTAGATAAAACCCGACTTCCATAAAATAGCTTTGTTCGGAGGAGCATAGACTGTACATGAGAACGAAACTCACGATTCTCGCGGGAGCCTTGGTTTTTGGCGCGTCGGTTGGCCAGGCCGCCACGTCCTACTCGCTGGATTTCAACACCCAATCGAATTCACCAGGCCTGGTTTACGACGGCAGTTACGCGATCAGCCCTTATACCGGAAGCCTCGACAATGGGGCCGCCATTCAGCTTTACTGCGACGACTTTAACGATACGGTTCAGTTCGGCCAGCAGAATATTCAGGTTTACAAGACGGCGCTCACCGCGTCTACCACTGACCTGAAGAACCAGACGCGCTACGGCGCCGACAATCCCTCGTCTAACAGTTCTTACCCGTCCGGGTTAACACTCTATGAGGAAATGGCGTGGCTCGCCACCCAGATGCAGAGCGCCGGTTCTACCAACGATAAAGCCATTCAGGAAGCCATCTGGCAGTTGACCGATGCGCCGGGCGGAAACACCGCTCCCAACAACACCTCGGGCTACCACGGTGGCGTCACCACCGGTTTTAGCGGAACGACTTCTTCAACCGCTCAATCGGCGGCCCACTGGATTTCGGATGCGATGTCCTACGTCGCCGGCTACAACTCGACCAGCAACACGTCCAGCTGGAGCAACGCTGGTTACTACTCCAATCTCGTGCTGAGCGATTGGTACGTCCTGACTGCGGTTGACGCCGCTGGGTGCACGACCGGAAGCTACAACCACTACGGCGTTGAGGGCTGCACCCCGGGCCACGCAGGCTCCGGCAGCACAACGCAGGAATTCCTGACCTACATTCCGACCACATCGGGCGCGAATCCGCCGCCTCCTACGGGCGCACCGGAACCGGCTTCATTTGTTCTCATCGGCTCCGGCCTTTTGGGCGCCGCCATCATGCGTCGCCGCCGCAAAGCGTAACTCCTCTCTCCCTCAAAGAGCGAAACGGCCGGTTAGCCTTCGGGCAAACCGGCCGTTTCTGTTTCAGCCTTTGGTTATTTAGGTTCCGATTTGGATGGATTAGTACCTAAGCCGGGGCTTTCGTCTTGTACGGCCCCCGGAATGGCGGTAAACTGAAATTGCTGATCGACGTGATCGGACACGGCGGTCGGGAAACGCAATCATAGTTCATTTATTGGTCTCAACCTCCTCCTGGCACTGGCGGACTCCGGAAACGGAAAGTCCGCCAGTTTGCTTTTTTAGTCGTTCGATTCCCTAATCCTTTAATTCGACAATCGTCGCGCCCGTACCGCCTTCATACTGGTCCGCCGGATAGAATTTCTCCACATGTGGGTTCCTCTTCAGAAAATCCTGGATAGCGCGGCGCAAAATTCCCATCCCGTGCCCGTGGACGATTCGCACCCGGGCCGCCGTCGCCATCACCGCGGCGTCCAGAAACCGCTCCACACGCTCTAAAGCGTCCTCCGCGCGCTCGCCGATCACGTTGATCTCGCGCTCGCTCGGGTTGAGCTGCGGCCCTGGCTGAAACCGCACGCCTTTCGGGAGCTGCGGCGCGGCGCCACCATCGGTGAGAACTTCCTCCACGTCGGCAGCCGGAACCTGCATCTTCACAAACCCCACAGCGACCTCCAGCCGGTCATGGGCGAGCAATTTCGTCACTCGCGCAATGTCTCGAATGCCCTTCAGCCGCACCCGGTTGCCTTCCGCAATGGCGGCACGCGGCGGTGTCGCCGCATTCTCGCGGCGCACGATGCCGGACTCCCAGTCCTCCCGCATCTCCCGCGCGAATTTTGCGGTCTGCCGTTGCGCTTGCTCCACGGATTTCCTTCTCTCCGCGGTTTCCGAAATCCGCGCGACCGTCTCATCCGCGCGATCCTGCCAGCGGCGCTGCATCTGGTCAAAGCGCTCTTCGAGTTCGGCCAGTTTCGCCGATTCCCGGCGCTCGGCGTCCACCGCCATCTGCTTTTCCCGCTGCGCCAGCGCCTCGCGGTCCCGGACGAGCGACGCCTGCATCGCCCCGGTTTCCTCCATCCGCCGATGCAGGTCCGCGATGAGGCGCGAAAGCTCGATATCGCGCTGCCCCAGCGATGCCCGAGCCCGCCGCAGAATATCTTCCGGCATCCCAAGGCGCGCCGCGATATCGAGACCCGCCGATTTCCCCGGCAGCCCAAGCTGCAGGCGGTAAGTCGGCGCCAGCGTCTCTTCATCGAATCCCATGGACGCGTTCAGCACGCTCTGCGTACTCGCCCCGTAGATCTTCAGCGCGGTGAGATGCGTCGATGCCAGCGTGAACGCGCCGGCCGCGCGGAAGTGATCCACCAGCGCCACTCCCAGCGCGCCACCTTCATCCGGATCGGTAGCCGATCCGATTTCATCCAGCAGCACGAGCGAATCCGGGGTCACATCGAGCGCCATTTCCCGCAGCCGCGCCACATGGGCGGAGAACGTGCTGAGATTTTGCTCGATCGATTGATGATCCCCAATATCCGCCAGCACCTGCCCGAACAACGGCAATTCCGCCGACTCGCACGGCACCGGCAGTCCTGCCTGCGCCATCAGCGACACCAGCCCGACCGTCTTCAGTGTGACCGTCTTGCCGCCCGTATTCGGGCCGCTAATCAGAAGCGTTCGCGTTTCGTTATCGAGCGTCAGCGAAAACGGCACCACCGAACGCCCCGCGCGCCGCAGAACATCCATCAGCAACGGATGCCGGGCGTTCTTCAGTTCCAGCCGCCGCTCGCTGAACCGCGGGATGCAGCAATCGAAATCGATCGCGAACCGGGCCTTCGCGAAGATCACATCGAGCCGCGCCATCACCGCCGCCGCTTCGCGAATCGGGGCCGCCGACCCGCGCAGCTTTTCCGTCAACTCCCGCAGAATACGCGCCACCTCGCGCGCCTCGTCGTCCTGCAGCCGCACCAGATCGTTGTTGAGATCGATCGTATCGAGCGGCTCCAGAAACACCGTCTGGCCGGTGGAACTGGCGCCGTGGATCACCCCCGGCAGCCTTCGCCGCTGCCCCGCCAGCACCGGCACCACAAAACGATCGTTGCGGATCGCGACGTACTCATCCTGCAGCACGCCTTCATTGCGATTAGCCTTGAGAAAACGTTCCAGCGAATCCTGAATCGCCTTGCGCTGCTTCTCGATCTCCCGCCGGATGCGGTTCAGGTGCGGACTCGCGCTGTCCGGAATCGAGCCGTCGGGATTGATCTTGCCCGACACCTCCCGCAGCACCTGCCGGAAATCGCCAATCTTCTCCGCGTACGCGCCCAGCAGCGGAAAGCGTTCCGCTCCGGCGCTCAGTGAGGATTTCGCGTCCGCCGCGCGATCCAGCAACTGAATAATCCCGAAGATTTCCGAAGGCTCGAGCGTCGCGCCTTCGATCCGCAGCTTCTGCAGCGCCAGAGAAACGTCCGGCAATCCACTGAGCTGAATGCGGAACACGCCGCCTTGCCCCGCCGCCCGCAGCCACGCGATTCCCTCCGCCGCTTCCGCGA
Source organism: Bryobacteraceae bacterium (assembly GCA_036500405.1). Lineage (GTDB taxonomy): Bacteria > Acidobacteriota > Terriglobia > Bryobacterales > Bryobacteraceae > BOG-234. The sequence continues at coordinate 33,943 of DASYCD010000455.1, forward strand.
GATCATGCTCAATACGCGCGCTATCGGTCGAAGGCTGGACCTGCGCCATCTCCGCATCCCCCGCCGCCGTTGCCACCAGCCGCGAGACAAGCGCATGCACCTGCTCCCACTCGAGCGCTTCCAGCCCCCCGAAGCGTATGCTTTCTTCACTCATGCTGTGGACGATTCGCGCGCAGCCAGTCGAACGCTTTCGCAATCACGCGCGGAGTACCGCGCGTAATCTTCTCACCCATTTTTCCGGCCGCAACCTCGTCTTCCGTAAACCATTCCACACGGCTTACATCATCGGCCGCCGCCAGCGCGCCGCCCGTGGGATGGCAGATGTAATCGAGCAGAATGTAGTGATATTCCGTGCGCCCGCTTTCGCCCGGCATGATGCGCTCGAAGACTTCAATGAGATGCACTACCTCAACTTCGAGCCCGGTCTCCTCGCGAACCTCGCGCCGCAATGCGTCTTCGAGATGTTCGCCGACTTCGACAGCGCCGCCCGGCAGCGACCAATACCCCTTCTGCGGCTCGTGCCCGCGTTCGGCGAGAAGAATGCGATTGCCGTCGATGATCAGCGCGCCCACGCCGGGAATCGGACGTGCTGGAAAGCGGCGATCGTCAACCGGCAGGCCTGCGCTGGCCATCAGTACTGCAGTGCGCCTTTCACGCCGATTTTCACCTCGATAATCTCCTTCGGCGTGGCGATATACAGCAAATTGAGGTCCGGCCCACCAAATGCACAATTCAACACGCGCCGGCTCTCCACCAGCGTCCGGACCAGTTTTCCTTCCGGCGAATAAATCGCCAATCCCTCAGCCGCCACGAATAGCTGTCCGGTCGTATCGAGCCGCAACCCCGCTGGCACGCCGTGCACGCCCGTAATGAAATCGCGCGACGCCGTGGCTTCGCCCTTCGAATCGAGATCGAACTGAACAATCGCGTGCCGGTCCGCATCCGAAACGAAAAGTTTTTTTCCATCCGCTGAAAGCGCCACGCCATTCGGCCGCGTCTTCCAGCGCGCGAGCGCCTCCACTTCACCACCCGGTTTCACGTGAAAGACGCCGTTGAAATCCAGTTCGCGTTGGTCGATCGCCCCCGCAAAAGCGGGATCGGTGAAATACACTTGCCCGTCGCGCCGCACCACAACTTCATTGGGTCCGTTGAGCTTCTTTTTTTCGAATGCCGCGGCGACTGTCTCGATCTTGCCGCGCTTATCCATCCGTACAAGCTTCCGAGTGGCCGTCTCGCACATGTAAAGGCGGCCGTCCGCGTCGTACGCGATGCCCTGAACGCCATTCAGGTCCTGATGAGTCAGTTTCGGACGCTGTTTCGAATCCACGCGGTAAATCTCGCGCTTCTCGCTGTCCGCAACCACCAGAAATCCGTCGCGCGACCATGCCAGCCCGGCAGGAAAACGCATCTCCCTCGCCGCGATGGATAAATCCACCTCGCCCGGCATCTGCGGAAAAAGCGGAATGCAGGCGATAACGCCAAAGATGGCGGCGATTCCGAAGCGCGTCACGGGGCCGTGATTTGAATCTTGTTGACGACGCTTTTGACGCCCTTTACCTTTTTGGTCAGGCTCTCGGCTTTGTTCTTCTGCTTTTCCGAAGAAACCGACCCCGTGAGCGTGGCAACGCCACCCTTCACATCGACATCGATTTTGGCGCCTTTGACGTTGACATCTCCCGACAGCTTCTCGCGAATGGTGTCGGAAATGAAGTCATCGGTGAGCGGCGGTTTCGGAGCGCCCCAGACCAAAACAGGAAGAAGCGAAAGTGTGGAAAGAACGCGTCTACGATTCATCTCTCTGAGCCATTGTACGCCAGTCAATCGTGTTCAGAAACGCCGATTTCTCCCGCCAGTTGGGTTCCACCTTTACATGCAGATCCAGATAGATGTGCATATCGAACAGCGCCTCCATTTCTTCGCGCGCCGCCTGTCCCGTTCGCTTGAGCGCGCTGCCTTTTGACCCGATCACGATCGCTTTCTGACCCTCGCGCTCCACGTAAATCGTCGCGTAGATCCGGATGAGCCGCGTCAGTTCCTCCCATTTGTCGATGACAATGTTGACCGAATGCGGAACTTCCTGCTCCGTGGTGAGAAGAATTTTTTCCCGGATCAATTCGGCCGCCAGGAATCGCGCCGGTTGATCCGTCACATGATCGGGCGGAAAATACTCCGGGCCTTCCGGCAGTCGCGCCAGCACTTCATCCCGCAGGAGGTCAATCCCCTCGCCGCTCTCCGCGGAAATCGGGATAAACGCCGCGAACTCCCGATGCTTTTGGTACCTATCCAGAATCGGAAGCAGATCGTGGCGCGATTTCACCGCATCGACCTTGTTCAGCGCCAGAATAGCCGGCGGCCCGTCCGCCCGCAGGATTCCCATCGCGCGCTCATCTTCGGCGCTGAACGGCTTCGTTCCGTCCACCACATAGATGAACAGATCTCGCTCATCGAGCGAAGCCCGCACGGCGTCCATCATGCGCTTGTTGATCGACGACTCCGATTTGTGAATTCCCGGCGTATCGACGAAAATCACCTGTGCGCCGGGCGCATGCATCACGCCCTGAATCGACGTGCGCGTCGTCTGCGGCTTATCCGCGACAATCGAGATCTTCTGCCCCACCAACGCATTCAGGAGCGTGGATTTGCCCGCATTGGGCCGGCCCAGTATCGATACAAAGCCCGAACGGAACGTGTTACTCACTGGCGGGCGCCTCCTGCTCCGCAACGCGGCTCAGCTTCACCTGCGCTACGCGCATCTCGTCCGCCGCAAGCACCTCGGCCCGCAGGCCGCCGCGCTCGATCGTCTCTCCGGCCTTGGGCACATGCCCCAGCCATTCCGTAATCAATCCACCAATTGTTGTCGATTCCACATCTTCCTCAGCATGAAAATCCAGCAGGTCTCCCAACCGCGCCAGATCGAAATTCCCGGAGACCACAAACCCGAGGTCGCCATCTCCCATCACATCCGAGCCCGGCTCGTGCTCATCCCGGATCTCGCCCACAATCACTTCCATCAGATCTTCCATCGTGGCCAGGCCCGCGGTGTTGCCGTATTCGTCCACGACAATCACCAGGTGCGCACCCTCCTGCTGCATCTCGCGCATCAACTCATGTACCAGTTTGGTTTCAGGCACCAGTTGTACCGGCCGCATCACTTCCCGAACCTTGCGGACCGCGCGATCTTTCTCTCCCACTTCGAACATATCGCGCACGTGCACGAATCCCACAATCTCGTCGATCGACGATTCAGAAACCGGAATGCGCGAGTACTGTTCGTTCACCACCAGCTGATGCAGTTGCGCGAGCGTATCGTCTGCCCGCGTCGTGATCATATTGGGACGCGGCGTCATCACCTCGCGCACCACCTTGTCGCCGAACGCGATCACCGATTCGATCAGCCTGCGGTCATCTTCTTTGATCAATCCCTCTTCCGTGCCTGCGGTGATCAGCGTGTCGATATTCTCGGCCGGCGTCGCCTCTTCCTCATTTTCCGGCTGCGGCTTCACGATGTCGATCAGCATGTGCAGAAGATTAAGCGCCGCCACAAAAGGCCGCACAATCACCTTCGCCACCAGCAAAATCGGCAGCAGCGCCAGCATCCAGTGGCAGGACGATCTTTCGTAGATCACCTGCGGAACCAGATAGGCCGAGAAGGCCATCAGCAGTACCGCGGATCCCAGGCCCTCCCAGACGTCGAGCGCGATCAGCGGACCGGGCCCAATCACCTGCGTCAGGACCAGCACTCCCATGACGACGAGACACGTGTGTTTCCACAGCGAAAACGCGGTGGCGCCGTCTTCGGTAGAACGCGCCTTCAGCTTTGGCTCCAGCACTTCGCGGAACCATGTGAGAGACGGCAGTTCGCGCGTGCGCAGCCGCATGCTTTCCAGATAGAACGTCTGGATGGTGGTTAACAGCGCGGTGAACACCGCCAGCACAATCAGAGCAATCAGGATCATGCGTGCGCCCGTTCAATCAGCCCGGCCGGGAGATCCAGCTTCCGCCGCCAGCGAAGTTCGGCGCGAGCCATGGCGCCGCTATCGGTTTCGTGATCCATCCCGAGCAGGTGCAGCACCCCGTGCAGCAGCAGGATGCAGATTTCTTCTTCAGTCGAATGCCCGCATTCCTTCGCCTGGGCTCGCGCGCGAGCCAACGAAATCGCGATATCGCCAATCGGATTCTTTTCTCCCGAAGGAAAAGAAAGAACGTCGGTAGCGGCATCCTTCCCGCGAAACCGCGCGTTCAGGACTCGAATCTCCGCATCGCCCGTAATCAGGCAATGAAAGTCCCGCCCGCGCGCGACCTGGCTTTGCGCCAGCCGCGCGAATCGTTCGAGACGAGTCCGATGGAGAGATGCCGGCGAACGCCGGAAAGTTATGAGAGGATCCGATCTCATCTGTGTTTTCTACGGGCTCCCGCCCATCCAGGGCCGCTCACGCCTGCGACGGCGCGGGAATTGCCGGATCGGGCTCCGTATCCGTGCCCAGCTTCAGCGAGAGTTGTCTTCCCGCCACGCCTTCGTTGTATTTTTCATACGCCCGCACAATACGCTGCACCAGGCTGTGGCGCACCACGTCGCGATCGTCGAACGCGACAAAGGAGATCCCCTCCACGCCTTTCAGAATATCCACGGCGTCGAGAAGACCGCTGCGGCGGCCCATCGGCAGATCGATCTGCGTCACGTCTCCCGTCACCACCATCTTCGAATTGAAGCCCTGCCGCGTCAGGAACATTTTCATCTGCTCCTGCGTGGTGTTCTGGGCTTCGTCCAGAATGATGAAGCTGTCATTCAGAGTGCGCCCGCGCATGAACGCCAGCGGCGCGACTTCAATCTGCTGACGCTCCACCAGCTTCTCCACTCGCTCCACATCGAGCATGTCGTAAAGCGCGTCGTAGAGAGGCCGCAGATAGGGGTCGATTTTTTCTTGCAGCGAACCCGGCAGAAACCCGAGGCGTTCGCCCGCTTCCACCGCCGGACGCGTCAGCACGATGCGCGTCACGCGCTTCGAAACCAGCGCCTGCACCGCCATCGCCACCGCCAGATACGTTTTCCCCGTGCCCGCCGGACCGATCCCGAATACCAGATCGCTGCGCTCAATCGCTTCCAGATAACGGCGCTGCGTCGGCGTTTTCGGCGCCAGCACTTTCTTGCCGAAGCTGCGCTGCTTCCCGCTGTCGAACAGCGCGCGCAGAGTGACCTCAGGATCCGAGGTCACCACGCGCAGCAAACTGTTCAGATCGCCATTCTTGAAAACCGCGCCTTCGCGCACCAGCGCGAAATAATCCTGAAGAATGCGCTCGGCGCGCGACACGGCATCCGGCTCGCCTTCAATCGAAAGGGCGTCAGTATTCAGTCGCGTGCGGACACCAAGCTCCGTTTCGAGAAGCCGGATGTTTTCATCGCGCGTACCGAACAGATTTTCAATGCCCTGCGTAACTGGAACGCTGGTAGTCATCGGGACTGAGACAAACCTCCATATATGAAGAAAGCCGACGGAAAGAAGCCCGGGTTACTCATGAGCAGGTACAACAGACGCGAAGGGGTGATCGCAATGCGAAGGAGTACAGCGCCGCGAGAAAGCGGGGAGGGACCAAACCATCCAATTCCAGTATAACAGTGATTCGCAGCCTTTTTTGACCAAACCGGGCCGCCGTGGGGAGTGATACATTGACCCCATGAAAGCCTTCCTGGCCGCCCTTTTTGCCTGCATAGCGGCCGTGGCCCAGCCCCTCCGGCTCGATTCCGCCAACCCTCACTACTTCTCGTTCCATGGGCGCCCCACCGTCCTGATCACCTCCGGCGAGCACTATGGGGCGGTTTTGAATCTGGATTTCAATTACAGGCGCTACCTGGATACGCTGCACGCCGACGGGCTCAACCTCACCCGTACCTTCTCGGGTTCCTATCGCGAAGTGGCCGGCGACTTTTCGATTGCTTCCAACACTCTCGCTCCCGCGCCCGGACGCTTCATCGCCCCATGGCGGCAGCGTGACGGAAAGTTCGATCTCGAACAGTGGGATCCAGACTATTTCGCGAGGCTGAAAGACTTCGTCGCACAGGCCGATGCGCGCGGCGTGGTCGTGGAGATGGTTCTCTTCTGTCCGCTTTATAACGATTCGATGTGGACTGTCAGCCCGATGAATGCGGCGAACAACGTCAATGGCATTGGCAGCGTTCCAAAAGCCGACGTCGTGACCCTGAAGGACACTCGCCTGACCGCGGTCCAGGATGCGATGGTTCGCAAGATCGTCACCGAGCTCAACGGTTTCGATAACGTGTATTTCGAAATCTGCAATGAGCCCTATTTCGGCGGCGTCACGCTGGAATGGCAGCACCACATCGCGCAAACGATTGCCCAGACCGAATCAGGTCTCCCCAAAAAGCACCTGATCGAGCAGAACTGGGGCAACGGATCGAAAGTCATCACCAACCCCGATCCGCTGGTCAGTGCTTTCAATTTCCATTACTCGCGCCCGCCGAATTCCGTCGCGATGAACAGCAGTCTTCACTTGCCCATCGGCAACAACGAAACCGGCTTCGATGGACCGGCCGATGCCACCTATCGCATCCAGGGTTGGGATTTTCTGATGGCCGGCGGTGCGCTCTATAACAATCTCGACTATTCGTTCATCGTCGGGCACGAAGACGGGAGCTTCACACCCCCCGAATCGACGCCCGGCGGCGGCAGCCCCGCGCTCCGGCGCCAGCTCGGCTACCTCCGGAAGTCTTTCGACCAAATCCCGTTTTCGCGCATGACGCCAATCTCCGCAGCCGATCTCCAGGCGCCCGAAGGCGCATCCATCCGCGGCCTCGAAGATGCCGGAAAAGTCTACGCGATCTACGTGCAGCACGCCCGGATCGTCGCGAACGCAAAGCCGAAGTACCAGACCGAAACGCCGGTGGCCTCACGCCAATTCGGTATTCACCTGCCCGCCGGTAACTGGACTGTCACCTGGCTCGACACAAAAACAGGCAAAGACGCAAAAAAAGAGGCCGTCCAGGCTGCCCTGGACGGCCTCACCATACTCCAATCCCCACCCTATTCCGAAGATATCGCCCTCATCATCCACCCGAAATAAATGGGGGTGTCTTTTACGCCTTCGCCGCAGCAGCGGTACGAGCCGCCACCATCGCCTTGATCCGCTCCCGGATTCCATCAATCTTCTTACGCGCATCCGGCCCGCTCAGCGCCACGGTCTCCAAACTCTTCCACACCGTGGGATCGCCCATCCGCTCACGCCACTCCGGAATCAGGTGCTCCACCTTGCCGAACACCACCAGGTGCTCCCCATTCGCTTCACTGAACATCTTCTGATCGATGGCGCCGTTGAGGACAAGCGAACACGCCATCTCCCAATAGCTGGGAACCATCCGGACATGCGCGCCGTTCGGGCCCGCCATCGCCGCCAGCATGTCGTCTACCGTCTCCGGATTGAAAGCAATCCAGAAATTGCGGGCATCGCGCATGGTCGCTTCCCGGCGAAGGTTATAAAGTTCCAGAATCAAACGTGCACTTTCGTATTGTGTTGCCATAATTTTTCCTCAGAAGAAGTTCGCCATCCGAATCACGCGCGGGACAGCGTCGTTCTTCGATGCTCGCACAAAACAGAAAGACTCGCGCGATACCATGAAATTTAGTGTCCCCACCGACCGGCATCCTGGCCCGAATTGTGTCCCATAAGCGGGAAGAACTGCGTTCCGCCGCCGTTCCCGCCAGTGACCTGCGCCGCGCCGCCGAGTCCCGCCTGCCCCAGCGCCGCGATTTTGTCACCGCTTTGAAAACAAAACGGCCCGCCATCATCTCGGAAATCAAAAAAGCGTCGCCCAGCAAGGGATTACTCGTCGAAAACTTTCGCCCGTCCGAACTCGCCCGTCAATACGAACAGGGCGGCGCGGCCGCGCTCTCCGTCCTGACCGATCGCGAATTTTTTCAGGGCTCCCTCGACGATCTCCGTAACGCCCGCGCCGCCTGCACCCTGCCGGTGTTACGAAAAGATTTCACACTGACCGATTACCATGTGCTCGAAGCCGCCGCCGTGGGCGCCGACGCGATTCTGCTCATCGTCGCAATTCTCGATGACGACGCGCTCCGCAGCCTCCGCGAACTGGCCGCCGAATACGGCATGGCCGCACTGGTCGAAGCCCACACCGCTGAAGAGCTCGAACGCGCTCTGCGTTCCGGCGCTCGCATTGTCGGCATCAATAACCGCGATCTGAATACGTTCCAGGTCTCGCTCGATACTTCCGTCGCACTCTCCAAAAACATTCCCGCCGACGTCCTCAAGGTGAGCGAAAGCGGCATCTTCAGCGCCGCGGACATTCATCGCCTTATGGACGCCCGCTTCGACGCCTTTCTCGTCGGCGAGCATCTGGTGAAATCGGGCGACGCCACGCAGGCGCTGCGGGAGCTGGTGGCGTAATGTTCGTCAAGATCTGCGGCATCACGAATCGGGAAGACGCGCTGGCCGCAATCGAAGCTGGATCGCGTGTGCTGGGCTTCAACTTTTACGAAAAAAGTCCACGCGCAGTCACCGTCGCGCAGATCTCCGAGTTCATCGCCGACATCCCGAACGACATCTGGAAAGTCGGCATATTCGTCAACGAATCGCCTGCGAAGATCGAAGAAATCAGCGCCCAGCTCGGGCTTGACGTCGCGCAATTGCACGGAGCCGAAACGCCGGACGCGCACCCGCGCGGCCTGCGCGTCTGGAAAGCTTTTCGCGTCACCGAAAATCGCGTTCCCGATCCTGACTATCCTGCCGAAGCCCTGCTGCTCGACGGTCCTTCCTCCGGCAGTGGGTTCGACTGGCAGCTCGCCGCGCAGCTTCCCCGCAAAATCATCGTCGCGGGTGGGCTCGACGAAAACAACGTCCGCGCGGCAATCGAACAGGTGCGCCCCTGGGGCGTCGACGTCTGTTCCCGCATCGAATCGTCTCCCGGAAAGAAAGACCTCGTACGCATGAAAAAATTTATTGAGGCGGCTCTCCGTTCATGATTTCGCAACCCGATTCCGGCGGCCACTTCGGCCCCTACGGCGGACGCTACGTTCCCGAAGTGCTCATGTCTCCACTCGAAGAGCTGGAGAAGACTTATCTCGAAGCGAAGAAAGACCCGGCGTTCCACAGTGAGCTCGATTTTCTGCTCACGCAATACGCCGGCCGCCCCACTCCCCTCTACCCCGCGCGGCGTCTGAGCGAACAGCTGGGGGGCGCGAAGATTTACATCAAACGCGAAGACCTGCTCCACACTGGCGCGCACAAAATTAACAACTGCCTCGGCCAGGTTCTGCTCGCAAAGCGCATGGGCAAGCACCGCGTCATTGCGGAAACCGGCGCTGGTCAGCATGGCGTCGCAACTGCCACGGTGTGCGCGCTCTTCGGCTTCGATTGCACTGTCTACATGGGCGAGGAAGACATGCGCCGCCAGCGCCTCAACGTCTTCCGCATGCGTCTGCTCGGCGCGAAAGTGGTTCCGGTGACCAGCGGCAGCCGCACGCTCAAAGACGCCATCAGCGAAGCCATGCGCGACTGGGTCACCAACGTCGCAAACACCCACTATCTCCTCGGCTCCGCGCTCGGCGCCCATCCTTATCCGATGATGGTGCGCGATTTCCATCGCGTCATCGGCATTGAGGCGCGTGAACAGATTCTCAAAGCCGAAGGCCGCTTGCCGGACACCGTTATCGCCTGCGTCGGCGGCGGCAGCAACGCCATCGGCATCTTCCATCCGTTCCTCGAAGACACTTCCGTGAAGCTCATCGGCGTGGAAGCCGGCGGCCGCGGCGCCAGCCTCGGCGACCATGCCGCGCGCTTCTCCGGCGGAACGCCCGGCGTTCTCCAGGGCACTTACAGCTATCTGCTGCAGAATGACGACGGCCAGATCGCCCTCACGCATTCTGTTTCCGCGGGTCTCGATTACGCGTCCGTTGGCCCCGAGCACGCCCTGCTGCACGATCTCGCCCGCGCCGAATACGTCTCCTGCGATGACGCCCGGGCAGTCGACGGCGCCGTGATGCTGAGCCGCACCGAAGGCATCATCCCCGCGCTCGAATCCGCGCACGCCGTCGCCGAAACAATCCAGCGCGCGCCTACCCTTCCGCGCGATCATGTCATCATCGTGAATCTCTCCGGCCGCGGCGATAAAGACATCGATATTTACCGCGAGAACCTGAAAGAGATGGACCAGGAATGACGCGCATCGGCCAGCTTTTCGAAAGGCTCCGCAATGAGAATCGCAAGGGCATGGTGGCCTATCTGACTGCTGGCGATCCTACCCCGGAAGCCACTACCGGTCTTGTCGCCGCACTCGAACGCGGCGGGGCCGATCTCATCGAATTCGGCGTACCCTTCTCTGATCCCATCGCCGACGGCCCCATCATTCAGGCTGCGGGCGACCGCGCCATTCGCGCCGGCATGACGATGAAGCGGGTTCTCGAAACCGCGGCCGAGATTCGCAAAACGTCGCAGATTCCGATCCTGCTCTTCACCTATCTCAACCCCGTGCTCCGCTACGGTTTCGCGCGCCTGGCCGCCGACGCCAAAGCCGCCGGAATTGATGGCTGCCTCCTCATCGACGTGAGCGTGGAAGAAGCCGGCGAGTACGTCAAAGTCATGCGCGACGCCGGTCTGGACACCGTGTTTATCGCTTCCCCCACAAGCACGGATCATCGCCTCAAGCTGGTCGCCGAATATTCAAGCGGTTTTATCTATCTCGTTTCGCGTACCGGAATTACCGGCGAACAGCAATCGATCTCTGACTCAGCCCTGCCGCTGATCGAACGCATGCGCGCACTTACGGATCTGCCCCTCGCCATGGGCTTCGGCATCTCGAACGCCGATCAGGTGGCTGCAATCGCCAGCCACGCCGACGCCGTTGTCATCGGCAGCGCCATCGTCCGCCAGGTCGCCCGCGACCCCGCTGGTCTCGAAGCCCTGATGCGTGATCTCACCCGCCCGTTGCGCGCTCACGCTGCGATATCTTAAGAACCGCATCATGCCCGACACGCCCGAGAATCAACTGGCCGCCTGCCGCGTGCACATCGACGATGTCGATCGCCGTCTGGTCGCCCTCCTGAATGAGCGCACCATTATCGTGGAGAAAATCGGCCAGATTAAGAAGAGCGCTCAGATGGCGGTCTATGAGCCGAAGCGCGAGGACGCGGTCTACGCCAACATCGCCGGCGCCAACCACGGCCCGCTGCCGGAAGACGCGCTCAAACGAATTTTCGAACGGATCATCGATGAAATGCGCAAAGTCCAGCGAGATCGGATCGTGCTCTAAGGTGGGCCCGCAAACATGCTAGTCGTCATGCAGGAACACGCGTCGCCCGAACAGATCCAGCGGGTGATCGACCGCCTCATCCACGACGGTTTTGACGTCCACCGCTCCACCGGCACGCTTCATACCGTCCTCGGTGGCGTCGGCGGCAAAACCCACTTCGATATGGGCGTCTTCGAAGTCATGGACGGCGTGAAGGAAGTCCACCGCATCGTTTCCCCGTACAAGCTGGCAAGCCGCGGCTTCCGCCCACAAGGCACGGTCGTGCGCGCAGGCAATGTCGAAATCGGCGGCGAGCGTATCGTCATCATGGCCGGCCCGTGCAGTGTGGAGAGCCGTGACCAGATCGAGCGCGCTGCTGACATCGTGGCCGATGGCGGCGCCAGAGTCATCCGCGGCGGCGCGTTCAAACCGCGATCCTCCCCCTACAGCTTTCAGGGCATGGGCGAAGAAGGTCTCGAACTGCTCCGCAATGCAGCCGACCGCCGCGGGCTGCTCGTCATTAGTGAAGTGATGGACGCCGTCCAGATTCCGCTGCTCACGAAATACTCCGATATCCTCCAGGTCGGTGCGCGCAACATGCAGAACTACACGCTGCTGCGCGAGCTCGGCAAAACCCGCAAGCCCGTGCTGTTGAAGCGCGGACTCTCAGCCACCATCGAAGAGCTTCTGCTCTCCGCCGAATATATCCTCTCCGGCGGCAATTACGATGTGATTCTCTGCGAGCGCGGCATCCGCACCTTCGAAACTTACACGCGCAACACGTTCGACGTCTCGGCCATTCCTGTTGTCAAGAAGCTGTCGCATTTGCCGATGATTGGCGATCCCTCGCACGGCACCGGACGCCGCGATCAGGTTCCGCCCATGGCGCGCGCCGCAATCGCCGCCGGGGCTGACGGCCTCCTCATGGAAGTCCACCACGATCCCGATCATGCCCTGAGCGACGGCGCGCAGTCGCTGAGCGGCGAACAATATCTTGACCTGATGAAGCAGCTCCGCCAGATCGCCGCAGCCGTAGGACGCACTATCTGATGCGTAACGTCGCGATCGTCGGAGTGGGACTGATTGGTGCGTCTTTCGGACTCGCGCTGCGCAAAGCCGGCTTCACCGGCGCAATCGTCGGCGTCAGTTCGCCCCGGAGCATCGAAGCCGCCGTAAAGCGTGGCGCAATCGATTCCGGCGCCGCGCTGGAACAAGCCGCCGCCGAAGCCGATCTCATTTTTCTCTCGCAGCCCATCTCCGGCATTCTCGAAACCCTGAAGCATCTCGATCCGCTCGTGAAACCGGGCGCGCTCGTCAGCGATGCAGGAAGCACCAAAGCTGCGATTTGCGAAACCGCCGCGGTTCATCTGCGTCGCGCCCGTTTTGTCGGCGGACACCCCATGGCAGGCAAAGAGCAGCGGGGCGCCGAAGCCGCTGACGCCGACCTCTTCCGCGGACGTCCCTGGATACTGACGAACTCCACCGCCACCGAATTCCAGGCGTGGCTCGAAAAAATCGGCGCGCAGATTCGCATTCTTGACGCGTCCACGCATGACCGCCTCGTCGCCTGGAGCTCGCATCTCCCGCAGCTCGCCTCCACCGCACTCGCGGCGGCAATTCAAACCCAACAGCCCGAAGCAACCGCCGTCGCTGGCCCCGGCCTCACGGACATGACCCGTCTCGCCCTCAGTTCCTACGATCTCTGGCGCGACATCCTCGACACCAACCAGACCGAAGTCGCCGCCGCCCTCGACGCCTATATCGCGAAACTCCAGACCCTTCGCGGCCACTTCGAGCAGGAATTCTCGAGCGGCGCCCAACTCGCCCGCGCATTGCGGAAAATGTGATCATGCCGGATCTTCACTCCAGCCTCAATTACGCTCCCAAGCCGCTCGGCTTCGGAACCAGCGGCCGACGCGGCCTCATCGCCGATCTCACGCAGCTCGAAATCTATATCAACGTCACCGCTGAGCTCGAATATCTGCTCTCTCTCTCGCCGGAAGACGGCGGCATCCGTCCTGGCGATGACTTCTATTACGCGCTCGATCTCCGCCCCAGTTCGCCGCGGCTCATGGAAGCCGTGGCCCAGGCGATCGAAGACGCGGGCATGCGCGGCATCAGCCTTGGCCAAATCCCCACGCCCGCCCTCATGTATTACGCGCTCGCGCAGGGCAAAGCCAGCATCATGATCACCGGAAGCCATATTCCGTTCGATCGCAACGGCTACAAGCTGAACACCTCGCGCGGAGAACTGCTGAAGGAACACGAAGCCCCCATCGGCGCGAAAGTCGCGGAAATCCGAGCGCGAATCTACGCACAGGATTTCGATCAATCCCCCTTCGATGAATCCGGCGCCCTTCGTAAACGCTGCGCCGCCGCACCCGCCTCTGACGCAGGACGCGAGCGCTACGCCGCGCGCTATCTCGATTTCTTCCCCGCGCAGCCCGGCTCGCTCGAAGGCCGCCGCATTCTCGTCTATCAGCATTCCGCCGTGGGCCGCGACCTTCTCGTGGAAGTCCTCACCCATCTCGGCGCGGATATCATACCCGCCGGACGCAGCGACACCTTCGTTCCCATCGATACCGAAAATATCGGCGCCGATCAGCTCGATACCATCGGCAAGCTCGCCTCACACCACCCGAATCTCTGGGCCGTTGTTTCCACCGATGGCGACAGCGACCGCCCGCTTCTTCTCGCGTACGATTCCACTGGCCAACTGAAATTCTTCGGCGGCGATCTGGTCGGCATGATCACCGCTCAATATCTGAATGCGGGGGCAGTCGTGGTCCCCGTCACATGCAACGATGCGATCGATCAGAGCGCGCTCGCTCCGGCTCTCCAGCCGAAAACACGTATCGGTTCACCGTATGTCGTCGCCGGCATGGCAGCCGCCGCCGCAAAAGGCAGCCAGGCGGTTTGTGGCTGGGAAGCCAATGGCGGATTTCTGCTCGGCGCCGATGTCACTCGCCACGGCCGCACCCTCACCGCCCTCGCCACGCGCGACGCATTTCTCCCCATCCTCTCGGTCCTCTACGCCGCCGCCGAAAGAGACGTGCCGGTGGCCGAACTGTTCAGCGAATTACCCAGGCGCTTCAGCCGCGCCGGATTGCTGAAAGATTTCCCGCGCGAAATCAGCCTCCGCATCACCGAGCGTCTCTCGCGGCCGGACAGTAAAGAAATCGCCGCCCGCATCTTCACGCCAGCCCTTGGTTTCACTTCCATCGACCGCTTCGATTACACCGATGGCGTCCGCATCATTTTCGCCAATAACGAGGTCGCGCACATCCGCGCTTCCGGAAATGCCGATGAGCTGCGCATTTACGCCGTCGCCGATACGCAGGCGCGCGCCGACGCGATCGTGGCCGAAGGCATCCGCGAACCGGATGGCATTCTCCGCTCGCTCCAGCAGCTTGTCTGAGATGCCGCGGCCCGTCGTCATCCTCGGCCTCGGCTACACCACAAAACGTCTCGCTCGCCAGCTACAACAATCCGGTCGCGACGTCCACGCGGCAACTGGCCACCCGCCTGATTCGAAAGGTCTCCCGCGTGGTGCGGTGCTGATCCATTCCATTCCGCCAGTCGAAGAGCCGGACCGATCCGCCATTCGCGAATGCATCCGCACTCTGGAGCCCGCCCGCATTCTCTATATTTCTTCCACCGGAGTTTACGGCCCGCAAACGAATGTCGACGAGACTTCCCTCGCGGCCCCCGACGACGACAAAGGCCGTGCCCGTCTCGCCGACGAACAATGGCTTGCCGATACCGGCATCCCCATCCTCATTCTTCGCAGCGCCGCGATCTACGGCCCCGGCCGCGGCATTCACATGCGCCTGCGAAACGGCGCCCTGACCGGCCTCCCGCGCGGATCCGGTGGCGTGGTCAGCCGCATTCACGTGGACGACCTCGCCGCGCTCCTCGCAGCCGGCATCGATTCCGGTCTGACCGGCGCCTGGCCGGTAGCGGACGACCGCCCCGCCGCAAGCTCTGAAGTGATTCGGTGGTACGCGACCAGGCTGGGAATCAATCTCCCGGAAATTCCGGGCGAATTATCGATCCCGCAACGCGGACGTTTTGTCGATGGAAGAAAAATCCGGGAACTGCTGGGCGTAAAGCTGGAATACCCGTCCTGGGAGACGGGTATTCCGGCAACTGGAGAGGAAGAAGTGAATTAAGCGGCGCTGGGCACTGCCATCGGAGTCATGACGTTCACGGTAGCCCGAAGCCCTTCGAGCGCTTCCACCAGCCCCGAAACATCCACATTGCTCAGGCCGATCGCATGCAGTTGCAGATGCAGTTCAACCCGGCACAGCGCCATCGCGAACACAAAGCGGTTCTTTGCCAGCGCCTTCGCCAGATCGGGCCGGTCGACGCCCGATTCCACCATCAAACGCCGGATGCTCCCCAGCAGCCGGCCATAATCCTTCGTCAAACACCGAACATAGGACCGAAAAAGCTCACGCCGCCTGGCGGCGACTTTTGCGCGCAGGGCCGGGTTCCGCGCAGCGAACTTCAGATCCGCATCGGAAAGTAACCGCAGCATCGGCCGGTAACGGTCCACGTCCGGCAGAGGGAGACTCGATTGGGCCACCGAATCGAGCAGTCGCATTCGGGCCGCCAGCATCAGGATGCCACCGCCTGCCGCCAGCGTGATAAAGAGGGCAAAAATCAGGAGTGTCACGGAAATATCCTTTTACTACTTTAATGAGTTGAGAATATCGAAACTTTAGTTAATTTGCAACCCAGGAAGCTGTCGGTACTACCCCAATTAGTGAGATATTACCGTCGAACTGAGCGCGTCAATACGCCATTAAGTGCATCGAGCTGCCGCAGGAGCTCGGCTTCGCGACCCGGATTGGCCGGCGCCCGCGCCGGAACGGGTACGGCAGAGGCGGCCCGCAGCATCACTCCCCACCCTGCGAATGCAAGCGCCACGAACGCAATTTCCGGCGTATCCACCGCATTCGTATAAAGCGCGGGCGAGAGCGTATCAATAAGCCTTGTAACGGATTCAGCCAGGAAAACCGCGCTGAAAAAGCCGCTCGCTACGTAGGTATTTCGATCCAGATGAAGCGGATAGCGGGACAG